>CAYLPT010000158.1:0-19705 GCA_964385645.1 uncultured bacterium
GATGAGCGCCACCACCCCCGTCTTGCCGACCCCGCGCTGGAGCCGGTCCACACCCATCTCCGCCAGCCGCTCCGCCACGAAGCCCGCCGTCTCCCGCTCCTGCATGCTTGGCTCGGGGTGCATGTGCAGCCATCGCCGCCACGACACAAGCTCTCCACGCCGCGCACGGGCGCGCGTCAGTAGCTCAGCCGCCCTCGACCTCCTCATCTGTCTCCTCCTCGCCTCCGCGCGGGTAGGGGAGTAGCCGGGGCCCGCCGAACCTGGGAGAGCATGACGGGCCCCCGGAACATCCCACCCGGCGCCGGCGGCGTCACCCCGCGCGCGGTGCTCATCGCGCTCCTCCTGCTCGTCGCCTTCATCCCCATCGCCTTCTACGTCGAGATCGCCTGGAACGTCACCAACATGTTCGTCGGGGTCCCCTCGATGGTCCCCGTCGTCACCCTGTTCGCCCTCACTGCCCTCTCCGGCCTCCCCTTTCTGAGTCGCCTCCGCCTGAGCCGGCGCGAGCTGCTTGTGATCTACTCCCTCCTCCTTGTCGCCGGCCCCCTCATCGGGCGCACCACCACCGCCTGGATGCTCTGCGGCACCATCCACTACCACTACATGTCACAAGTCCACCTCATCTGGCGCTACACCTTCCTCGACCAGGTCCCCCTCTGGTTCGCACCCACCGAGCCCTACGCGGTCGAGAGCTTCTTCCAGGGGCAGGCGAGCGTACCCTGGTCTCTCTGGTGGACTCCACTGGGGGCCTGGGCCGGGTTCATGCTAGCCCTCTTCCTGTGCTCCCTCTGCCTTCTGGTCATCCTGCAGCGCCAATGGATCAGCAACGAGCGCCTCACCTTCCCCATCGCCCAGCTCCCCCTCGAACTCGTCGCCGAGGACCCCCGGCGCCGCGCCCGCCTCCCCACCGACTGGATGTTCTGGCTGGGCACCCTCATCTCGTTCGGCCTCACCTTCATCAACGACCTTTCCCACCGCTGGCCCTCCGTGCCCGCCGTACCCCTCGGCCCCCTCGCCCTCATGCCCGAGCAGCGCGTCGGGCCCCTGGGCGCCATCGGCGAGATCACCCTGGTGCTCTGGCCCTGGATGATCGCCATCGCCTACCTCATCCCCAAAGAGCTCTCGTTCTCCGCCTGGTTCTTCTGGTGGCTCCTGGTCGCTGCCAACGTCCTCGGCGTCTTCGCCGGCACCCAGCCGCGCGACCCCTCCATGATCTGGGACAGCGGCTTCCCCGCCCCCCGCTTCCAGGGCGGGGGCGCCCTCCTCGCCATCGGCTTCTGGAGCCTCTGGATCGCCCGGAATCACCTCGCCCGCGTATTCCGCACCGCTCTCTCCCGCCGCCCCGGCCGCGACGACGCCCACGAGCCCTTCACCTACCGGGCCGCCCTCGTCGGCTTCGTCCTCACCTTCTCAGCCATGGTCTACTTCACCTGGGCCGCAGGCGCCCGCGCCTTCGTCGGCGCCATCATGATCGGCGGCATCCTCGGCTACTACATCGTCTGGGCCCGCCTCCGCGCAGAGACCGGCCTGGGCTTCTCGATGTTCCCCCTGGAGCTGGAGTTCCTGCTGAACACCCCGCTGGGGCCGTCCTTCTACCGGCTCCGCGAGACCGTCATCATGATGTCGCTGCGGTGGACCTATGGCCAAGGCTTCGGCACCATCTACGAGGTCATCTCCGGCAATGCCCTCGAGACCTTCAAGATCGCCGACTCCGCCAACATCAGCCTCCGCCGCCTCACCCGCGCCATCATCCTCGCCTTCCTTCTCACCCTCGGCCTCGGCCTCCCCGCCATCCTCACCGGTATCTACCGATACGGCTGGTTCGGCCTCCGGGGCCTGCAGTCCGGCTGGCTCGGTCCCCAGAGCGTCGGAGATGGCGGCCGCATCATCTGGCGCGTCCTCTACCACTCGCCAGGCCCCGATGTGGGCGGCCTCCTCGCCATGGGGTTCGGCGCCTTCTTCGCCGTCTTCCTGGGGCTCATGCGCCTGCGCTTCTGGTGGTGGCCCTTCCACCCCGTCGGCTACATGGCCGGCATGTGCTGGGGCCTCAACTGGTACTGGATGCCCTTCCTCGTTGGCTGGGCCGCCAAATCCCTCGTCATCCGCTATGCCGGCCTGCGCCTCTACCGCGCCACCATCCCCCTCGCCATCGGCTTCATCCTCGGTGACCTGCTCAACAGCGGCCTGTGGTCACTCGTCGGCCTGGTCACCCAGGGCCGGGTGTAGCCCTCCCCGGGGACGGCCTTGCCGGCGTATCCGCCCCTGGGCCCGTGGGGGAGGAAGCGTCTCTCCTCGCCGGCGGCACCCTGGCCATCAACAGCTCAACTGCCGAACAGATTGCCGGGGTTGAGCAGTCCATCCGGGTCGAAACGGGCCTTGAGCTCCCGCATCTGCGCCACGCCGGCCTCGCCGTACATCAGACGCAACAACCCGACCTTCAGCTTCCCGATGCCGTGCTCGGCCGACACCGAGCCTCCCCACTTCACCACCTGCTCCGCCCACCGGTGGTAGATCCCCCTGGCCCGTTCGTAGTCGTCCAGACTGCGGGGAAGCACATTCACGTGGAGGTGGTTATCGCCGATATGGCCGAAGATCACCGACTCCAGCCCCGCCTCGCCCAGCGCCTCGCGATACATCGCCATCGCGGCCTCCAGCCGGGCGTCCGGCACCGACATATCGGTGCCGAGCTTGGTCAGATCAGGGAGCTCCCGCTTTCGCTGCGCGATGAGCAGGTTCACGGCCTCCGGCGCCGCGTGTCGGAAGGCCTTCAGGGGCTCCATCTCCCGGGGCGTCATCCCGACCCAGGTGTCCTCATCGCTCCCCCCCGCTGCGCTGAGCGCGTCGAGGACCTGCAGCATCGCCTCCTCCGCCATCGCCTCATCGTCGCCGTGGAACTCGACGTAGACCGCCGGATGCAGGTGGGCGGGAGGGGTCGGGATATCCGCGAAGGCTTGCTCCTCGGCCTTCATCCGCCCCAGTAGCTCCAGCGCGTCGTGGTCGAAGTACTCGATCGCGACCGGGCGCAGAGCGCCCCCAGCCTCCACGCCCTCCCCCCGGAGCGCGCGGACGAACTGCAGCGCCGCCTCCTCGGACGGCAGGAAAGCGATCAGGCCCAGCACCTCCGCCGGGCGCGGCATGAGGAGCAGCTCCGCCTCCGTGACGATCCCCAGGGTGCCCTCCATGCCGATGAACAGATCGAGCAGATCCATGTCATCCGCCACGTAATATCCGGCGGCGTTCTTCACCCCGGGCTGCGTGTATCCCGGAAGCTGCCCTGAGATGATACGCCCCGAGTCGGTGGTCAGGGTGAAAGCGCGGCCCTGCGCCCGGTGTTGTCCCCGCGCTATGGAGAGCCGCGAACCGTCGCCCAACACCAGCCGAAGCGAGCGTATCCACCGGCGGGTGGGTCCGTAGTGGTGGGACATCGCCCCCGACGCGTTGCACGCCACCGCGCCGCCTATGGAGGCCGAGGTCTCGGTCGGGTCCGGCGGGAAGAACAAGCCCTCGCTCTCCACCGCGCGGTAGATGTCCTGCAGCAGCGCCCCCGCCTGGACGATGATGGTCGCGGCGCCGGTCTCGCAGTCCCGTCGGACTGCGCCGATGGTGTTCATGCGTTGGAGGTTGAGGATGTGCCCGCCCCTCGGCACAGCGCCTCCCGCGATGCCAGTCCGCGCGCCCTGGACCGTGATGCTCTCCTTGCGGGCGCGGGTAGCCCTCACAACCTCGATGACCTCCTCCTCCGTGGCGGGAAAGGAGATCGAATCCGCGAAGCCGGTGCTTCGGGACTCGTCATGGAGGTAGTCCTCATGTTCGCTGCCCAATGGCACTATAGGGTCCGCGCACATGCTGCCATGTCCTCTTATACCCCTCGCCGATCGCGCAGGCTCATGCGAGGGTACCCCGTCAACGACCGGATCCATCCCGTCCGCCGGGCTCCAGAACCAGGGACACCTCCGCCTTCAGCCGCTCCGGTGCTGGCCGGAATCCCGCCAACGAGGCCGGCGGGCCCGCCGAGTCCCCCACGGCAGAGGCCCTCTGGGTGCGTGTCCCTGTCGCCTCCGCGGGTGTCGTCCTGCCAGGCCGTCCTTCCGCGCTGGAGGTACCAGCTCCTCCCCGGCCGGGCACTGCTTTCTCCGGTTCACGTCCATGCTCCTCAGATGATGCCGCCACGCCGACTGTCCACCCCGGGGGGTTGCAGCTTCCTCCGGGGCTGGGAGGCACAGCCCAGTGCTGACACGGGAGGGTTCTGCCGACTTCGGGGGAATGGGGTGCCGGAGGCGGGCAGCAAGGCCGTGTGTCTTGCTGGCCCGACCGGGCCGCTTGCCGGCGGCCCGCGGGAGCGATCTGAGCCACCGGCGGCGGCCGGAGCCGAGGACACCGGAGGACAGCAGGGAGGGAAGCGGTGCGGCTGGCGGAGGTGGCAGAGCTGCTGGAGGCGGAGGTGCTGGTGGGCCGGGAGCGGCTGGACGTGGAGGTGCCGGTCGGCGGGGCCGCCGATATGCTCAGCGACGTACTCATCTTCGGCCGCCAAGGCATGCTGCTGCTGACCGGGCTGACCAAGCCGTCGGTCGTGCAGGCCGCGCAGGTGGCCGACATCGCCGCGGTGGTGCTGGTGCGGGGCAAGCGGCCCGACCCCGAGACCATCGAGATGGCCCGGGAGCACGGCCTTCCCTTGATGGTCACCCCCCACTCGATGTACGATGCCTGCGGCCGGCTCTACGTGCGGGGGCTGCCCGGCGTGATCGCCCACCGCCCCGACGATCGCTCCGGCGGCCGGTGAGGGGACGTGGGCCAGCCATCGGCAGATCGGCTCACGATGAGGTACCCGGTGCTCGGGGGCGGCTTCTTCCTGGCAGGTCGCGCAGCGGCCGACGTGAAGCGGCGGCTGGCGGAGGCGGGGCTGGAGCCCGAGCTGGCGCGCCGGGTGGTCATAGCCATCTACGAGGCGGAGATGAACATCGTCATCCACGCCACCTCCGGGCTGATCGAGGTGGAGGTGGAGGGCGAGGAGGTGCGGGCGGTGGCGAGCGACCGGGGGCCCGGCATCGCGGACGTGGAGCGGGCGATGGCCCCGGGGTTCTCGACCGCCTCCGAGAAGGCGCGCTCGCTGGGCTTCGGCGCGGGCATGGGACTGGCAAACATACAGCGGTGCTCGGACTCGCTGTGCATCACCAGCGAGCTTGACCGCGGGACGCGGGTGGAGATGACCTTTCGGCCGCGCCCCCAGGAGAGCAAGGAGGAACGCACCGATGACCGTGCTTGAGGCCGTTCGCGCCCTCGAGTTGGAGACCATCACCGGGCAGCGCCGCCTGGACCGCCAGATCACCGGGGGGTGCGTCTCCGACCTGCTGTCCTACGTCATGGCGAGCGCCAAGGCCGGCCACATCTGGATCACCATCCAGGTGCACCCCAACGTCGTCGGCGTCGCTGAGCTGCTCGACCTCAGCGCGGTCCTGATCGCCGACGGCCAGCAGCCCGAGCCCGACACCATCGAGCGCGCCCGCGAGCGCGGTATCCCTCTGCTCACCAGCCGGGAGAACGCGTTCGCGCTGGTGGGCAAGCTCTACGCGCTAGGGATTCGCTAGGTGCCCATCTGGCGCGCCGATCTTCACATCCACACCGTCCTGAGTGGCTGCGCCGAAGCCGAGATGATCCCCCCGCTCATCGTCCAGCGCGCCCGCGCGCGGGGCCTGGACGCCATCGGCATCGCCGACCACAACTCCGCCGCCAACGCCGCCGCCGTCGTCCAGGCCGCCGGCGACCGCTTGGTCGTCAAGCCCGGGCTCGAGATCGAGACCCGCGAAACCGTCCACCTGCTCTGCCTCTTCGACGAAGTCGAGCAAGCCCTTGACCTACAGCGCCTCGTCTACGACCACTTGCCCGAGCGACCGGAGAGCGAGGACGACCCCTTCGGCCCCCGCCTCCTGGTAGACAAGGAGGGCGTGATCCTGGGCCGCGAGCCCCGGCCGCTCTACACCGCCACCGACCTGCCCCTGGGGCAGGCGGTGGAGGAGGCCCGCGGCCGGGGCGGGCTGGTCGTCGCCTCCCATGTCCAGCGCCGCGCCCACGGCATCCTCGGCGTGCTCGGCTTCATCCCCCAGCATGTCGAGTTCGATGGCCTCGAGGGCGGCCCCGGCGGCATGGTGGCCGGCCGGCTGGCCGGCAGCGATGCCCACCGCCTGGAGGAGATCGGCGCCCGGTACACGGTCTTCGAGGCCGAGGAGGCGTCGGTGAGCGCGCTGCGCGCCTGCCTCGGGGCGGGCGCCTTCCGGACGGGAATGGCGCTGTGAAGGAGCTGTCGCTGCACCTGCTGGACCTGATCGAGAACGCCGCCGAGGCCGCCGCCTCTCGGGTGGAGATCACCATCACCGAGGACCCGGCGCGAGACCGCCTGCGGATCTGCGTCTCGGACGATGGCCGCGGCATGGCCCCCGATCTGCTCGCCGGGGCGGCCGATCCCTTCGTTACCACCCGTAGCACGCGGGCGGTGGGCCTGGGGCTCGCGCTGCTAGCGAGCGCGGCGGCGCAGGCCGGGGGGCGGCTGCGGGTCTCGAGCGCCCCGGGCGCGGGGGCGCAGGTAGTCGCCGAGTTCCAGCTCTCCCACATTGACCGGGCGCCCCTGGGCGCCCTGGGGTCTACCCTGGCGGCGGCCGCCCTCCTGCATCCCGACCTCCGGCTCCGGCTGCGCCACCGGGGCCCCGGCGGCGCCTATCAGGTCACGCCGCCCAGCCGCCTCCGGCGCCGCCCCCTCGCCCTCGCTCGCCACATCGAGGCGAGGACGGCGGCCGGCCGCCGCCGCATCGGCAGCATCGCCTGAGCTGCGGGTGCCCGCGCCTCTTGAGGCGCGGGGCGGTCTGTGCTACCATGGCATGGCAGGTGAGAAACCTCACATGACCTCACCGCGGCCGGGTCCGCGTCCGCCCGGCCCGTGGCAGGCCTCACCGCCCCTGTCGGCTGCAGGGGCTTGGCCGCGTGTAAGGATGCCCCTGCCAGGTTGCACAAGACTCAGATCGCGCTCCCGCGGGTGTTTGCGGAAGGCGCGGTAGCGGAACACTGCTTGTCGGATATCCCACGAGGCGTCCGGCCGCTCGTCCTGCCGGGACGCGCCGACGCCGGGAGGGCGGAATGCCGGACCACACAGGGACGTGCGCATGTGCACAGCGGGCCGCCGAGGCCCGAGAGATGGAGCGACTCCTCCCCGAGCTCGAGCGCATTATCGAGGAGCATCGGGGCCAGCCGGGGGCGCTGATACCGGTCCTGCATCGCGCCCAGAACCTCTTCGGATACCTCCCCGCCGAGGTCCAGGAGCGGATCGCGGAGGGGCTAGGCATCCCCGTGAGCGAGGTCTACGGCGTGGTCACCTTCTACTCGTTCTTCACCATGGTCCCCCGTGGCCGCCAGACAGTGCGGGTGTGCCTGGGCACTGCTTGTTACGTACGCGGCGGCCGCCGGGTGCTCGAGCAGGTGGAGCGCGAGCTTAGCATCGGGGTCGGGGGCACGACAGAGGACCGTGAGTTCAGCCTCGAGGTGGTCCGCTGCATCGGGGCCTGCGGGCTGGCCCCGGTCATGACCGTCGGCGACGACATCCACCGCCGGGTCAAGCCCGGCAAGGTCGGCGAGCTGCTCGCCAAGCACCGCTCGAAGGACCGGTCCTAGCGCCGCCGCCCGAGAGCGAGGAGGATAGCATTCCATGGCTGCTTACCGTTCCCACGTTCTCGTATGCGCCGGCGCGGCCTGCGTCTCATCGGGCTGCCGCGCGGTGGCGAGCGCGCTTCGCAACGAGCTCCAGCGCCGTGAGCTGGAGCAGGAGATCCAGGTCGTCGAGACCGGCTGCGTCGGCTCCTGTGACCTGGGACCGGTCATCATCACCTACCCAGAGGGCGTCTTCTACCAGAAGCTCACCCCCGAGGACGTCCCCGAGATCGTCGAGAACCACCTGCTCAAGGGCCGCGTGGTGGAGCGACTGCTCTACCGCCGCCCGACCACCGGCGAGCTGCTGCCCACGCTGGATAAGATAGACTTCTTCTCCCGCCAGCAGAAGATCGTGCTGCGCAACTGCGGCGTCATAGACCCCGCCCGGATCGAGGAGTACATCGCCCGAGATGGCTACCAGGCGCTCGCCAAGGCCCTCACCGAGATGACCCCCGAGCAGGTGATCGAGCAGGTCAAGGCCTCCGGCCTGCGCGGACGAGGCGGGGCCGGCTTCTCCACCGGCCTGAAGTGGGAGTTCGTGCGCAAGGCCCCTGGCCGCCCCAAGTATGTCGTCTGCAACGCCGACGAGGGAGACCCCGGAGCCTTCATGGACCGCAGTGTCCTGGAGGGCGACCCCCACAGCGTGATCGAGGCCATGGCCATCGCCGGCTACGCCGTCGGCGCCAACCAGGGCTACGTCTACGTCCGGGCCGAATATCCGCTCGCCGTGGAGCGCCTCTCGTGGGCGATCAGGCAGGCCCGGGAGCAGGGGCTGCTCGGCCGCAACATCCTCGGCTCCGGCTTCGACTTCGACCTCGATATCCGCATGGGCGCGGGCGCCTTCGTGTGCGGCGAGGAGACCGCCCTCATGGCCTCCCTCGAGGGCCGGCGCGGTGAGCCCCGCCCCCGGCCGCCCTTCCCGGCCCAGCAGGGGCTGTGGGACAAGCCGACCCTGCTCAACAACGTCGAGACCTACGCCAACATCGCGGCCATCATCCTGAACGGCGCGGAGTGGTACGCTCAGTTCGGGACCGAGAAGAGCCGCGGCACCAAGGTCTTCGCCCTCGCCGGCGACATCAACAACACCGGCCTCGTCGAGGTGCCCATGGGCACCAAGCTCGGCGACATCATCTACGACATCGGGGGAGGCATCAGAGGAAACCGCGCCTTCAAGGCCGCCCAGACCGGCGGACCCTCTGGCGGATGCATCCCCCGCGAGATGCTCAACGTCCCGGTGGACTACGAGTCGCTGAAGGAGCTGGGGGCGATCATGGGCTCGGGCGGCCTGATCGTCATGGACGAGGACACCTGCATGGTGGACCTCGCCCGCTTCTTCGTGGACTTCGTACAGGATGAGTCCTGCGGCAAGTGCACCCCCTGCCGCATCGGCACCAAGCGGATGCTCGAGATCCTCACCCGCATCACCCAGGGCCAGGGCCGGGAGGGGGACATCGAGCTGCTCGAGGACCTCGCCCACGAGATCTGCGAGTCCGCGCTCTGCGGCCTCGGGCAGACCGCCCCCAACCCCGTGCTCTCCACCATCCGCTACTTCCGCGACGAGTACGAGGCCCACATCCGCGAGAAGCGCTGCCCCGCCGCCGTCTGCTCGGCGCTCTTCCGCGCCCCCTGTGAGCACACGTGCCCGGCCGGCGTGAACGTGCCCATCTACGTCGGCCAGATCGCCGAGGGCCGCTTCGCCGAGGCCCTGGACACCATCAAGCAGAGCATGCCCTTCGCCGCGGTGTGCGGTCGCGTCTGCCACCACCCCTGTGAGAGCAAGTGCCTGCGGGGGCAGCTCGACGAGCCCGTGGCCGTCCACGCCCTCAAGCGCTTCGCCGCCGACTGGGCGGTGGAGAACGACGGCCGGCCCCAGCCCGCGCGCCCCCAGCCCAACGGCCTCCGGGCCGCGGTGGTGGGCGGCGGCCCGGCCGGCCTAAGCGCGGCCTGGGAGCTGGCCCGCCGCGGCTACCAGGTCAAGGTATATGAGGCGCTGCCGGTGCTGGGGGGCATGCTGGCGGTGGGTATCCCGGAATATCGGCTGCCGAAGGCGGCCCTCCGGCGGGAGATCGAGGATATCCTCGCCCTCGGGGTCCAGGCCGAGCTGGGGGTGCGGGTCGGGCAAGACGTCTCCCTGGAGGACCTGCGGGCGGCCAACGATGCGGTCTTCGTCGCGGTGGGCGCCTGGAAGAGCCTCGAGCTGGGCGTGCCCGGCGAGGACCTTCCCGGGGTCGTGCATGCCATTGACCTGCTGCGCGACGTCAACCTGGCCCACCTCGGCCACCGGGAGCAGATGCCGGAGGTGGGGCGAAGGGTGGCGGTGGTGGGAGGCGGCAACGCCGCCATTGACGCCGCCCGCACCGCGCTGCGGCTGGGGGCGGAGGAGGTGCACCTCGTCTACCGACGCACCCGCAACGAGATGCCCGCCATGCCGGAGGAGATCGCGGAGGCCCAGCGGGAGGGCGTCTCCATGCACTTCCTGGCCGGGCCCAGGGAGATCATCGGCGAGGGCAAGGTCCAGGGCCTCAGGTGCTTCCAGATGCAGCTGGGCGACTTCGACCGCAGCGGCCGCCGCCGGCCCATGGAGGTCGAGGGCGCCGACTTCACCCTGGCGGTGGACACGGTCATCGTCGCCATCGGGCAGGCGGTAGATCCGGCGCTGGTACACACCTCCCTCCCCGTGGACCGCCGCGGCCGCGTCGAGGCCGACCCGACCACCCTTGAGACCAGCGTGCCCGGGCTGTGGGCCGGCGGCGACGCGGTGGGCGGGCCCGGAACCGTGATCGAGTCCATCGCCCACGGCCTGCGGGCCGCGCACAGCATAGACCTGGCGCTACGGGGCATCGAGTCCGCCAAGGTCCAGATCGAGGACGGCCGGCCCGCCCCCGACGAGGACGAGGTCGAGGAGCAGCCGCGGGTGGCGATGCCGGAGCTTCCGATCGAGCAGCGGCG
The DNA here is from genome assembly GCA_964385645.1 of uncultured bacterium. Lineage (GTDB taxonomy): Bacteria > Armatimonadota > Hebobacteria > Hebobacterales > Hebobacteraceae > CAYLPT01. The sequence continues at coordinate 10,642 of CAYLPT010000158.1, forward strand.
TCGTTCCTTCGCCGAGGTGGCGCTTGGTTACTCTCCGGAGGCCGCGCAGGCAGAGGCGGGACGATGTCTCCAGTGCCATCTGGCGGCGAAGGCGGCCGCGCAGGAGGTGGGCTCAGCATGAGCGGCGCCGGTGACAAGGAGAAGGCGATGAAGAGCGTCGAGGACCTCAGGAAGGCGCGCGAGCAAGCGCGGCGAGCGCTGGCCGCGCGCAGTGGAGAGTCGGCCGCCCGCGTCGTGGTCGCCATGGGCACCTGCGGAATCGCCTCCGGGGCCCGCGACGTGCTGCTCGCGGTGGTGGAGGAGCTGGAGAACCAGGGCCTCCACGATGTCACGGTCTCGCAGACCGGCTGCCGGGGGCTGTGTGAGCGGGAGCCCATGATGGAGGTCCACAAGCCCGGGCTGCCGGCGGTCACCTACGGCGACCTGGATGCCGAGAAGGCGCGCACCGTCGTCGCCCAGCATCTCGCCCAGGGCGTCATCGTGACCGAGTGGGTCATCACGCAGGCCGGCCGGCCCGAGCCCCCGGCCTGACCCTCAGGAGAGAGCAGTGAGCGAGTTCACCTTCACGATCAACGGCCAGCAGATCGCCGCCTCGCCTGGTGACACCATCCTGGCGGCGGCCCGCCGGGCCGGAATCTACATCCCCACCCTCTGCTACCACCCGGATCTGCTCCCTGAGGGACACTGCCGGGTCTGCCTCGTGGAAATTGAGGGGCAGCGGGCGCTCCAGCCTGCCTGCATGTTCCCGGCGAGCGCAGGTCTGGTGGTCAACAGCCACTCCCGGCGGGTGCGGGCGGCGCGGCGGCTGTCGGTGGAGCTGCTGCTGTCGAACCATCCCACCGACTGCCTCAGCTGTGTGCGCAACAAGAACTGCGAGCTTCAGCAGCTCGCCCTCGAGATGGGCATCCGGGAGAACCGCTTCGAGGGCGAGCGGCTTCTGTGCGAGGTGGACGACAGTAGCTACGTCACCCGGGACAACGAGAAGTGCGTCCTGTGCCGCCGCTGCGTCCGCGTCTGCCAGCAGGTGCAGGGGGTGGGGGCCCTCGGTCCGAGCAGCCGGGGTTGGGAGACCACCGTCGGCCCCGCGCTCGATCGGCGCATGTCCGAGGTGGTGTGCGTCAACTGCGGGCAGTGCATCAACTACTGCCCCACCGGCGCGCTGCGGGAGCGGGACTCCATCGCGGCGGTGTGGGAGGCCATCGAGGATCCCGAGAAGGTGGTGGTGGTGCAGACCGCCCCGGCAGTGCGCGTCGCCCTGGGGGAGGAGGCGGGCCTGCCTCCCGGTTCCCTCGTGACCGGCCGGCTGGTGAGCGCCCTGCGCCTCCTGGGCTTCGACCGCGTCTTCGACACCGACTTCACCGCCGACCTCACCATCGTCGAGGAGGGCCACGAGCTCATCAAGCGGGTGAAGGAGGGCGGGCTCCTGCCCATGATCACCTCCTGCTGCCCGGGGTGGATCAAGTTCGCCGAGCACTTCTACCCCGATCTGCTCGATCACATCTCGACCTGCAAGTCGCCTCAGCAGATGTTCGGCGCGGTGGCGAAGACCTACTTCGCCCAGCAGGCGGGGATCACGCCGGAGAAGCTGGTGGTGGTCTCGGTGATGCCCTGCACGGCCAAGAAGTTCGAGTGCGAGCGGCCGGAGATGCGGGACTCGGGCCTCCAGGACGTGGACCACGTGCTCACCACGCGGGAGCTGGGCCAGATGCTTCGGGAGGCCGGCATTGACCTCGCGCGCCTCCCCGAGGGTCACTACGACGACCCGCTCGGGGAGTCCACCGGCGCGGCGGTCATCTTCGGCGCCACCGGCGGCGTCATGGAGGCGGCCCTCCGCACCGCGTACGAGGTCATCACCGGCAAGGAACTGGGCCAGCTCGACTTCGAGGACGTGCGCGGCATGGAGGGCATCAAGGCCGCCACGGTGCACATTGACGGGCTGGAGCTGAAGGTGGCGGTCGCCCATGGGCTCGCCAATGCCCGCACGGTGCTGGAGCGCATCCGCGACGGCAGCGCCGACTTCCAGTTTCTCGAGATCATGGCCTGCCCAGGCGGCTGCCTGGGCGGGGGCGGCCAGCCGCTGCCCATCAACTACGACATCCGGCGGCAGCGGGCCAGCGCCATCTACCAGGCCGACCGCGATCTGCCCCTGCGCAAGTCCCACGAGAACCCCTCGATCATCCGCATCTACGAGCAGTTCCTCAAGGAGCCGCTGGGGCACAGGTCCCACCACCTCCTCCATACCCACTACACGCCGCGGCCCGCCGGCAAGGCGGCGGCGGAGGGAGCCCAGCAGGCGCTCGCGGGCGCACCTGCAGGAGGGGACGAAGCGGAGGGCTGACGTGCGCCCGCCGCCCCGCAGGAAGGAAGACGGTGATGTCCGCAACTCGCGCCGATCGAGGAGTCGTCCCTAACCTCGATCTCGCGCGCATCGAGGAGCTGTCCCGTCCCGTGCCCGCCCCCGACCCGCGCCGGCTTGACGACCTGCTGGACAAGGCGCGGGCACGCGCAGGCCTGGAGCTGTCGGAGACGGCGGAGCTGCTGCGCGTCCGCGACCCCCAGGCGCGAGAGGCGATCTTCGCCGCCGCCCGGGCGGTCAAGGAGGGGATCTACGGGCGGCGCATGGTGCTCTTCGCCCCCCTCTATGCCAGCAACGAGTGCCGCAACAACTGCCTCTACTGCGCCTTCCGCCGTGACAACGCCGAGCTGCGCCGTCACACCCTCACCAGGTCGGAGCTCTCCCGCGAGATCGGCGCCCTCGAGGACATGGGCCACAAGCGCATCCTGCTCGTGCTCGGCGAGGGCGATGCCGCCGGCGTTGACTACGCCGTCGAGGCCGTGAGCACAGCCTATCAGACGCGCTCTGGCCCGGGCGAGATTCGCCGCGTCAACGTCAACATGGCTCCCCTCACCAGCGAGGGCTTCGCGCGCCTCAAGGCGGCCGGCATCGGCACCTATCAGTGCTTCCAGGAGACCTACCACCCTGAGCAGTACCGGCTGCTCCACCCCTCCGGCCCGAAGGCCGACTACCAATGGCGGCTGGGAGTCTTCGATCGCGCCTTCGCCGCGGGCATTGACGACGTCGGGCTGGGGGTGCTGTACGGGCTGTGGGACTGGCGCTTCGACACCCTCGCGCTCCTCGCTCACGCTCAGGACCTTGACCGTCGCTATGGAGTCGGCCCGCACACGCTCTCCTTCCCCCGCGTCGAGCCGGCCCAGAACGCCCCGGCCGCGGAGCGCGTCCCCTACCCCGTCTCGGACGACGAGATCCTGCTCATCGTGGCCGCGCTCCGGCTCTCCTGCCCCTACACCGGAATCATCATGAGCACCCGTGAGACGCCGGCGCTGCGCCGCCAGTTGTGTCGCCTCGGCGTATCGCAGCTTTCCGCCGCCTCCCGGACCTACCCGGGCGCCTACACGGACGGGCGCGCCCATGTCGCGGAGGCGGAGCAGTTCGCCCTCGGCGACACTCGCCCCCTCGAGGTGGTGGTGCGGGAGCTGGCCGAGGACGGCTACATCCCCAGCTTCTGCACCGCCTGCTATCGGCTCGGCCGCACCGGACAGGACTTCATGGACAAGGCCAAGCCCGGCGACATCCAGGCCTTCTGCACGCCCAACGGCCTGCTCACCTTCCAGGAGTACCTGCTCGACTACGCCTCCCCCGAGACCCGCGCGGCCGGCGAGCGGGTGATCGCGGAGGCGCTGGAGGAGGTCGCGCCGGCGCTGCGGCCCGCCGTCTCCGAGCGACTGCGTAGAGTGCGCGAGGGGGAGAGGGACCTCTACCTGTGAGCTCCGCTGTCAAGGCCACCATCCGCAAGCTGGAGCAGACCGGCCGGGCGACGCGGCAGGAACTGGTAGTCCTCCTGGGCGCTGACCCCACAGGCGCGCGGGAGCTCTACCGCGCGGCCGCCCGGCGTCGCGCGGCCGCCGTGGGAGACGAGGTCCACCTCCGGGCGCTGATCGAGTTCTCCAACCACTGCCTGCGGAACTGCCGCTACTGCGGCCTCCGGCGCGACCACCGCGAGCTGGAGCGCTACCGCATGGACCCCGACGGAATCATCGCCCTGGCCGCGGAGGCCGCCAACCTGGGCTACCGGACGGTGGTGCTGCAATCGGGCGAGGACCCCTGGTACAGCGCCGAGGCGCTGGCCGACCTCGTGCGTGAGATCAAGGCGGAGAGCGACATCGCAGTTACGCTCTCCATCGGCGAGCGACCCGAGGCGGAGTACCGGGCGCTCCGGGCGGCCGGCGCGGACCGCTTCCTGCTGCGGATGGAGACCTCGGACCCGTCCCTGTACCGGTCTCTGCACCCGGGCGCGAGCTGGCGCCGGCGGCTGGCCTGCCTCGAGTCACTCCGCCGGGTGGGGTTCCAGGTGGGCTCGGGGGTGCTCATCGGGCTTCCTGGGCAGACCCTGGGGATGCTGGCCGATGACCTGCTATTTCTCCAGAGCCTGGAGTTGGACATGATCGGGTGCGGGCCGTTCGTGCCGCATCCGGCGACTCCGCTGGCCGGGGCGGCGGGCGGGAGCCTCGGGCTGGCTCTGCGCTTCCTGGCCTGCCTGCGGCTGCTGTGTCCGCAGGCCCTGATCCCGGCCACCACCGCGCTGGGCGCGCTCGACCCCAAGGGGTGGGAGCTGGGGCTGCGGGCCGGCGCGGATGTGCTCATGCCCAACGTGACGCCGAGGCGGCATCGCCGGAGCTATGACCTGTATCCAGGCAAGGGCTGGAGCACGCTCGAGGGAACGGAGCTGCGCGCCTATGCCGAGGCGGTGGTCGCCCGCGTGGGGCTCCGCGTGAGCGCCGAACACGGGCACAGCCGCCGCCTGACGGCGGTGCAGGCGGTGACATGACATGAGCAAGACCCTCAACGAGACGCCGACCGGCAGCCGGCTCCACATCGCCATCTTCGGCCGCCGCAACGCCGGCAAGTCCAGCCTCATCAACGCGCTCACCGGCCAGCAGGCGGCGATCGTATCGGCCGTGGCGGGCACCACCACCGACCCGGTGCGCAAGGCGATGGAGATCCTGCCCATCGGCCCCGTGGTCATCATAGATACCGCCGGCATTGACGACACCGGCGAGCTGGGCGAGGCGCGGGTGAAGCGGACGCTCCAGGTGCTGGAGCAGACCGACCTGGCGCTGCTCGTGCTGGATGCCACGGTGGGCGCGGACGGCTACGAGGACGACCTGGCCCGGCGCATCCGGAAGCGGGGCGTCCCGCTGGTCGCGGTGGTCAACAAGGTGGACCTGCACCCGGACGACGGGGAGCTCGTGGGCTGGGCGCGGGCGCGGGAGCTCCCCGTGGCCTCGGTCAGCGCGCTCACGGGAGAGGGAGTCGGGCTGCTCAAGCAGCGCATGATCGAGCACGCGCCGGCCGGCTGGGCCGAGCCGACTATCCTGGGCGATCTCATCCGGCCGGGCGACATCGTCGTGATGTGCATACCCATAGACAAGGCCGCGCCCAAGGGCCGGCTCATCCTGCCCCAGGTGATGGCGATTCGCGATGTGCTCGACCACCAGGGCATCGCCGTCATGGTCAAGGAGCGGGAACTGAAGCAGGCCCTGGAGAGGATGGGCGGCCGGCCCGCGCTGGTGGTCACTGACAGCCAGGCCGTGCTGAAGGCGGCGGGCGACACGCCCCACGAGGTGCCCTTCACCTCCTTCTCGATCCTCTTCGCCCGCTATAAGGGAGACCTGGTGGAGCTGGTGAGGGGGGTGCGGGCGCTGGGCCGGCTGCGGCCGGGAGATCGGGTGCTGATCGCCGAGGCATGCACCCACCACCGACAGCCCGATGACATCGGTAAGGTGCAGATCCCCCGGGAGCTCCGGCGCCTGGCGGGCGGGGACCTGGATGTGCGCTGGACCTCGGGCGGGGACTTCCCGGACGATCTGGACGCCTTCCGCTTGGTGGTCCACTGCGGGGCCTGCATGATCAACCGCCAGGAGATGCTGTCGCGAATCGCCCGCGCCCGAGAGGCAGGGGTGGCGATCACGAACTACGGGGTCTTCCTGGCCGCGGCGCACGGCGTGCTGGAGCGGGCGCTCGCTCCCTTCCCCGAGGCGCGTCGGGCGCTGGAGGGGTATGGTGCATAACCCGGTGGACGGCGAGCACGGGGGCCGGCCATGCGCGGCGTAGTCAGCACCATCGGCGAGCGGTGCCGGCGCTGCTACACCTGTGTGCGAAGCTGCCCGGCGAAGGCCATCAAGGTCCAAGAGGGCCAGGCCAAGGTGCTGCCCGAGCGCTGCATCGGCTGTGGCAACTGCATCCGCGTGTGCGCCCAGGGCGCGAAGCGGGTGGAGAGCGAGGCGCTCCCGCTCACCAAGGAGATGATCGCCCAGGGCGAGGAGGTGGTGGCGATCCTCGCCCCCTCCTTCCCGGTGGCGCTCAAGGGCGTGAAGCCCCTCCAACTCGTGGAGGCCGTGCGCCGGCTGGGCTTCTCGTGTGTGATGGAGGTGGCGCTGGGGGCCGAGCTGTCTGCCCGCGCGTACCGGCGCCTGCTCGAGAAGGGCGGTGGCAGCGAGCCCATAATCAGCACGCCGTGCCCGGCGCTGGTCAGCTATGTGGAGAAGTACCTGCCCCACCTCGTCCCCAACCTCGCGCCCGTCGTATCCCCCATGATCGCGCTGGGCCGGCTCATCAAACAGCGGCTCAAGCCGGAGGCGAAGGTGGTCTTCATCGGCCCCTGCGTGGCCAAGAAGGCGGAGGCGCGCGACCCGAACGTGGCCGGGGCAGTTGATGCGGTGCTCACCTACCAGGAGCTGAGGGAGTGGCTGGAGGAGCGCGGCCTCGACGTCTCCTCTCTCCCCGAGAGCGACTTCGACGGGCCCTACGCGGGCGTCGGGCGCATCTTCCCCGTCTCCGGAGGCCTCCTTCGCACCGCCGCCATCGAGGCTGACGTGCTGGAGAGCCGAATCGTGGTCACCGAGGGGGTGGACCGGGTGACCCATCTGTTGCGGGAGTTCGACAAGAACGGCCTGAGCACCCGGTTCTTCGACCTGCTCTTATGCGAGGGGTGCATCAACGGGCCTTTCGCCGGCGACGACGAGAGCACCGTGCTGCTCAAGCAGCGGGTGGCCGACTACACGCGAGAGCAGCTCGCCCAACACGATGCCTGTTCCCTCGAGCAGTACGACAACCTCGACATGTCCCGCGGCTTCAGCGACCTGCACGTGGAGGCCCCCGAGCCGAGCGAGGAGGAGATCCGCAGGATACTGAGCGAGACCGGCAAGATGAAGCCGGAGGACGAGCTCAACTGCGGCGCCTGCGGCTACCCCACCTGCCGGGAGAAGGCCATCGCCGTCTACCACGGGCTGGCCGAGGTCGAGATGTGCCTGCCCTACCTCATCGAGGAGCTCCAGCGGACCATCGGGGAGCTGAACGCCTCCCGCCGCCACCTCGTGGAGGCCGAGCAGCAGCTAGTGCAGTCCGAGAAGCTGGCCTCCATGGGGCAGCTCGCCGCTGCCGTCGCCCATGAGCTCAACAACCCCCTCGGCACCGTCCTCATCTACGCCCACATGCTGCTCAAGTCGCTCACCCCCGATGACCCCCGGCGGGAGGAGACGCAGATGATCGCCCGGGAGGCCGATCGGTGCCGCCACATCGTGCGCGGGCTGCTCGACTTCGCCCGCCAGAGCCGCCTGCGGGACGAGCCCACCGACGTCAACGAGCTCCTCGCCGAGACCCTCGCGCCGCTCGCCCGACAGGAGCGGTTCTCCGCCATCTCCCTCAAGACCAACCTCCAGGGCGACCTCCCGCAGACCCTGCTGGACCGCGAGCAGATGAAGCAGGCTTTCATCAACGTGATCGAGAACGCAGTGGAGGCGATGCCAGCCGGCGGCACGCTCGAGGTAGCCACGCGGCTGACCCCCGACGGCAAGGGGATCGCCATCCAGTTCAGCGACACGGGAGCGGGCATCCCGGAGGACTGCCTGGAGCGAATCTTCGACCCCTTCTACACGACCAAGCAGATCGGCAAGGGCACCGGGCTGGGGCTGGCGATAGTCTATGGCATCGTGAAGATGCACCGGGGCGCGGTCGCCGTGGACAGCAAGGTGGGGGTGGGCACCACCTTCACCATCACCGTCCCGGTGCTCCACTCCAGGGAGGAGCGGGCGGCCCTATGACCCGGGAGAGGCGAGTGCTCCTGGTGGACGATGACGCGGACTTCACCGACGCGGTGCGGCTGACGCTGGAAGCCCACGGCTGCCGGGTGTTCGTCGCCCACACCAGGGAGGAGGCGCTCCAGACGCTGCGGCAGGAGCGCGTGGACGTGGCGGTCCTGGACATGATGATGGACGAGCCCGACGCGGGCGCCATGCTCGCCCACTCCCTGCGCCGCCAGCCGGAGCTGAAGGACATCCCGGTGGTGCTGGTCACGAGCGTGAGGGAGAAGACCGGCTACGGCCCCGCCCCCGGCGCGCCCGAGCCGCGCGAGTGGCTTGGCGTGGACGCCTGGCTCGACAAACCGGTGAGCCCGCAGGCGTTGCTCGATACCATCGAGGGTCTGCTCGATGGCTGAGCAGCCGACGCGGGTGCTGGTGGTGGACGACGAGCCTGGCATGCGTGAGGGCTGCCGGCGGGTGCTGGAGTCCGAGGGCTACCAGGTCGCGCTCGCCGACTCCGGAGAGGCCGCCCTTCGCATCTTCTCGCCAGGCGCCTTCGGCCTCGCCCTGCTCGACCTGAAGATGCCGGGCATGTCCGGGCTGGAGCTGCTCCCGCGGCTCCAGGAGATAGACCCGGAGTGCGTCATCGTCATCGTCACCGCCTACGCCACCCTCGAGACCGCGGTGGAGGCCACCAAGCGCGGCGCCTACGACTACGTCGCCAAGCCCTTCACCCCGGACGAGCTGATGGCGGTCGTGGGCCGGGGCGCCGCGCTCCACCGGCTGCGCCTGGAGGCCGCTCAGGCCCGCGCCGAGGCCGAGCGCAACCTGCTGCTGGTCGCCACCGAGCAGTCTCGAACCCGCACCATCATCCAGAGCATGGCCGACGGGGTCATGGTGACCAACCGCCAGCGCCAGCTCGTCCTCTACAACCCCGCCCTGCTTCGCCTGTTGGGCATCAAGG
>CAYLPT010000159.1:0-2535 GCA_964385645.1 uncultured bacterium
CCCTATCGCCGCGCTGCCCAGGCCCTCGACCGCGCCGCGCCCGGCTGGCCCGAGACCGCCGCCTCGCTCATCGCCGACACGGCGCCCGCCGGCCTCTCTCCCCTCCTGACTCGGCTGTGCTCTGTTCTTGCCCACCGGCCCCTTGCCCGCCCGGAGCCCCTCCTCCGGCTCCTTGGCCGGCCCGACCTCGACCCCGAGGCCGCCCTCTGGGCGCTGGTCGCCCTCTCCGGCACCGACACCCCTGCCGTCCGCGCCGTGTGGCTCGATCACCTCCGGGCCCGCGTCGCCGCCGACCCGCCTCGCCCCGACTCCGCGGCCTGGTTTGCCTTCGCCCGCGCCGCGCTCGCCCACTGGCTGAGCTGGCCTGACTTCCGTGAGTGCCTCACGCGTGGCCGCCTTCTCCCCTCCGCCCCGGGCGCCACCTATCGCCCCGCCCTTGAGCGCCTCGGCCTCTGGGCCGACGCGACCTTCGCCAAGTGGTACCGCGAGGTCGTCTACGAGGCCGCCGCCCAGCCCGACGTCGCCCTCTCGCTCGAGGCCGCCGGCTGGATTCGCGACTTCCCCGGCGAGCCCTATCTCTGGGATGCCCTCGCCGGCCTCGACGAACAGCCCGACTCCTGGTGGCCGCTGTACGTGGTCCGCTGGGTCTCCGGGGTGGACCCCGCCGACGAGCAGGTGCGCGCCCGCCTCGCCGAGTTCTCAGGTGCCAGCCTGTGCCTCCTATCTCTCCTTCGTCCCGACCTCTCCGCGGCCGCGGCGCCCGCGCTCGGCGCCCCCAGGCACGAGGCGGTCATCCGATGGCTTCGCTCCTGCGGCCCCACCGCGCCCCTCGACCGCCGGTGGGTGGAGGCCGTGCTTCGCCCCTGGGCGGCCGCCGCGGGCGAGGCCTACACCATCGCCGTCGGCAGCCTCTGCGCCCTCGAGCCCCCGCCCGACTTCTCCGACGACCCCGACCCGCGCGCCCGCCGCCGCGCCTTCCTCCGCTCCCACTTGCTGCCCACCTTCGACCGCGTCGTGGATACGCTCTTCTACGTCCACGCCGCCCGCGGCCGCCACTTGGACGTCGTGTGCGCCTCCGCCGGCCGTGGCCGGCCCACCGCCATCCGCTGCCTGGCCCTCTGCCCCGATCGCGCCGCAGAGGTCGCACCAGTGCTGTTCCGCCTCGCACGCGAGGGGGCCCAGCAGGCCCGCGCCGCCGCCCTCGCGGCCCTCACCACCCTCCGCGAGCACCTCGGCCTACAGGACCTCGACCATCTTCAGCGCCGGCTCGACCTGGCATCCGCGTGGGCCGACTCCGGTCTCGAGGGCCGGCCGGCCCGCATCTGGTGGGACCTCGCCAGCCACCGCCTCAAGCTCTCGGTGGCCGACGGCAGGGTGACCCTCCAGGCCTTCTCCGGCTCCCGCCGCCTCAACAGCCTCCCCGCCGCCGTGCGCGCTGACCCGGCCTATGCCGAGGTCCGCCGCGCCCGCGCCGAGCTGCAGCGCAGCTACCGCTACTTCCGCCGCCGCCTCGAGGCCGCCATGATCGAGGGCCAGCGCTTCTCGGGACGAGAGCTCGGCCTGCTCCTCCGCAACCCCATCGTCCGCTCCCTTGTCTCGCGGCTCATCCTCCTCGCCGATGACGAGCCCTACCTGTGGCAGGCTGCCGACCCCCTCGAGGAGACTGCGCCGGACGCCGTCACCCGCGCCGCCCTCGTCTCCGTCGCCCATCCCGTCGAGCTGCTGTGCCGCAGCGCGCTGGACCACTGGCAGGAGCGCATCGCCTCCGCTCACATCGCCCAGCCATTCAAGCAGGCCTTCCGGGAGATCTACCTGCTCGGCGAGGGTGAGGGCCAGGCCCTCGAGTGCCCCCGCTTCTCCGGCCGGCCGCTGGTCGCCCGCCGCGCCTTCGCCCTCCTCCGGGCCCGCGGCTACTCACCCCGCCGCGGTGTCGCCCTGAAGGAGTGGCCCCGCGCCGGCCTGCGCGCCCACCTTCGGTGGGCCGCCCCGGGCGAGGCTGCCGGCCGCCTCCTCGCCGACGAGGAGGCCGTCGAGAGCGTCACCAGCGGCTCTGTCTGGTTCGCCCGCGACGACGGCACGCCCCTGCCCCTCGGGGCGGTCCCGCCGGTGGTGCTGAGCGAGACGCTCCGCGACGCCGACCTGGTGGCCTCTCGCGCCGCCGCCGGCGAGCTCGGCTTCAGCTCCGAGGAGACGCTGCGCATGCGTGCGGCCATCGTCCGCTACCTCGCGCGCGCCCTCGGCCTGACCAACATCTACGTCAGCGACGACAGCCCCCATGTCCTCATCGAGGGCCGCCGCGATACCTACCGCGTCCACCTGGGCAGCGGCTCCGTGCTCCTCGAGAGCAGCCGCCGCAGCCTCGACCTCGGCGCCGTCCGCAGCCAGCAGCTCGAGGCCCTCGTCTCCGAGAGCATGGACTCCACCACCTCCCGCATCATCGCCATCATTGGCGCCCTCGCCCATGACCACCAGATCTCCGACCCGGCCTTCCTGCGTCAGCTCCACCCCCCCGACCCCGAGGAGCGCCGCCATGCC
>CAYLPT010000160.1:0-6881 GCA_964385645.1 uncultured bacterium
CGCCTCCTCGCCGGGAACGCCCAGCCGCCGGCCCTCTTGGCAGCCCAGGCCGAGGAACACCGCGTCGTAGCCCTCCTTCCGCGTCCCCCTCTTCCCCTGGCTGCCCATCGCCTCCACCCTGCTGCTGTTTGTGCTCGCCGCCCACCTGTTCACCTTCAGCGCCACCGCCTGGTTCCTCACCGCCGGCTGGATCGCCCTCGGGCTGGTGGTCTACCGCGAGTACGCCCGCACCCGCGAGCGAGACGAGGTCGGCGCCCGGCCCCTGCTGGAGGAGCGCACCCTCGCCCCCGTCAAGGGCCCCGTCCTGGTCGGCCTGGCCAACCCCAAGACCGTCGCCCCCCTCATGCGCATCGCCTGTGCCCTCGCCCGCCGCCGCGACCGCGCCGTCATCGCGCTCAACATGGTGCGGATCCCCAGACAGCTCCCGCGCTCGGAGGGCCGCCGCTTCATTGACCGCGCCGAGCCCCTCCTCGAGGCCGCCGTCTCCGTCGGCCGGGAGATGGACACCCCCGTGTACGGGGCGCTGTGGGTGTCCAGCGACATCGCCCAGGGCATGATCGAGGCCATCGCCGAGAAGCGGCCCTCGCTGGTGGTGCTCGGCTGGCGAGGGCATACCCGGGCGAGTGACCGGCTCTTCGGCGCCACCCTCGACCCGGTGCTGCTGCGCTGCAGAGCCGACACCGCGCTGCTGCGCTGGCGCGCGGGCGATCACCCCATCAAGAAGGTGCTCGTCGGCGTCACCGCCAGCCCCCACGCGATGCTGGCCATCGAGGTAGCGCGGGACCTGGCGGAGGAGCTGGACCTGGAGCTGCGCTTCCTGCATGTGATCAAGCAGGGCACTCGCATGGACCAGGCGACCGAGGAGATGTTCCTCGCCCACCGCGAGAAGATCGAGCACCAGGTGGACCTCGAGATCACCCAGGCCCCCACCACCGCCCAGGGGATCATCCAGGCCTCGGGGGAGGCCGACCTGCTGGTGCTGGGCGCGGCGCGGGAGGGCCTGGTGAGCCAGTTCATCTTCGGCGAGAAGAGCCGCGCGATCGCCCGCCGGGCGCGCTGCTCGGTGCTGCTGGTGAAGCGCCGACCGGGGCCCGCGCAGTCTCTGCTGCGCCGGCTGTTCACTCGTCAGTCGTAGCATCGCCGGCCCGCGCGACAGGAGCCGCGGCCGCGATCGCCGAAGCTGCGCAGGGCGGCCGGCAGGGGTTGCCGCGGCCCGACGGGTGTGCGACCGGTGTTCGTCTTCTCCGACATCTTCAGCGAGATCGTGGCCTTACTGCTGCTAGCCGCGGTGGCGGGGGCGGTGGCGACGCGGCTGCGCCAGCCTCTCATCGTCGCCTTCATCGCGGTGGGGATCCTCGTCGGGCCCTCGGGGCTGAACCTGCTGACGCGCGCCGACCAGCTCCACGTGCTCGCCGAGATGGGCCTGGCGGTGCTGCTGTTCGTGGTGGGGCTGCGCCTCGACCTCCACCTCATCCGCACCCTGGGGCCGGTCGCCCTGGCCACGGGCCTCGGGCAGGTGGCCTTCACCACGGTGGGCGGGTTCTTCATCGCCTACGCGCTAGGCATGAGCGCGCAGACGGCGCTGTGGGTGGCGGTGGCGCTGACCTTCTCCAGCACCATCATCATCGTCAAGCTCCTCTCCGACAAGCGGGAGGTGGACTCCCTCCACGGCCGCATCGCCCTGGGCTTCCTCATCGTCCAGGACATCGTGGTGGTGATCGCGATGGTTCTGCTGTCGGCCTCCGCCGGCCCCGACGTTGGCCACCCCGCCCTGCACCTGCTCGCGCTGGCGGCCAAGGGGGCCGCCGTGGTGGCCGGGGCCTGGTTGATGGGCTTCGTCATCTTCCCCAGGCTGCTCCACGGCATCGCCCGCTCCCCCGAGCTGCTTGTTCTTGTCGGCGTCGCCTGGGCGGTGGCCCTCGCCAACCTCACCGAGGTGATCGGCTTCAGCAAGGAGGTCGGCGCCTTCTTCGCCGGCGTCGCCCTCGCCTCTACGCCCTACCGAGAGATCCTAGGCTCGAAGCTGGTGAGCCTGCGCGACTTCCTGCTCCTGTTCTTCTTCGTGGACCTGGGCGCGCAGCTCGACTTGCGCGCGCTCGGCCCTCAGGTGTACGCCGCCGCGCCGCTGTCGGCCTTCGTGCTGGTGGGCAACCCGCTGATCGTGATGATGATCATGGGGTTCCTGGGGTATCGCAAGCGCACCGGCTTCCTGGCCGGGCTGACGGTGGCGCAGATCAGCGAGTTCTCGCTGATTCTGATGGCCATGGGGGCGCGGCTCGGACACGTGGGGCCGGAGGCGGTGGGGGTGGTGACCCTGGTGGGGGTGGTGACGATCGGGCTGTCCACCTACCTGATCACGTACTCGCACCACCTCTATGAGTGGCTGTCGCCCTACCTGGGCGTGTTCGAGCGCAGGACCCCCTACCGAGAGGACGCCACCCGGGCCCTGGAGGCGGGGCTGGGGGCCGTGGACGTGGTGGTCTTCGGCCTGGGCCGCTATGGGAGCCACATCGCGGGGGAGCTGTGCGGCCGGGGCAGAAGGGTGTTGGGGGTGGACTTCGACCCCCAGGCGGTGCGTCGGTGGCGGGAGCGCGGGGGCCTGGCGCTCTTCGGTGACGCCGAGGATGTGGAGTTCGCGGCCACCCTGCCCCTGGGCGCGGTGCGATGGGTGGTGTGCGCGATCCGGGAGGTGCCGGTGCGCAACGCGCTCCTGCGGGCCCTGCAGCACGTGGGTTACCGCGGCCACCTGGCGGTGGCGGTGGACGAGCCGGCGGAGGCGGAGCGGGTGGCGGCCAAGGGCGCCCACCTGACCCTGGTGCCGTTCCGGGACGCAGCCGACGAGGCGGTGCACATGATGGTGGCGACCGAGGAGAGACTTGCGAGGAAGGCCATGGACGAACAGATCGAGCGCATCTCGGACCACTATATCGTCTGCGGCTTCGGCCGCATGGGCCAGCAGATCGTGAAGGACCTCACGCGCGGGGGCGTGCCGGTGGTGGTGGTCGAGTCCAACGCCGAGCACTGGCCCGCGCTGCGCGAGCAGGGCATCCCCCATGTGGAGGGATCGGCCAGCGACGATGAGGTCCTCGTGAAGGCCGGCATCCGGCGCGCGAAGGGGCTGATCGCGGTGACCAGCACGGATGAGGAGAACGTCTTCATCGTGCTGACCGCCCGTGTCCTCAACCCCCAGCTCTACATCGTCGCCCGCTCCATACTGGAGGAGAACGAGCAGAAGCTCCTGCGCGCGGGGGCCGACCGGGCCATGTCGCCCTACATACTGGGCGGGAGGCGGATGGCGCTGGCGGTGCTCAAGCCCCAGGTTGTGGATTTCCTCGACCTGCTACTCCACAGCGACGAGCCCGACACCGAGATCCGCAGCATCGGCCTCCCCGCCGGCTCGCGCTGTGTCGGCAAGAGCCTGAGCGAGCTGGAGGCCCGCCAGCGCTGCGGCGTCACGGTGCTCGCCGTGCGCCGGGAGGGGGAGGAGTTGCACACCAACCCGGACCCCGACTTCGTGCTCCGAGAGGGCGATGAGCTCATCATCCTTGGCTCCCCCGCCCGCATCGAGCAGGCGCAAGGCGAGCTCGTCGGCTGAGCCGGCTCAGCGCCGCCAAGGCGGGGTGTCCGGGAGGATGGCCTCGAAGTCGGCGACCAGGCGGGACTCGTACTCGCCGGCATAGCTCCCTGCGAGGAAGCGCTCCATCGCCTCCTGGTGGAAGCGCTCCCAGGACTGCTCCTCGGCGCCGGGGACGATGGGGTAGAAGAGGAAGCCGTTCTCCCGCGCCGCCTTCAGGTCGCCGGGCGCGTCGCCGATCATGAGCACGTGGTCAGGCTGGTACTTGCCGCCCGCGGCCAGCGCCAGGTGCTCGGTCTTGCTGCCCATCTCCTGGCCGGCGATCACCGCGCAGCGCTCATCCAGCCCGTGCTCCTCCCACTCCCGGCGCAGCGCCTCGCCCGGTGTGGCCGAGACGACGATGATGTCCGCCTGCTCGCACAGGGCCGCCAGCGACTCCCGCACGAACGGGAACGGCGGCACCCCGTGCACCATGTCCGCGATTGCCGCGTTCACCGCCTCGCTCCAGTTGAGAGCGCGCGCCAGGACCGGCTCGCCGCTGCTCGCCACCGCCTCCCTGAGCGCCGGGTTGCCGAGCTTGGTCTCCGTCTCCACCCAGCGCCGCAGCGGGTCGGCCTCCGGCATCTTCGCCCCGCGGCGCGCCACCTCGGGCCGCTCGGCGAGCAGGTCGAACACCATCAGCAGGGCCGGGAAGCGGTTGATCCCCCGCCACTTCGAGTAGAGGTTCACGAACTCGGCCGCCTCGCGGGCATACCGCGACACCGCCTGGAGGCCCCAGTGCTTGATGATGTTGGGGATGAAGCACTCCTTGTGCTTGATCTCCATGGTGTCGAAGGCGCACCCATCCGAGTCTATGCCCACGAAGAATTCGTGCTCGGGCCGGAAGGTCTTCAGCGGGGCCTGCGGGTCAGCGGTCATCTCCATCTCCCTCCTCTGGGCTCAATCCCTCGCGCCCCTCGGCAAAGGGGCGGGCGTGACGCTCGATGTGCTTCGCGACGGCCTCGTAATGGGCCTCCTCGTTATCCGCCAGTGTCTCCAGGAGCCGGTCGCGGAGGCGGGGCCGGCCTGCGTCCTCGGCGCCGACGACGGAGCCGAAAGTGACGTGCAGCACCTGGCGCGCGTGGAAGTGGTCGAGGACGCCGGGCAGCTCGTCGTCGGCGAGCGATTCCGGCGTCGGCACCTCTCCCGGATCGGCAGAGACGTGGTAGGAGGCGCGGTCCTCGGGGTAGCGCGCGATGGCGAAGTCGAGCACCTCCCGGAAGAGTGCAGGCGCCGCGCGGGCGACCGCGCGGAGCGCCTCGAGGTAGCTCGTCCCCGCGGTCTTGAGGTGCACGAGGCCGCCGGCGAGCCGGGCGGCGATGGGGTAGATCGAGAACTTGTCGCTGCCGGAGTGGATGCTGATCTTGTACGGGCCCAGGCGCCGCGCCACGGCGACGTGTTCCGCGAAGCAGCGCTCGAACTCCCCGAGGTCGCCGAGGTAGTCCACGCCCTTCTCGAACCGCCCAACGAAGCGCGGCGCCAGCGAGACCCACCGCACGCCCAGCCGGCGCAGCTCCCGGGCAACGAAGAGGTGCTCGGCTGCGGTGGTGGGGCTGTCGGTCTCGTCCACCGACATCTCCAGCTCGAAGGGCCGCCTGCCCATGACGCCGGCCAGATGCCGGTACATCGCCGCGGTGTGCGCCAGCGCGCGGCCGTACTTCACCGCCGCCGCGACGAGGGTTGAGTCGTCGAAGCCGATCTGCAGGTCGCCCGGGAGACGGAAGGTGCGGCCGACGTACGCGCGCCGCATGTCCTCGGAGGTCGTCTCCAGCTCGCCCCAAGGCAGCGCCTCGAACTTCGCCCGCGCAGCCGACTCCCCGCCGGGGACGCCGTCCACATGGTCGCCGGGGTCCACGGTGAACATCGTGAAGCCGGCCGCTGCGGTGGCATCCGCGTCCTCGATGGTCTTCAGGTGGTCTGCGTCCGCGCCATAGCCTTCCCGCCACCCCTGCTCGAGCACCCCAAAGGTGGCGCTGTCGAGCACCTGCTCTGGGGTGCGGCCGGTGCGGCTCATCTCCCTCACGGACTGCTGTGCGAAGATCGCCGCCAGCCCGAGGCCGCGGAGCGCCTGCACGTGGGCCGGCGTCGCCAGCCCCAGCCGGTCGCCCGCGCCAAAGGCGGCCCGCGTCCCCACCAGCCGCGGCGCTGTGAACTGAAGGTGGACCCGCAGGCCGGACGCGTTCGCGTGGTCCAGTGGGCCTGCCTGGATCACGATGGGAAGGCCGCCCACCGCGGCCTGGGTGCGCTCGCCGTGGAAGTCGCCGGCGAGCGCGGGCTCCAGGCCCGCCGGCCAGAGCACGCAGAGCCGCTTCTCCCGGCCGCGCCGGCCGATGAAGAAGAGCGCGCCGGCCACCGCTGCCAGGGAGCGCGGGTAGGGCCGCCAGCCCGCGGTCGCCGCCAGCTCGCCGGCCAGCGCCTCGCCGGCCGCCTCCTCCAGCGGGGGCGCCAGCTGCGCACTCGAGAGCAGCGAACTCAGCATCCAGCCGCCTCGGCGGGATCGCCCCCGCCCAGCTCCGGCGGCGCGTTCCTCAGCCGGAACAGCGTCTCCCCAGCCTTGGGGACGTACAGCACCCCTTGCGCCTCGCGGCCGGCGTAGTCCTCGGGGCGGATTGTCCCCGGATCGCGGTACCCCAGGTTCACCTGCTCGCACACCTCGCGCGGTATCTGGGTCGCGAGCGTAACCCTCACGCGGGGCCGCTCGACGCCGCCCTCGTAGGTCCCGATGCCCTTCACGTGAGTGCAGTGGGCCAGCACCCCCCACGGGTAGCGCTCGAAGCGCTCCCACTGCTTCAGGAAGTAATCCCTCACGTGGTAGCCGACGGCGCGGATGACCTCCCCGTGGGAGACCGAGAGCTCGGTCACGTGCGGCGCGTAGATGATCAGCTCGCCCCCGTCCCCCACCACGGGCTCAAGCTTATACATGCACTTGCCGGCCGTCCAGATGTCGTCGTACATCTCGGGGGCGCGGGAGAGCACGGTGTGGAAAGGCCGGTCGAGGTGGCAGATGTGCAGCTTCTCCGAGAGGTCCGCCGCCCGCGACCACGACTCCTCCGGCGGGCCGCAGTAGATGCCCGCCAGCCCCTGTTCCCTCACGACCAGCGAGACCGCATAGCGGGGCACGCTGAGCAGTGACGCCGCCCGGTCCACCACCGCCCGCACCGGGGTCCACTTCCGTCCCACGATCACCGGGCTGGTGATCACGGCCCCCAGCCAGTGGAAGAAGTCTATAATGTGCGCCCCTGCCACCCCCGGGAACAGGTACTTGTTG
>CAYLPT010000161.1:0-2858 GCA_964385645.1 uncultured bacterium
GGGGGGCGGAGCTGGAGGAGGGCGATTTCACCACGGAGGGTCATCGGCGGGTCTTCGCGGCCATCTCGCGGGTCGCGGCGGGAGAGGGGGAGGTGAGTCTGGAGCGGGTGCTGGCGGCGCTCGAGCCGGAGCACCGCGGCGCGCTGGCGGAGCTGGCGGTGGCGGGGACGGTGCCGGAGCGGATCGAGGAATCGGTGGCGAGCGCGGTGCGGCGGCTGCGGGAGGGGAGGCTACGGAGGCGGGAGGGGGAGCTGCGGAGGCTGCTGGAGTCGGCGGAGTCGGAGGGGCAGCGGGCGGCGGTGCTGGCGGAGCTGACGGAGCTGAGGCGGCGGCGCTCGGAGCTGGCGGGGGAGCGGATCATCGGCGACGGCTAGAGGCGAAGGGACGGCAGGCGCTGGGGCCGGGGTGTCGAAGGTGAGAGGGGAAGGAACGGTGGTGGTGTATGGCGCGACGGCGGGATCTGAAAGAATCGGATGAGGTGCAGAAGCTCCTGGAGCAGGGGCGCAAGCAGGGTGGCGTGCTCACCTATGAGGAGATCAACGACACCCTGAGCGAGGAGCGGGTGGACCCCGACCAACTGGACGAGATACTCCAGATGGTGGGCGATGAGGGGATAAGGGTGATCGAGAAGCCGGAGGAGTCGGACCGGGAGCGGGAGGCGCGGCACGGGAGCGTGCGCGGGGGCTCGCGCACGGCCGTCGCGCACCCGGAGGAGGAGATCGCGGCCGTCGAAGGGATCCCGCCGGACGACTCGGTGCGGATGTATCTGCGCGAGATCGGCCGGGTGCAGCTCCTGACCCCTGAGGAGGAGGTGGAGCTGGCGAAGCGGCTGGAGCGCGCGACGATCCTGTCGAAGCTCCAGGCGGTGTGGGATTACAGCATGAACGTGCTGGGTCGGGAGCCGCGCTTCGCGGATGTGACGCAGGCGATCGAGAGCATCTCCGAGCCGCGGCTGCGCCAGGAGATTGATGTCATTGACCATGTGATCAAGCGCCTGCTCTCCCGGGGGGAGACGATCGAGGAGCTGAGCCCCGAGCGGGTGCACCAGGAGGTGCAGGCGTATCTGCGGCACTACCTGGATGAGCTGAAGACCAAGCGCATGCTGCTGCTGAGGGACTACGCGGCGCCCGAGGAGGAGGACAACCGCATCGGCAAGGCGGAGCTCCAGCGGGCGCTGGCGGAGTCGCGGGAGCGGGGCGATCTGTATCGGGGGCTGCGGAGGCGGCTGCAGCTGCGGCGGGTGCGGCGCGACCTGTTCGTCCGCAAGGTGTGGGAGGAGTTCCGCGCCGAGGCCCGGACCGAGGAGGAGGAGGGCCCGCCCGAGGACGAGGACGCGGTCAGCCGCTACGACGCGCCAGGCATCCTGGGGCTGACGCCGGTGCAGCTTCGGCGGAACCTCCGGGTGCTCACGGAGGCCGACCGCCGCGGCGCGGTGGCCGGGGACGAGCCCGCGGTGCGGGCCGTCGCCAGGGCCACCGACACGCCGCCGGCCAAGGTGAGGGAGATCCTGGAATGGGCGCGCCGGGTGCTGGCGGAGGGCCGGGCGGCGAAGCAGCAGCTCACGGAGGCGAACCTGCGGCTGGTGGTGAGCATCGCCAAGAAGTACAGCGGGCGGGGCATGTCCTTCCTTGACCTGATCCAGGAGGGGAACATCGGCCTCATCCGCGCGGTCGAGAAGTTCGACTACCGCAAGAAGTTCAAGTTCTCGACCTATGCGACGTGGTGGATCCGGCAGGCGATCACCCGCGCCATCGCCGACCAGGGGCGCACCATCCGCATCCCGGTGCATATGGTCGAGACCATCAACAAGCTGGTGAAGATCTCGCGGCAGCTCCACCAGGAACTGGGCCGGGAGCCCACCTGGGAGGAGATTGCGGAGGAGATGGAGGGGCCCTTCGAGACCGCGGAGGAGCGCCAGAAGGCGGTGCAGCGGGTGACGGAGATCTTCCGCATCGCGCCTGAGCCGCTGTCGTTGGAGACGCCCATCGGGGAGGAGGAGAACTCCCACCTGGGCGACTTCATCGAGGACCAGGACGCGGTATCCCCGGCCGACGCGGCCTCGACGCTGGTGCTGCGGGAGCAAATCGAGTCGGTGCTGGACACCCTCACCGAGCGGGAGCGGGACGTGCTCAAGCTGCGCTTCGGCCTCGACGACGGCTACCAGCGCACGCTCGAGGAGGTGGGCCACATCTTCAAGGTGACCCGGGAGCGCATCCGCCAGATCGAGGCCAAGGCCCTCAAGAAGCTGAAGCACCCAAGCCGGAGCCGCAAGCTCCGCGATTATCTCGACTGAGCCGGCGTCGGCTCAGCACGGGGGTGGACACATGACGACCTTGACCCGCCGCTGCTGGTGGCTCCTGCCCCTCATGCTCGTGGTCTTGGGCGCGGTCGCCCTGGCGGCGCGCGCCGCGCTCGCGCCCAACCCGCCCGCGCGGGAGGACATGAGGGCCGGCGAGACGCCGGTCATCACCGAGTACACGGAGCCGGTCTCCGAGGCCGACCTCGGCCTGCCCTTCTACCCGGGCGCGCAGAGCGAGCGCGGCTTCGCCTACACGGTGCGGGCGAGGGACGGCGCGCTGGTGACCGTGTATGCGCTGGCGGTGCTGCTGTCGGAAGACTCGCCGGAGACAGTGGCCGGCTACTACTCGGAGCGCCTGCCCGGGAACCCGACGCCGGAGGGGGTGGCGAAGGAGGGGGGAGAGGCGCTGGTGCTCGCCATCGGGGAGGGTCGAGAGGTGAGGCGGGTGTCCATCACGGCGGCCGAGGGGGGCGCCCGGATCGAGCTGGTCCGCGCCGCGCGGCCCGTGGTGCCCGCGCCGCCCTATGAGCCCCGCACTCCGGGCGAGCTGGTCCTGTAG
>CAYLPT010000162.1:0-43915 GCA_964385645.1 uncultured bacterium
AGTCCCGCCCCAACCGCGCCCACCCCCTGTTCCGGGAGTTCGCCCGCGCCGCCTTGAAACACGCGGCGTGACCCGCGCGCGAGGGCGCCGCAGGCGCTCTCCGCCGCCTCCGACGGCGGTCACATCTTTGCCCCTAGGCGACCGCCTGCACCGCCTTGATCTCGGGCACGGCGTGCTTCAGCGCCCGCTCGATGCCCATCTGCAGGGTCATCTGCGCCATCGGGCAGCCGTGGCAGGCGCCGGTCAGGCGCACTCGGACGATGTTGTCATCCGTCACCTCGACCAGCTCCACGTCTCCCCCATCTCGCTGCAAGAGCGGCCTCACTTCCGCCAGGGCCGCCTCCACTTTGTCTTTCATCAGACAGGCTCCGTTTCTCCCCGCCCCTCCGGCGGGGCCCCCCCTCCCTGTTACCCCACCGCCGCGGCTGCGCCCTGCCGGCGGGAGCTGCGTTTGTGCTGCTGGCGGCCCCGGCGCGCTCAGCCCTGGTCGCCGCTCTCCTCGCCCGCGTACCGCACGAAGGCCCACTTGACGAACACCTCTTGGGCCTCCGGCGTGGACAGGAACTCGATCAGCCGCCGGCCGCCCTCGGGGTTGCGGGCGCCGACGATCACCGCCGCCTCACACCAGAACGGCGGGTAGTGTTGGGCCGGGATCTGCCCCACCATCGTCAGCTTCCGCGGCTCGGCCGGCTCCTGCCCCGGCACGTGAACCTCGACCGAGCAAGGGTAGTAGCCGATGCTGGCCTGCACGTCGCCTCTCGCGGTGACATCCTTGCCGTCCGCCGCGAAGCGCGCCACCAGCAGCTTCCCCTTGACCTGCTCCCACAGGCCCGCGCTCTGCAGCGCGTCCACCGCGTGCTTGCCCACCGAGTTCTGCTCAGGGTCGGCCACGGCGATGGCTCTCACACTCGGCTTCGCCAGGTCCTCGAAGCGCGTCACTCCTGCCGGGTTCCCCTTTGGGACCATGAGGGCGAGCGAGTTCTCGGCATACGGGGTCCGCGTCCCGGGCACCAGCAGCCCGGCCGCCTCCAACTGGTCCATCTCCAGGTCCCCCATGGACAGGAAGACATCCGGCTTCGCCCTCCCGTCCAGCACCTTCGACGTCATCACCACCATGTTCTCGGCCGCCCACTCCACCTTCACGCCGGGGTTCGCCTCCTCGAACAGACGCGCCACCTCGGTGAAGGGTCCGATCTGGCCGCACGGCACGAGGGCCTCCACGACCTCCGTCTCGCCGCCGCCAGTCCCCCTCCCACACCCCGCCGCCAGCACACCCACGAGCGCTGCCAGCGCCAGCACCGCCAAAGCCGTCTTTCCCACGTTACGCCTCCTTCCCGCCCGCCGGCGGCGGGCGAGGACCTCCCAGTAACATAGCGAACTGTGCTGAAGGAGCCGTGAACAGACAGAGGCGATTCCTGGACGGGTGAGCCACACGATCTCGGGCGTCCACTTCCTCATCACGTACGCCTGCTCGTCTCAATGCGACCACTGCTTCGTCTGGGGCGCGCCCGGGCGCGGGCCCGGCATGGGCGTCGCCGACGTGGACCGCTTCCTCGACCAGCTCGCCGCCACGGGCTCGGTCCGCTCCGTCTGCGCCGAGGGCGGTGAGGCCTTCCTGCACTACGAGGTCGTGCTCCACTTCACCCGGCGCGCCACCCGCCTCGGCCTGGCGCCCTCCGCCCTAACCAACGCCTCCTGGGTCACCTCACGGGGGCTCGCCGAGGAGCGCGTCGCCGAACTCCTGGCCGCCGGGCTGACCAGCCTGGGCGTCAGCACCGACCAGTGGCACCGCCGCTACATCCCTCTCGCGAAGGTGGAGACGCTGCTCGAGGTGTGCGCAGCCGCCGGCCTTCAGGCCAGCCGTATGGAGACCTCGCTCGAGGGCGTCATGTTCCGCGGGCGCGCCGCCCATCGGCTCGCGCGCGACAGGCCGCTCCGGCCCGCCAGCGAGCTCACCACCTGCCCCCACGAGCAGCTCACCGCCCCCTCCCGCGTCCACCTGGACCGCTACGGCCGGCTGCATCTGTGCCAGGGCCTGAATCTCACCGACGCCCCCCGGGCAGAGGCCCTCGTCTCCTACGACCCCGCCGCGCATCCCATCGTCCGCCACCTCGCCGACGGCGGCCCCCATGCGCTGGCGCGCTTCGCCGCCGACCTGGGCTTCCAGCCAGCTCCCGGGTATGCTGACGCCTGCCACCTCTGCTACTGCGTCCGCCGGTTCCTCCGCAGCCGCTTCCCCGCTCTCCTGGGTCCGGACGAGATGTACGGCGCCTGAGCCGCCCCCTGGGGGCGCTCACCGGCGCCCTAAGGCGGTCGGCGCCTGCGTTGACGAAGCCCTCTGGCCGTGCTATCATCAGCGTCAGCCTGGAACAGCCCTCGGGCCTGCCTGGGTACCCCAGGCAGGCCCGGGAGTCAACTGCCCGCCAAGGAGCGCCTGCCGTGAAGCGCGCAGCCTCTCTGTCTCTCCTGTTGGCGGCCGCCGTCGCCGCGGCCCTGGTCGGCCTGGTCAACCCTGCCGCGGCCGAGGCGGGTCCGACGCTCACCATCACCACCCCCGACGAAGGGGTCACCATCACCGCGAACTCGGTGGAGATCGTCGCGGCCTACACGGGCGCCGGAGCCAACATCGAGCGCCTCGAGCTGGTGGTGGACGGCGCCGTCGTCTCCCGGCTGGTCATTGATCCGCCTCAGGCCAAGGGTCGGGCCTTCTTCGTCTGGAACGCCGGGCGCAGCCAAGGCGGGCTCCACGAGATCGGCGTCCGCGCGGTGGACACCGCCGGCGTGGTGGGCGAGGCCTCGATCGCGGTGTTCGTCCAGCGGGTGAGGCCGGCGGTCAGCCCCGGCCCCGGGGTGCGGGTGATCTCCCCGCTGCCTGGGCAGTCGGTTGCAGGCCGGACGCTGGTGCAGGTGGAGGCCGACGACCCCGCTCGGGTGCGCTACGTGGTCTTTCTAGTGGACGATGTCTTCAAGGCGATGAGCAACGTCCAGCCCTTCACCTACCTGTGGGACACGACGCGGTACCTGAACGGGCTGCATCAGCTCCGCGCCAGGGCCTACCTGACCGACGGGGGCGCCGTGCTCTCGCCGCCGGTCGAGGTGCGGGTTGACAACCCCAGCGGCGCCACGACACTGCGGGAGCCGCAGGCGCTCGCCTCCGCGCCGGCTGCGCCGCCGGCGCGCACAACGCCTGCCCCCCTGCCTCCGCCCAGCCAGAGCCGCAGCCCCACCCCCGAGCCGGTCGCGGTGCAAGTCGCGCAGGCAGAGCTGGCCCTGCCCGGCACGGCGCCGTTCGTGAGCCCCACGGGCGAGCTGGTCCGCCCACCGGCCCCCCGGACGACCCCTGCTGGCGCCACGGCCGCGCCCATCACCGCCCCGACCCTGGCGGCCGAGCCCATCCGCACTACCGACGCTCCGGCCGACGGGACCGCGGAGCCGGCGGCGGCGCCCATCGAGGTCGCGCTGGTGCCGTCGCCAGAGCCGCCGCCCGCGGCCATGCACCGGGCGCCGTCCCTGCCGCCGGCGGCCGACCCGCTCACCACCGCCGCGGCGGAGGGTACGGCGGCCGCGCCCAACCCCCGCGCCGAGGTGCAGATCGCCCTCCTGCCGCCACCTGCGCCTGAGGTCAGGCCGGCCCCCAGGCTCGCCGCGGAGCCCGCGCCCGCGCCCCGGGAGACGATCCACGTCGTCCAGCCGGGGGAATGGCTGTGGGCCATCGCCGACAGGCATGGGGTATCGGCCAAGGCCATTCTGCGCGCCAACAACCTCGCCGATCCGAGCCTCATCCACCCGGGCCAGCGGCTGAAGATCCCGACCACGGAGGTCTACCTGAACGGCCGCCCGCTGGAGACCCAGGTGGCGACGACTATCAGCGAGGGCCGCTCGATGGTCTCCCTGCGGGCCCTCGTCGAGGGCCTCGGCGGCCGGGTGAGCTGGCTGCCCGCCGCCCGGCAGGCGAACGCGGTGGCGCGCAACCGCGACCTAACGGTCACCATCGGCAGCCGGGAGGCGAAGGTGGACGGCCGCCCCCAGCTCATGTCGGCGCCCGCGGCACTCCAGCACAACCGCACCGTCGTCCCGCTGCGCTTCCTCGGCGACGCCCTTGACCTCATGCTCCAGTACGAGGACGGCGTCATCCACGTCGCCGCCCGCTAGCCCACGCGGTACGATCCTACAGCCGGCGCGGCGGACCGCGGTCCGCCGCGCTTTCCATGCCGTCGGAACATCCAGGCGGGCCGGCCGGTCTAAGCTGGTGCTCGTGAGTCGTCCCCTTCCCTGCCAGACAGGAGCGCACTAGCGTGAAGACGACACGCGCCCGCCTCACCCGTCGGGCCCTTCTCGCCGCCCTCGGCCTGGCGCTGTCGGCCGGCCTGGCCGCCAACGTGCCCTCCCCGGCGACGGAGCTCTGCCCGCTCAAGACCGTTATCCTCGGCCAGTCGCGCTGGCTGGCGGGCGGCCCCGCCTCCCTTCGCATCATCGTCACCAACCACACCACCGGGGAGCCCGTGCCCGGGGCCGCGCACATCTACCTGACGCCGACCGACCAGCAGGCCGCCGGCCGCAGGCAGCTCTTCAGCGGCCCGCTCCGCGAGGGCACGCTCGAGGCCAGCTTCCAGGTGCCGGACGTGCGCCCGGGTACCTACGACCTCTCCGTCCGGGTGGTGTCTCGCCTCGGGATGGACGACGTGACCCGGCCGGTCACCATCGCGACCGAGAGCCGCGTCCTGCTCACCACCGACAAGCCGCTGTATCAGCCGAACCAGACCATGCACCTGCGCGCCCTCGCCCTGCGGTGGCCGTGGATGGTGCCGGCCGCCGGCGCGCCGATCACCTTCGAGGTCGAGGATGCACGTGGCAACAAGGTGTTCAAGCGCGTCGTCGAGGCCTCACCCTTCGGCGTGGCCGCCGCCCAGTTCACCCTCGCCGACGAGATCAACCTCGGACGCTACCACGTGCGCGCCCTCACCGACGACGGCCGCGCCGAGCGCACCGTCGAGGTGAAGCGCTATGTGCTGCCCAAGTTCCGGGTGGACCTCAGCACCGACCGCGCCTACTACCTGCCGGGCGAGCGCCTGACCGGGAAGGTGCAGTGTGACTACTTCTTCGGGAAGCCCGTTTCCCGCTCCGACGTGCTCATCACCGTCTCCGCGTTCGACGTCGAGTTCCACGAGGTGGCCGAGGTCAAGGGCAAGACCGACGAGAACGGCACCTTCGCCTTCGAGACCGACCTGCCGGACTACTTCGTCGGCCAGCCCCTGGAGCAGGGCAACGCCTTCGTGAAGCTCGACGTCGAGGTGACCGACCGCGCCGAGCACACCGAGCGGGTCACCGAGATGGCGCCCATCGCCAAGGACCCCCTGGTCATCACTGTGGTGCCGGAGTCGGGAGAACTCAGACCCCAGCTCGAAAACGTCCTCTACGTCCTCGCCGCAACCCCCGACGGCCGGCCCGCGGCCGGCGCCCAGGTGACCCTTGGCGGGGAGCGGCTCGGGCTTCGCGAGGTCGAGGGTCGTACCGACGCCGCGGGGATCTTCCAGGCCCTTCTCCAACTCGCGCGCGAGGGCGCGCTGACGGTCACCGTCCGCGACTCTCAGGGGCTCACGGTCAGGCGCCGGTTCGAAGAGCTCCCGAGCGCCCTGGGAGAGCATGCACTCATCCTGCGCGCCTCTCACGCCCTGGCCAGGGTCGGCGACTCGGTGGCCTTCAGTGTCATCTCGACGAGGCCGCGCGGCGCCGTTTACGTTGACGTGATCCGGGACCGCCAGACGGTGCTCACCAGGGCGGTGGAGGTGAGGGGCGGCCAATCGCGGTTCACTCTGCCCCTGACTCCGGACCTCCAGGGGACGCTGCAGGTGCACGCCTACCAGATCCTTCCCGATGAGAACATCATCCGCGACACCCGGCTCCTCTACGTCGAGCCCGCCGACGACCTCGTGGTGGAGGTGAGGCCGGACCAGGAGGCCTACCGGCCCGGGGAGCCCGCGGAGCTGCGCTTCGCGGTGCGTGACCGGCAGGGGCGCCCCACACTGGCGGCGCTGGGGCTCACCATCGTAGACGAGAGCGTCTTCGCGTTGCAGGACATGCAGCCCGGCCTCGAGCGGGTGTACTTCGCCCTGGAGCGGGAGCTGCTCCAGCCGCGCTATGAGATCCACGGCTTCACCCGCGAGGGCGTGGTCAGCGGGCGCCTCCCCTTCGACGAGGCGCCGCGGCCGGCCGAACAGGAGGCCGTGCGGCAGCGGGCGGCGGCGGTGCTGTTCGCCGCCGCCCAGGAGCGCGACCCCCATACCCTCGTCATCAACACCTATCAGCAGCGTCTGGAGAAGGCCCGGGGGGCGTGGGCCAAGGAGATCGCCCGCGACGCCGAGCGCATCAACCGCGCGCTGCAGAACTACCACCGGCGCCGCGGCCGCTACCTCGACCCCGGCGCGGACATCCAGGCGCTGGTAGGGGAGGGCCTGCTGCGGCGCTCCGACCTCCGCGACCGCTGGGGCAACCCTTACCGGGTGAGCTGGTACCGCGCCCAGTGTTGGCTCGACTCTGCCGGCCCCGACGGCACCTGGGACACCGACGATGACCTGCTCGGCATCGGCGAGAGAGGGGAGGAGGGTATGCTGTGGGGCGCGCGGGGTGGGGGCGGCATGATGGTCATGGAGGCGGCGGGCCGCGCTGGCCCGCTCATGCGGGCCGCCGACGCTGCTATGGCAGCGCCTGCGCCCGGGCTCCAGGGCTCTCCAGCGCCCCCCGGGGCGACCGCCGAGCCCGCGGTGCGGCTCCGGCAGTTCTTCCCGGAGACGATGTACGTGAACCCAGCCCTCATCACCGATGAGCAGGGCCGGGCCAGCGTCACCGTGGAGATGGCCGACTCGATCACCACCTGGCGGCTGCAGGCCCTCGCCTCCTCCCAGCGCGGCCAGCTCGGGAGCGCGACCACGGGCCTGCGTGTGTTCCAGGACTTCTTCATTGACATAGACCTGCCGGTGGCCCTCACCCAGAACGACGAGGTCTCCATCCCCATCGCGGTCTACAACTACCTGCCCGAGAGCCAGACAGTGCGGCTCACCCTCGAGAAAGACCCGTGGTTCGAGCTGGTGGGCGATGAGCCCGGGAAGTCGCTCGACATCGCGGCGTCCGACATCCGCGTCGTCTACTACCGCATCCGGGCCAAGCGCATCGGCAACAACCCGCTGACGGTCCATGCTCGCGGCTCGCGCCTCAGCGACGCGATCCGCCGGCGCATCGAGGTGCTGCCCGACGGCGAAGAGCGTCGGGACACCTGGAACGACCGCCTGGAGGGGGTGGTGGCCAGGCAGGTCGTCATCCCCGAGGCGGCCGTTGAGGACGCCTCGACCATCCTCGTCAAGATCTACCCCGGGCTGCTGAGCCAGGCCGTGGAGGGGCTGGACTCACTGCTGCGGATGCCCTTCGGCTGCTTCGAGCAGACCAGCTCGGTTACCTACCCCAACGTGCTCGTGCTCGACTACCTGAAGACTACCAAGCAGGCCAAGCCCGAGGTGCAGATGAAGGCCGAGCAGTACATCAATGTGGGCTGCCAGCGCCTGCTCTCCTTCGAGGTCAAGGGAGGGGGCTTCTCGTGGTTCGGCGAGCCGCCGGCCCACCAAGTGCTCACCGCCTACGGGCTGATGCAGTTCCGCGACATGAGCCGGGTGCACGAGGTGGACGAGAACGTCATTTCGCGCACGCAGAACTGGCTGGCCGGCCGCCAGCGGAACGACGGCTCCTGGGAGCGCGACCCCGGCGGGATCGCGGAGGGCGTCATCAACCGCCAGACCGACCTGCTTCGGGTGAGCGCCTACATCACCTGGGCGCTTGCCGAGTCCGGCTACCAGGGCGCCGCGGTCGAGCGCGGCCTGGGCTACCTCGACGCGCACTGGCGGGAGGCCAAGGACCCCTACGCGTTGGCGGTCATCGCCAACGCCTACCTCACCACGCGCCCCGACGCGCCGGGCGCCCGCGACGTCCTCGAGGCCCTCGCCAAGCTCGCCGTCCTCGAGGATCGGGTCGCCTACTGGCGGGCCGAGGCGCCGACCTTCACCTCCGCGCGCAGCGAGGCCGCCGACCTCGAGACCACCGCCCTGGCGGCCTACGCGCTCGTCAAGTCCGGCCGCTACGTGGACCTGGCGAACAAGGCGATCACCTATCTGATCCGCTCCAAGGATAGCTTCGGGACCTGGCAGACCACCCAGGCCACGGTGTGGGCCCTCAAGACCCTCCTGCTCTCGCTGCGGCGGGCCGCGGAGGAGATAGACGCCACCGTCACCATCGAGGTGAACGGCGAGCGGGTCGAGTCGTTCCGCATCACGCAGACCGACTACGAGGTCGTGCGCCAGGTGGACGCGCGCCACCTGGTCCGCAAGGGGAAGAATGATGTGCGCATCGCGCTCGAGGGCAAGGGCGGCGCGCTCTACCAGATCGTCGCCCGCTACTACCTGCCGTGGGCGATGACGGCGGCGCCGCCCCAGGAGCTGCTCACCATCGGCCTCTCCTACGACCGTACCCGGCTGACCACCGACGACCTGCTCACGGCCTCGGTGAGAGTGGTGAACAACGACCCGCGGGACTGCAACATGGTGGTCGTTGACCTGGGCCTGCCGCCGGGCTTCGAGGTGCTATCCGAGGACCTCGAGGAGCTGGTGGACCGCAAGGTGATCCAGAAGTACACCATCGCCGCGCGCCAGATCATCGTCTACCTCGAGCGGCTCGCCTCCCGCCGGCCACTCGAGTTCTCTTACCGCCTGCGCGCGAAGTTCCCGATCAAGGCCGCCAGCCCGGCCTCGCGCGTCTACCGCTACTACAACCCCGAGATCGAGGCCAGCGCCGGGCCGGTCATGCTCGAGGTGCTCTGACCGGGCCGGCCACGATGAAGGAGGTGCAGACCATGAGCGCCCGATCCGCCTTCGCCAGAGGGGCGAATCCGCTCAGGCGGAGTCCCCTCGCTGTGTGCCTGTTCATCGCCCTCGCGCTCGCCGCGGGCATTGCCCTCCGCCCCTTGCGGGCGGAGGCCCAGGAGGAGGCCGCCGTGGCCGCCGACGCCATAGGCGAGTACGCCGAGAACCTCCGCGTCGGCCCACCCCGGCGCCACCTGAACCTCACCCTCTACCCGGTGTTCGCCGACGGGGTCGCCGACCCGGGCGTAGCGCTGACCCTTCAGCTCGCCGTCGAGCGCGAGCTGCTGGAGATCCGGGAGCTCGACCCCCCGCAGGTCAACCGCGTCCTGGTGCTCAGCCGCGCCAAGGAGCCCATCTTCCTGATGGGCGGTGAGATGCTGGAGGGCGCGAAGCAGGACCGCATCGTGGGCGATGACACGATTGTGCCCGCGGGCGCGAAGATCGAGCTGCCCGTCTTCTGCGTCGAGCGCGGCCGCTGGGTGGCCAAGGGGGAGACCTTCGCGCCTGCGGGCGCCCTGGCCACCAGCGCGGTGCGCCGCGCACGCGCCCGCGCCGACCAGAGCTTGGTGTGGGGCCAGGTGGCGGCCGAGCAGGAGCGGCTCTCCGCCCCCAGCGACACCGGCGCGCTGCGCTCCTTGCGAGAGAGCCCCGAGGTTCGGGCGAGGACCGCCGCCTACCAGCGGGCGCTGGGTAGCTTCCCAGAGGACCTGCCGCGTGCTCGCGGCGTCGTCGCCTGCGTAGGAGGCGAGATCATCGCCGCCGACCTGTTCGGCTCCCAAGCGCTCTTCCAGCGGCTTTGGCCCGCGCTGCTCGAATCCTACATCGTGGACGCGGTGGACCGGCCCGAGCGCGGCCGGGCGCCCGACGCCGTCCAGATCAGGCGGTGGCTTGAGGGGGTACGCCGCGCCGAGCGGACCCCCAGGGACACCCCGGGCGCGGGCGAGCTCCTCGAGCTCGGCGGCGCCGGCATCATCGGCTCCGCCCTCATCTACCAGAGCGCGGTGGTGCACATGGAGCTCTTTCGCGGTCTGGTCGGCCGGCCCGTCCCCTTCAATCGCATCGAGTTTCGCCGCCAGCGCCTCGGCGTGGACAGCCCGGAGGGGCTGGACTGACGCCCCTGAAGGCGCCGGCGCGGCGCGCGGGGAACCGCGGGGGCGGCCCCCTCCGGGTTCGGCACGGGGGGCCGCTGAGGAGAGCCACATGCCCAGGGAGACGATGAGCGCGCGCGAGCGCTGGCTGGCGGTGCTGTCCCGGGACACGCCCGACCGCCTGCCCATGGACTACTGGGCCACCGGGGAGGCTACCGAGCGCCTGATGGCCCACCTCGGGGTCGGCGATGTCGAGGAGCTCTACCGGCGCCTGCACATTGACCGGCCGGTCGGCGTGGGCCCCCGCTACGTCGGCCCGCCCATCGCCCGCGGCGAGGACGCCTTCGGGTGTCGCTTCCGCCGCGTCGAATACGGAACGGGCGCCTACGATGAGTGTATCCATCATCCGCTGGCCCGGTACGATTCCCCCGCGGAGATCGAGGCGCACTACACCTGGCCCACCCCCGACTGGTGGGACCACTCGGGCATCGCGGAGCAGGTGCGCGGGAAGGACGACCGACCGGTGCAGGGCGGCGGCTCCGAGCCCTTCCTCCAGTACTGCCAACTGCGCGGGCAGGAGCAAGCCCTGATGGACCTGGTTCTCAAGCCCGAGCTGGCGCACTACTGCCTCGACAAGCTCTTCGGGCTCGCCTACGAGAACACGCGGCGCATCTTCGAGCAGATCCCGGGGCAGGTGACGTTCTCCTATGTGGCCGAGGACATGGGCTCGCAGGAGAGCCTGCTCTTCTCCCCCGCGCAGATCAGGGAGTTCCTGCTGCCCGGGATGAAGCGCATGGCGGAGCTCGTGCACCAGGCCGGCGCGTATGTGTTCCACCACAACGACGGTGCGATCCGGCCCATCGTGCCCGACCTCACCGGCATCGGCATTGACGTGCTCAACCCCGTCCAGTGGCGCTGCCGGGGCATGGACCGGGAAGGGCTCAAGCGCGAGTTCGGCGAGCGGCTGGTGTTCCACGGAGGTATGGACAACCAGTATACCTTGGCACGCGGGTCGGTCGCGGAGGTCGAGCAGGAGGTCGCCGACAACCTGCGCCTGCTGGGGCGCGGGGGTGGCTACATCCTCGCCCCGTGCCATAATCTCCAGGCGGTCAGCCCCCCTGAGAACATCGTCGCCATGTACGAGGCCGGCTACCGGCTGGGCTGGGCCTAGCGCCGGCGCTCAAGGGTGGCCTTGAGCGCGGGCCCCCGGGCCGCGGGTGAGCATGAGCCCGGCTGAGGTGGCCCACAGGCCGAGGGCGATGAGGAAGACGGCGCGGGGGCCGAGGGCGCCGGCGAGGGCAGCGCCGAGGAAGGGCCCCGGGATGCCGCGGCAGGCCTGGAGGAAAGCGAACATGCCCGCGTAGGCGGCGACGGCGTCTCGGCGCCCGAAGTGCATCGCCGCGTTGACGTAGCCCAGGTCGCCGCCCGCGCCGGCCAGGCCCTGGGCGGCCGCGGCGATCAGAAGCGGCGGGACGCTGTGGGTGAAGAAGTACACCGTGGGCGCCACTGCGGCGACGGCGACCACCGAAAGCATGAGCCGATAGGGGCCGTGGCGGTCGAGGACGCGCCCCCACAGCAGGTAGCCGAGCATGCCGAAGGCGGAGGCGCAGGTGGCCAGATAGCCAACCCAGGGGGTGGAGATCCGCAGCACGTCCACCTGGAAGATGGGGATGACCGGGCCCATAACCAGGTTTCCGAGCCCATAGAGGAAGAAGCAAGCGGCGTAGAGGCGGAAGGCGCGGTCCGCGGCGAGCAAGTGGAAGCTCTCCCAGGGCTGGGTGCGCGGCGGGGGCGGCTCCTGCGGCTCAGCGCGCACGCCGATGCGCGAGAAGGCGAGGGTGCCGAGCACGCCCAGCGCGGCAAGCGCCGGGAAGACCCACCGGTAGCTGACCCGCACGAGCACCGAGCCGACGACAGCGGCCGCCGCCATGGAGGCGGCGATCTGGACCACGCGCACCAGCCCCATCAGCCGCCCGCGGCGCTCCACGGGGTAGGCATCCCGGATCACCGCCGCGTAGGCCGGCGCGCCCAGCGAGCCCACCGCCGAGGCGAGGAAGCTGATGCCGATGAACGCGGGCGCGCCCACCGCCAGCGGCATGGCGAAGAAGAGCGACCGCGCAACCAGCCCCGGCCCCACTGCATATGGCAGCTTCGGCCGACCGCGGATGTAGTGCGCGATAAGCGGCGCGAACAGGTTCCCCACCGACCAGGAGGCGCTCAGGCAGGCGATCAGGAACGCCGAGGCCTGCAGGTCGCGCCGCGCGATCACCCCCAGGAACGGGTAGACTCCGCCCAGGTACAGCCCGGTCAGCAGCGCCGCTGTCGCGTCCCAGCGAAAGGCCCGCCTCACCGACCTCGGAACCTCGACCCACACCGCCATCTCGCGATCGCTCGGCTTGGCGGCGACGCGCTAGTCGGCCAGGTCAGCGAACAGCGCCGTGCTCAGGTAGCGCTCGCCGGTGCTGGGGTGGATGGTGACGATCGTCTTGCCCTCGTTCTCGGGGCGCCGAGCCACCTGAACCGCGGCCCACGTGTTGGCGCCTGAGGAGATGCCGCACAGGATCCCCTCCTCGCGGATCACCCGCCGCGCCATGGCGAAGGCATCCTCGTCCGCCACCTGGATCACCTCGTCCACCAGATCCATCTCGAGCACCTCCGGCACGAAGCCGGCGCCGATGCCCTGGATC
Organism: uncultured bacterium; assembly: GCA_964385645.1. Classification (GTDB taxonomy): domain Bacteria; phylum Armatimonadota; class Hebobacteria; order Hebobacterales; family Hebobacteraceae; genus CAYLPT01. Next base: position 12,679 of record CAYLPT010000162.1, read on the forward strand.
TTATGGGGACCGGGCCGGCCCCCCGACAGCACGGGCGAGCCCGCTGGCTCGACCGCGATCACCCTCAGGTGCGGCGCCCGGGGCCTGAGCGCCTGCGCGACCCCAGTGATCGTGCCCCCTGTGCCCACGCCCGCCACGAAGACGTCCAGCTTGCCGTCGGTGTCCCGCCATATCTCCTCCGCGGTGGTCTCCCGATGGATGGCGGGGTTGGCGGGGTTCCTGAACTGCTGGGGCATGAACCCCTCGGGTGTGTCGGCGAGCAGCTCCTCGGCGCGCGCCACCGCGCCCCGCATCCCGAGCTCTCCGGGGGTGAGCACCAGCTCGGCCCCGAAGGCGCGCAGCAGCGCGCGTCGCTCCAGGCTCATGGTCTCGGGCATGGTGAGCAGCAGGCGATAGCCGCGGGCAGCCGCCACCATGGCGAGGGCGATGCCGGTGTTGCCGCTGGTGGGCTCGATCAGTACGGTGCGGCCCGGATGGATGAGCCCCTCTCGCTCCGCCGCCAGCACCATTGACCAGCCGATGCGGTCCTTGACGCTGCCGGCCGGGTTGAGCAGCTCGAGCTTGGCGACCACGCGGGCCGGGGCGCCGTCGGTGACCCGGCGCAGCTCGACCAGGGGCGTGCCTCCTATGAGGTCCAGAATGCTCGCGGCAATCCGCTCCATGTGCGCTCCCCTTGGCTCACAGGCCCTGAGGTCGCTCAAGAGCCTGCCCTGAGCCTGCCGAAGGGTTCTGCTGCGCCCTGCGCGTTCCCTGCGGAAACGTCCGCTCCGGCGCCCCGGCTCTCGCGTCCGTCCCTCGGCCGCGCCTGCGCCCGCCGCCGGTTGCCGGGGGCGGGCGGGTGCGGTATAATAGAGTGGCATGTTGCGGGCCCGTCCATTTCTCCGCCACGGCCGCGGCCGCGCGACCAGGGTCCTCGCTCTGGTCGCGCTTGGCGCTTGGGCGCTCGCCAGCGGGGCCTTCGCCGCCAGCCCCGAGGCGGTCTATGAACAGTCCGTCGCCCAGCTCGATCCCATTGACGTGGTCAGTGGCCAGCAGTACGAGCAGGCCCGGCGGCGGGAGCCCGGGCGAGCGCTCCAGCTCTCGGGCGCCATCCAGGGGATCGTCACCACGGGCGAGCGCCGCACCATGATGCTCCAGATGGTGGACGGCGAGCCGGTCCAGATCCGGGTGGGGCCCGACCTGCCAGACATCAGGACCACCACGCGCGTGCGCTGCCTCGTGAAGCCGGCCGATCCGTCCTATGGCGCACGGCTAGACCTGGTGGACATCACCCTCGACCGCACCCCCCTGGAGGTGCTCCAGGAGGCCGCTCGGGGGGCCCTGAAGATCCCGGTGAGCGATGAGGACGAGCTGCAGCGCGCGGCGGCGGAGATGCAGCGGATCGCGCCGATGCCGGAGCGGGGCGGGGGAGTGCGCTGCTCCAGGGAGGCCATCCGCAGGTTCAACCCGCGGCTGTCGGCCGCCCAGGTGGAGACCTTCGCGAGCGCCATCGAGCGGTACTGCGCCGAGTACTCGGTGGACCCGGTCCTGATAGTCGCCATGATCGCCGCCGAGTCCCGCTTCGACCCCAATGCTCGCTCGCACAAGGGGGCCATGGGCCTGGGGCAGCTCATGCCTGCGACGGCGGCGGCGCATGGGGTGGACCCCTGGGACCCGGTGCAGAACCTGCGGCTCGCCATCCGCATCATGCGCCGCAACCTCGACAAGTACGGCGGCGATCTCTATCGGGCGCTCGCCGCCTACAACGCGGGCGTCGGAGCGGTGGACCGCCACGGCGGCGTACCGCCCTACCGCGAGACGCGGGAGTACCTGTGGCGCATCTACGAGTACATCTGCTGGCTGAGGCACATCACCCCGAAGCCCCGGCCCTGGTAGCGGGCCGCGGGCTGCCCCGTCCGCCCTCCACCGCTTCACCGCGCGCCTCGGATCGCGGTCGGTGATCGCCGCCGTACACGCCCTCACCGGGGCCGCCCTCGGCCGGCTCCTTGGCAACAGGGGCCGCGCCATGCTCGCCGGGGCCGCCTCCCATGTCATAGCCGATCTCCTGCCCCATCGGGACCTCGATCTCCCGCAGGAGGCGGCGCTGCTGGCCGGCGCGCTCGCCTTCGTGGTCGGGGCGCGGGGGGCGAACTCGCCCGAGTTCGTCGGCGCGCTCGCCGCCGCGGCCCCCGACCTCGAGAACCTCCTCGCCCGCGCCGGCGCTCTGCCCGAGGAGCGCCTCCTCCTTCCCACCCACAACCGCCTCCACGGCCCCGAGACGAAGGGCTTCGGACTTCAGCTCGCGCTCGCCGCCGCCAGCGTCGCCCTGCTGGTGGCCGCACCCCCGGCCGATTGCGCGCCCGGCCGGGGATGTGGTAACACCCTGCGATGACCGACGCCTGCGACCAGCCTGCCGACCGGCCCCTGCCGGCCCCGCTCGCCGAGACCCTCCAGTCCTTCCTGGACGGGCTGGCCGTCGAGCGCGGTCTCTCGGCCAACACGGTGGCCTCCTACCGGCGTGACTTGCAGGACCATCTCCGCTTCCTCGCTTCTGCCGGCGTCGCAGAGCCCGGGGCTGTCCAGGAGTCACACCTCATCCTCTACCTCGGGCGGCTGCGCCGCGCAGGCCTCGCGCCCTCCACAGTGATGCGCAAGCTCTCCGCCATCCGGGGCCTCTACCGCTGGCTGTTGAGCCGCGAGGCCATCGCCGCCGACCCAACCGCCGCTCTGCCGGCGCCCCGGCTTCTGCGCCGTCTGCCCGGGGTGCTCTCGGTCGAGGACGTCGCGCGGCTCCTCGCGCAGCCCAACCCCGCCACCTCCCGGGGGCGGCGGGACCGCGCGATGCTGGAGCTGCTCTACGCCACCGGCCTGCGGGTTTCGGAGCTGGTGGGCCTGCGCCGGGGCGACCTCAACCTCGACCTCGGCCTGGTGCGCTGCCTGGGCAAGGGCTCGCGGGAGCGCATCGTCCCCGTTGGGCGTCCCGCGCTCGAAGCGGTCCGGGCCTACCTGGACTCTCGGCGGGACGCGTCGCCCGCGCTGTTCCTGGGAAACAAGGGCCGACCCGTCACCCGTGTCGCCTTCTGGCGGCTCCTGCGCCGCTACGCGAGGCAGGCCGGCATCCGCGCACCGGTCTCCCCCCACACCCTGCGGCACTCCTTTGCCACCCACATGCTGGAGGGCGGCGCCGACCTGCGCGCCATCCAGGAGCTACTGGGCCACGCCAACATCGTGACCACTCAGATCTACACCCATGTCTCCGCCGACCGGCTTCGGGAGGTCTACCGCGCGCACCACCCGCGGGCGTGAGCTCCGCCCCGCTCCCCGGCAGGACCGCGGCGCCCTGCCGACGAAGCCCCCTCCATCGCTCAGACGAGGAGCCGTGGTGAACCGATTCCGCCTCGTGCGCCTGCTCCGAACGCTCTCCTCCGAGGTCTATCTCATCTGGGAGGGTGACCAGCGCCTCGGCCAGGTGGACATCCACTACGCCGACTCCTCGGTCCAGGCCGACCTCTTCCTGGAGGCCCCTCTGGACCCCGAAGACCAGGAGGACCTGCTCTCCCAGCTTGATGACGACGTCGTCTCATCCTACCTTCCCAGCTTCGAGCGCGACCAGTTCATAGTCACCGTCTTCGTCGGCCGCGAGGTGGACTCGTTCAACTACCCGCCGGCGGGCCACGACATCGGCGAAAACTAGCGATGACCTCGACGCCGCACCCACCCGCAGCACCCGCCCCGAGCGCGCGCCGGCGCGGCGCCGGCGCCCTCACCCAGGCCCTGCCCTTCCTGTTGCCCAATCTCCTGGGCTTCCTGGCCTTCACATTCCTGCCCGTGCTCGCCTGCTTCGCCCTCAGCCTCACCGACTACCGGCTGGCCCCGATTTCGCACCTGCGCGACCTGCGAGAGCAGGTGGAGTTCGTCGGCCTCCGCAACTTCGTGCGCCTCCTCGGCTTCCGCCGCGAGGCCGGCCGGCTCCTCGCCAATGACCCCGAGTTCTGGCGCTACCTGGGCAACACGCTCTTCCTCATGCTCGGCATCCCTCTGTCCATCGCCGGCTCGTTCCTGCTCGCCCTGCTCCTCAACCAGCCCCTGCGCGGGGTCACCATCTTCCGCACCATCTACTTCCTGCCTACGGTCTCCTCCGCGGTGGCGGTGTGCATAGTCTGGAAGTGGATCTTCCACCAGCAGCCGAATGAGGTCGGGCTGCTCAACAGCCTGCTGATGACCCTGGGGGTGTCGCATCCGCCGGACTGGCTGGGCTCTATGACCTGGGCCAAGCCCGCCTTCATCATCATGACCCTGTGGGCCACCGTGGGGGGCTACAACTGCGTGCTCTTCCTCGCCGGCCTGCAGGGCATACCGGAGGAGCTCTACGAGGCGGCCGCCCTCGACGGCGCCGGCCCGTGGGCCCGCCTGCGCCACGTCACCTGGCCCATGCTCTCCCCCACCACCTTCTTCGTCGTGACCATGAGCGTCATCGCCGGCTTCCAGGGCTCGTTTCTGTTCACTGCCGCGTTCCTGATGACCGCCGGCGGCCCCGCGGGCGCCACCACCACGCTCATGCTCTACATCTACAACTACGCCATCTCCTGGCACCAGCTCGGCTACGCGGCGGCCATCGCCGTGGTGCTGTTCGCGCTGGTGCTCGGGTTCACCCTCCTCAACTGGCGCTACGGCCAGCGCCTGGTGCACTACGCATGATACGCGCCCTGCGACCCACAACCCGCCGCCGCACGCGCGCGCTGCACCTGCTCTCGTATCTGGCGCTCGCCGCCATCGGCGTGACCATGCTGATGCCCTTCGCCTGGATGATCTCCACCTCGCTCAAGGCGCCCGCCTACGCGGTCGAGTTCCCGCCCCGCTGGATCCCCAGCGAGCCCGCCACCGTCGAGATCGAGGGCCGCGTCTGCCGGGTCGCCCGGCTCGCCGGCGACCTGCGGGTGGCGGTGGTGAGCTACTCGCCCGAGGGCGCGCACGTCCAGGTCCTCGCGCCGCGGTCGCGCGCCGGCGAGCGCCTGGTCGTGCCGGAGGACCGGCTGGAGATGGTGCGCGTGGTGCGGCTGCGGTGGGAGAACTACGCGGAGGCATGGCGGGCGCGGGGCGTGCGGGTGCGGGAGGCGTTCTTCGGCCTCGCCCGCCAGGTGGACGGCTTCCTGGTCTTCTACCTGAACTCGATCATCGTCAGCCTGTGCGTGACGGTGGGAACGGTGTTCACGAGCTCGCTGGCGGCCTTCGCCTTCGCGCGGCTGCGCTTCCCCGGGCGGGACGCGATCTTCCTGGGCTACCTGGCGACCCTCATGGTGCCCTCGATCGTCATCATGCTGCCCGTGTACGCGCTGCTCTCCAACCTGCGCATGACCAACAGCTACAGCGCCCTCATCCTGCCCGCCATGTTCTCCGCCTACGGGACCTTCCTGCTGAGGCAGTTCTTCATGACCATCCCGCAGGAGCTGGAGGACGCGGCGGTGATGGACGGCGCCTCGCCCTTCGCCATCTACCGGCACATCATCCTTCCCCTGTCCAAGCCGGCGCTCGCCACCCTGACCACCTTCGTCTTCCTCCACTCCTGGAATGACTTCCTGTGGCCGCTGATGGTGGTGGACCGGCTCGCGCTCAAGACGTTGCCCATCGGCCTGGCCCACTTCCAGGACTCCTACACGACCGAGTACCACCTGCTGATGGCGGCCTCAGTCATCGTCATGGCGCCGGTGCTGATCGTCTTCGTGCTGGGGCAGCGCTACTTCGTCCGCGGCATCGTGCTGAGTGGGTTGAAGGGGTAGGGGGGCCGGCCTCCTGTCCCGGTGGCGCAGGTTCCCAACCTGCGGAGGGGGCGCATGAGGGCGCGCAGGGCTCCGCATGCGCGCGGTCGGTGCTACTCCTCTTCCCTGGCTCGGCCCTCGGGCTAGCATCAGGCGAGATCTAGAGGGCGCCGAGAAGCCCTCTGGGGCGGCCCGGGTGGGCTCGGCTGCATGGGCTTCCTTGCTCCGGCCAGGAGACAGGACTCACGGCCGCCGCGGGCTCTTGACGAGCCAACAGCAGAGTGGTACGTTACGCACAAACTGAAGTTTGAGATGGCCGGCCTGGGGGGCACGACTGTCCGACGCTGCAGCGTACGCGCCCGAGATAGGGCCGCGACCACCGAGGGGGAGATCGTGACATGAGTGAGCCTGCGGGCACTGACGACTACCCCGAGTACTGGCGCGACTACTCCAACCTGCAGCGTGTGAAGCACAAACTGATCGAGCACTACCTGAAAGGGTGGTTCCCCAAGCTGGGCCTCGGGTCGGGAGCGGGGCGCGTGTTGTATGTGGATGCGTACGCGGGGCGCGACCGGGCTCAAGATAGCCGAGGATGTTCTGCGCAAGTACCGCGCATAGGGGCTGAGTCGGCCCCCCGACGAGAGTGCGGGATATGGGCGCAACCTCCTGCATCGAATGGACTGAATCCACCTGGAATCCGGTCACCGGCTGCACGAAGATCAGCCGGGGGTGCCAGCACTGCTACGCCGAGCGCATGGCCCTGCGCCTGCAGGCCATGGGCAACCCACGGTACCGCAGCGGGTTCCGGATTACCCTCCACCCCGACCTGCTTGACCTGCCTCTGCGCTGGAGGCGGCCGCAGATGATCTTCGCCAACTCCATGAGCGACCTGTTCCACAGGGAGGTCCCCGCGGAGTTCGTGGCCCGCGCCTTTGACGTAATGGCGAAGGCGTCGTGGCACACGTTCCAGATCCTGACCAAGCGCGCGAAGCGTCTCGCCAGCTTCGCCCCAGAGCTCCCCTGGCCGCCCAACGTCTGGATGGGCGTGACGATCGAGGCGCAGGAGTACGCGTGGCGGGCGGACCGTCTCCGCGAGGCGCCCGCGGCGGTGCGTTTCCTCTCCCTCGAGCCGCTGCTGGGCCCGATAGCGGAGCTCGATCTCTTGGGGATTGACTGGGTGATCCTCGGCGGCGAATCAGGACCGCGTGCCCGGCCCATGAAAGCCGAATGGGCTCGCTCGGTCCGCGACCAGTGCCTCTCAGCCGGCGTGCCGTTCTTCTTCAAGCAGTGGGGTGGAGTGCACAGACGGGCCGCCGGCCGACGACTTGACGGCCGGCTCTGGGAGGAGTACCCGCGGTCGGCGGTCGGTTAGCTGCTCGGTCGCGGCAGGAATGTCGCTCCTACGGACAGGGGCGGGAAACGCGCTCCTGCCCTGCGGATTCCCCGCTGGGGCTGGCTGGGGGCCTCCCTCACCCCCCGCAGGAGAGCGCCCTCCGCAACCAGAACTCTTCCCCGATGCCCCGCAAGCACCGAGCGCGCAAGCAGACCCGGCGGCGCCGGCTCGAGGCTCGGCCCCGCGTCTCCCCCGCCGACCTCATCCGCGAGGACTTCCAGCGCATGCTCTTCACGATGCGCCTGCGCACCACCGAGGAGGCGGCCGAGAACATCCTCATGCAGTCCTGTGAGGGCCATGCCCAGATGGGGCACGGCTCCTTCGCCGGCCGGCGCTTCCCCAACACCGAGATGGAGGACATCGTCGAGGCCCTCGGCCGCGACCCCCGCATCGTCGGCGAGCAGCGCCAGCGCCTCATCAGCGAGGTCTTCATCTGGGTGGAGCGCGCGCTGGCCGGCGAGGCCCCGCCCACCCTGGTCAACGAGCAGGGCGAGGGCCTTATCGGCTGCGGGATGCTGCGCCACCTCGCCGTCTCGTCCACCGACGTGCTGCGCGGCATCTACCTCGGCGGTCTGCGCGACGACTCGGAGCTGCGCCTCCAGGTCGAGAGGCGCACCGGCCTGCGCATCGGCGGAGGCCACATGCGCTTCATCAACACCGACGTCATGCACGAGATGGGCCTGGACGGCGACCAGCTCGCGCACGGCGAGCACGCCGACCGAATCGAGGAGTACAAGCGCCTGGGGCTCATCGTGGAGGACCCGGGCCCGCCTCGTCGTGACAGCCGCATCCGCTACATGTACGTGCGCGAGCGCCAGGGCGGCGGCACCTCCGATGACGCGGCGATCGTCGCCGCCGGCCGGCTCTACAACCTCAGCGTCGCCCTCGGCGTGTTCCTCGCCGACGCCATTGACACCCTGGAGAAGTTCGTCGTCCACTACGCCGACCAGGACGATGACCTGGCTCGCCACATCGGCCGCGAGTGCGACGACCTCAACCTCAACATCGAGGACGTCTACCGCATGATCTGGCTCTGCGCCGTGCCCCCCGAGCACACGGGCGCCGTCCCCGACTCCTCCCTCCGCCACCTGATCGAGGTGGACCGCGACACCGACCAGACGGCGATCGAGAGCCACCTCGCCTACCTCGCCGGAAACCCATTCTCGCCCCAGCTCCTCGCCTCCGAGGACGTGCCCAACCTCGAGTTCTACGCCTGGTTCGAGGAGCGCAGCCGGGCCTGCCCGCTCTAGCGCCGCGCCCGGGGGACGCCGTGGACTGGGAGTTCATTCACGAGGAGATCGAGGTTGAGTTCGCCCGCCGGCCGGGGCCGCCGGTCTCCTTCGCGTGGCGGGGCGAGCGGCACGAGATCGCCGAGGTCCTCCGGAGTTGGCCCGACTACGGCTTCGGGCCCCTCAAGTACGCCTCCCGCTGGTGGCAGCGCCGGCACCGAAACTACTTCCGCGCCCGCACCGGCGACGGCCGCCTGGTTGAGTTCTACCTCGACCGCGGGTCCGGCCGGTGGGTGCTCTACCGGCGCGCCCGCCGGGCCTAGCAGAAGCGGCCCTTCCGGTGGCGCAGGTTCGCAACCTGCGCTGGGGGGGTCGCAGACCTGCCCCGCTTTCGCCCCTCCGGCCCGAGCGGCATCAGCGCCGCGCCCAGAGGGACCGCGCCCTCCCCTCACGAAACCTCCAGTTGCTGATGCCCCGCAGGAGGAAGAAGCGAGAGCCGGAGGCCGAGCTTCGGCCACGGCGGCCGATCGCGCTTCCGTGCGCCGCCGTCGTCTTCGTGCTCCTGCTCCTCGTCTACCTCGCGACGGTCATCCCCACCGCGGTGGACCAGGACAGCGGCGAGCTCGCGGCGGCCGCCCACGTGCTGGGCATCGCGCACCCGACTGGCTACCCGCTGTGGGTGTTGCTTGGGCGGGCGTTCGATTACCTGCCGGTAGGTGGCACCAGCGCCTACCGGGTGGCGCTCTTATCGGCCGTGTCGGCCGCGGCGGCCGGGGCGCTGGTGGCGGCGATGGCCGCCGCGCTGACTTCAGCGACCGCGCCGGCGCTCGGCGCGGGGCTCGCCTTCGGGCTCTGGAACCCCACCTGGAGCCAGGCCGTGCTCGCGGAGGTGTATGGGCTAAGCGCGCTGCTCAGCGCGCTGGCGCTCATCGCGCTGCAGAGGTGGGAGCGCGGCCGCTCCCGCCGCGCGCTCTACTGGCTCGCGCTCGCCGTCGGCTTCGTCTCCATGCACCACCGCACCGCCATGCTCGCCGTCCTGCCAGCGCTGGTGGCGGCGGCCGCGCTCACGCGACCGCGGCGGGCCCGGGTGCACGCGGCCGCCGCGGCGCTCTTCATCGCGCCCTTCGCGCTCTACCTCTACCTGCCCATCCGGGCCGCGGCCCGCCCGCCCCTGAACTGGACCAACCCTAGCACCTGGGACCGCTTCTGGGACCATGTGCTCGCCACCCAGTATCAGCACTTCGCCTTCTCCCACAGCCTCGAGGAGATGCTCGAGGTCAGCGTCTCCCTTCTGCCCGAGGTCCTCGCGCCGGGCGCGGCGCTGTCGGTGCTCATCGCGCTGGTTGGGCTGCCCCTAATCGGGTGGGGATGGCGGCGGTGGGCTGATCAGCAGCCGGCGAGCGCCTGGTCGCTGCTGGTGGGCGCCGCGCTGCTGTGCATCTGGGTGCTTCAGTGGGGTGAGACCTCCGACCTGAAGGTCTTCCTGCTCCCCCTGGGGCTGGTGCTCGCGCTGTGCGGCGCAGTGGGCCTGGCGCGCCTGCGGGAGCGCCTCGGCGGACCCCACGGCGGGCTGGCCGCGGCCGGCTTGGCGGCGGTCCTGTGCGGAGCGCTGCTGGCGGCGAACTGGGACCGCTGCAACCTGCGCGATATGTGGCAGCATCGGGACCGCTGGGTGGCGGTGCTCTCGCAGATGGAGCGCGACGCGATCTTCGTCTCCGACTTCGACGTGCCTAGCTTCGCCACACTCTACCTCCAGAACGTGGAGGGGCTGCGCCGGGATGTGCACCTGATCCGGGCGGTTCGCGTTCCCGACTGGTGGTACCAGGAGCTGATCGAGGACGAGGAGCTGCGGGCGGCCGTCAGGGAGAGCTGGCGCGCCGCCGGCGCCCGGGTGCTGGAGGTCCGCGAGCGCACCGCGCTCTTCGCTGCTGGCCTCGGCCAGCGGCTCCGGGGCCGCCGCCCAGTCTACGCCCTGCACGGCCCCATCCGCGTGCCCTATGAGGGGCCCCCGCACTTCGTGTCGCTAAGCGAGGACCTGGTGGAAATAGCCTTCGAGACGCCGGAGGTGCTGCGCCCGTGGGAGGAGGGCCCGCCCGCGGCCGAGCTGCCCGGGGGGGTGACGCTGGTGGACTTCGAGCTAGAGCGCACCGAGGCCGGGACGGGCGAGCTGGTCGGCTTCACCGCCCGCTGGCGGCTTTCCGCCGCGCCGCCCGGGCAGTTCGGCCTGCTCCTCGAGCCGGTCGAGATGGACGCCGCGCGCTTCCGCAGGAGGCTGCTGCCCAGGGGCCGATTCCTGCAGGGGTTCCCACTGGTCTACGGGCTCCGCGACCTGGGCCCGACGCCGGAGGGGGCGGTGTACGAGCAGCAGGGCGTCCTGATCGTCCCGACCAACGCGCCGCCCGGCCCCCATGCGGTTCGTGTCGCCGTGGGGCCGCCGTGGGCGGAGTTCGAGGGGTATCGGGGATGGACCGAGGTCGCCCGGCTCATGGTGCAGCCCCGGCCCCGGCCCACCAACCCGCCGTGAGGGGAGGCGGGCGTTCGTCCCGGGGGCGCGGCCTGGGCGGCCGCGTCGGCGGGCCCTGCTCGCGCCGGGTGCGGTCTTCCTTGACGCCGGCCGTGCAGTGTGCTACCATCCGCGTGGGTGGCGAGCCTGGCTCGCGGCCTTTCGTCTCCGGGCGGGTGCCCGAGCGGCCAAAGGGAGCAGACTGTAAATCTGCCGGCGGATGCCTACGGAGGTTCGAATCCTCCCCCGCCCACCAGGCCCGCGCTGGGCGCCCCGCCAGCGGGTCCGTGGTCGGTCTGGGGCGGCGTTCGAGCCCACATAGCTCAGGTGGCAGAGCGTATCCTTGGTAAGGATAAGGTCCCCGGTTCGAACCCGGGTGTGGGCTCCAGGACCGCTCACCGCGACCAGGGCGGCAGCTTCCTCTCCACCGGAACGCGCCGGAGGCGAGCGTATCGCGGCAGTCCCCCCTCCACCGGCGTCGGCACCTCGCCCTGGATGAGCGGCCGTGCGTACTCGAGGAAGGCCGCCGTCACATCGTTGCCCGCCTCGTTGATCCACTCCCGCGGGATCAGCTTCTCCTCGTTGGCGACCACCTCGAGGTCGGTCAGCGTCAGCTCGCACCGGTAGGGCTGATTGCTCACCCGCGTCAGGCTGACCATCTTCGCAGTCACGCCCTCCCGGGCCGCCCCCACCGCGAAGCGCCCCAGCTCGTAGGCCTCATCCCGGTCGGTCAAGGAGGCGAAGTGCATGGCGACGCGCTCGGCCGGCCCCATGCGCACCAGCCGCGTCTTCAGCCCCAGCTCCGAGCGCACCAGGTTCTCCAGGAACGAGCCGGCCCCGCCGAGCTGGACGTGACCGAAGGCGTCGGTGGCGAACTCGCCCTTCTGCTGTGCCAGGTACTCGCCGGCCTCGTTCCTCGCGCCCACGGAGACCGCGATGTAGCACCACCCATGCTGCGCGTGTGTGCGCCGCACGTCGTCGAGGAACTCCTCCCGCCGCCACGGCGCCTCGGGCAGATAGATGAGGTTGGGGGCATCTCCCTCCTCCCGGCGCGCGAGCGCGGAGGAGGCGGCCATCCAGCCCGCATTCCGGCCCATGATCTCCATCACCACGACCGGGTCGGTGAGGTGGACCGAGCGCAGGTCCAGCCCCACTCCGAGGGTGATGGCGGCGATGTGCTTCGCCACCGAGCCATATCCGGGGCAGTGGTCAATGCCCGCGAGGTCGTTGTCCACCGTCTTCGGGATGCCGATGGCGCGCAGCTCATAGCCGCGCGCCGCGGCGTAGGAGGCAATCTTGGCGATCGTGTCCATGGAGTCGTTGCCGCCCGCGTAGAAGAAGTACCGGATGTCGTGGGCGGCCAGGACGGCGAGGACGCGCTCGCACTGGGACGGGTCCTGCCCGGGATCGGGCAGCTTGTGGCGGATGGAGCCGAGGGCCGCCGCGGGGGTGCACTTGAGCAGCTCGATCTCCTCGGGGTCCTCCTGGTTCAGGTCCAGCAGGTCCTCCTTCAGCACCCCAAGGATGCCGTGGCGCGCGCCGTAGATGGCGCCAATCTCGCCGTGCCTCTGCGCCTCCTGGATGACCCCGGCGACGCTGGCGTTGATGACCGCGGTCGGCCCTCCCGACTGGCCCACCAGGCAGTTTCCCCGGAGCGCAGACATGCTCTCACCTCCCAGACACTGTCCCGCGGGGCCGCGGCTCACCCGCGGTAGACGACCTCCCCCATCACCATCGTCGCCTGCACCTCCAGATCGGGCGAGAGGATGACGATGTCCGCGTCCTTGCCCGGCTCCAGGCTGCCCTTGCGATGGGCCACCCCGATCGAGCGGGCCGGCGTGAGCGTCGCCATCTGTAGGCACTCCGCCAGGGGCCGGCCGGTGAAGGCGCGGACGTTGCGCACCGCCGCGTCCATAGTCAGCGCGCTGCCGGCCAGGGTGCCGTCAGTCAGTCGCACCGCGCCCTGCTTCACCACGATCTTCTGTCCGCCCAGCTCGTACTCCCCATCCGGCATCCCCGCGCCCCGGATGGCGTCCGTGATCATCACTGCCCGCTCCGGCCCCTTGAGACGCACCACCATGTCCACGATCGCCGGGTGGAGGTGGATGCCGTCCGCGATGAACTCCGCGTAGATCTCCTCCAGCAGCAGCACCGCACCCGCGGTGCCGGGCTGGCGGTGGTGGATCCCCTCCATCTGGTTGAAGGTGTGGGTCGCGTGGTTGATGCCCAGGCCCACCGCCTCCACCATCTGCTCGTAGGTGGCGGCCGAGTGCCCAACCACCGCGGCCGCGCCCCGGCGCCGGGCGAAGGCGATGAGGGGCCGGTTCTCCTCGATCTCGGGCGCCAGCGTGATCAGGCGGATGTTGCCCAGGGAGAAGATCCCCTCGTAGTCCAGCGCCGCTGCGGTGCGAATGTGCTCTCCGGGCTGCGCGCCCTTCTTGCCGGCCTCGATGCAGGGCCCCTCCAGGTGCACGCCCAAGGGCTGGGCGCCGCCCTCGATGGGCCGCTGCTGGCAGTCGTGGATGGCCCGCACCGAGGCCATGATCGCCTCCGGCGCCTGCGTCAGCGTCGTGGGGCAGAACGACGTGACCCCCTTGGTGGCGAAGTAGCGAGCCATGCCCTCGATCGCCTCCCGGGTGCCGTCCATCGCGTCGTGGCCCGCGCCCCCGTGGACATGCACGTCCACGAACCCCGGCGCCACAAGCATCCCGTCAGCGGCGAGCCTCTCCCTCACCCCCTCAGCCACCCCCGGGCCTACCGCCACGATGGTCCCGCCCTCGATCAGGACGTCCGCACGCTCATGTACCTCCAGCGGGGTGATGACCTTCCCGCCTGTGATCGCAATCCTCATCTGAGTCCCTTTCCTGTCACTGTCACCGCCGCGAGGACGGTGTAATCTCGAACTGAGCCGGTCCGGCTAGCCGGCCGGAGAGAGAATGGCGTCCAGAAGCTTATCCCGCTCGTAGGAGATGGCCTCCGTCTCGATACCCCGGATAGACACCGTCTCCACCGACAGCATCGGCCGGCTCACCACCTCGAAGCCCCGCGCCTGGAGGCGGGCGATGTCCTGCGGGGAGACTGTGACCGGCCCGGTGGGGGTCCGGTGCAGCAGCACCTGTTTCACCTCAGGCGGGATGCCCTCCCCGCGCATCATCCGCTGAGCCCGCTCGGGGGCGCCGGAGGGGTCGTTGACGACGATCCGGTCGATGACCTGCTCGGCCGAGATGTCCCCCCGGCCGGTGGCGTGCTGGAGCGCCTGCTCGATCGCGCGCAGGTAATCGTCCACCGTGTAGCCCGCGGTCAGCAGCAAGTTGACCGGGTTGAGCACCAGCACCACCCGCACCCCACGGTCCCGGGCCGCCAGCAGCTCCTCCCACACGCGGTCCATCACGAAGAACGTGTACGTGCTCTCATGCGCGTTTCCCGGCGGGATGATGATCGCGCCGCCTGGCTCCAGCGCGCGCATGATCTCCACCAGGAACGGGTTGATGCGCGGCGCGCGAGGGCGGATCTCCTCGAACACCCAGTCGTCGTTGAAGGGCTCGTCGGTGGGGCCGTGCCGGACCTCGGCCGGGTACCAGTCCACGATCTTCGCGCGCGCACACTTGCGCGCCCCTTCTTCGTCCGACTCGGGCGGCGCGTCGGGGAGCATGGCATTGGGCACCATGTCTCCATACTCGAGCCCGTTGGGCCCATCGCCCTTCGCCAACAGCACCCGGTTGATGCCGCCCACGACGGTGCGCCCGCCCGCGTGCCGCGTCACCAGCGTGACCTTGTCGAAGCTCATCGGGCAGACCAGCCCGTTGGGGTCGGCCCGCATCTCCCGCTCTAGCAGGTAGGAGCCCGAGAGGTAGCGCCCCTGATCCACCTCCTCGATCCCGCGGCGATAGGCCCCAGTGTGGAACATGACCCCGACGTGCAACAGGTTCTGAAGGCTGGCCCCCGGCAGGGGCGTGATGCCCGGCGCGATCAGCCGCTCCTGGATCACCTCTCCCATCGCCTCCAGCCAGCGGGCGAACGCCTCCAGCCCGAGGCGACCGGCCTCCGGCGCGCCGGCGAGCGCCGACCTGGCCACCTCCGCGAACAACTCGCCAGCGGTGCGGCCGGGCTCCTTCGGCAGGCGGCTGTTCGTCACGGCGTAGACCTCGGGCGGGCAGAAGCCGCCCCCGAGAAGGTTCATGGTGTCGCCGGGGATGATCGGCCAGTAGCCCGTGTGCCGGTAGACGTCCCAGCGGATGCGGGCCGAGTGGCCCCCCTCGTCAATGGGGTTGGCAACCCCGGCCACCCGGCATCCCCGCTCGAGCAGCGCGCGGCAGACCGCGGCCGCGCCGTGCCCGCCGCCGGGGACCAGGTAGCGGAACGCGCCCCGGGAGGCGTACTCGCGGCGGACCTCGTCGGGGGAGGGGAACGAGAGCGCTGAGCATGGGACAGACATGGTTGTGACGTCGCCTCCTCAGCCCGGCGCGGGCCAGCCGCGCGGGCGCGCCGGATAGGGTGTCGGAGCAGTAATCCTTCCAGGGCCGCGCGCGGGACTCCTTCCCGGCCGCGCTCAGCGCGCCTTCTCGTCCAGGGGCCCCACCCCCGAGTAGGCCGCGAACCCGCCGTCAACCGGCACCGTGACCCCGTGCAGGAAGCTCCCAGCCGGCGACAGCAGCAGCACGATCGGCCCGACCAGCTCCTCGGGGCTCCCGAACCTGCCAAAGGGCGTGTGGGAGATGATCGCCCTCCCCCGCGGGGTCAGGGTGGTGTCGTCGGCCTCGAAGAGGAGGCGGTGGTTCTGCGTCGTGTCCAGGAAGCCGGGCGCGACCTCGTTCACCCGGATCTCCGCCTCAGGGTAGTCCACCTTCACCTGCACTGCCAGCCAGCGGGTGAAGTTAGTGACCGCCGCCTTCGCATTCGAGTACGCGGGCACGTTCGTCAGCGGCGCGAAGGAGCACATGGAGGAGGTGTTCACCACCACGCCCCGGCCCCGCTCGGCGAAGTACCGACAGAAGACTTGGGTGGGCAGGAACGTGCCCCTGTAGTTGAGCGCGAAGACACGGTCCACCTCCTCGGGCGACAGATCGGTGAAGACCCCGTCCCGCGGCACGGTGGCGCCCGGGCGGTTGCCGCCGGCGCCGTTGATGAGCGCGTCCACCTTGCCGAAGCTGCCCAGGATGGCCTCCAGCGCGGCGGCGATGCTCCCGCGGTCCAGCACATCACACCCCACCCCGATCGCCTCCCCGCCCTCGGCCTCGATCTGGGCCGCGATCTCTCGCGCCCGCTCCCCCAGCAGGTCTAGCAGGGCCACGCTCGCGCCCCGCGCCGCCAGGCCGCGGGCCACCGTTGAGTAGATCACGCCCGCCGCGCCCGTGATGGCGACGGCCATCTCGCTAACGTCGAACAGGGGGTCGCTGTGTCCTTTCATCGTCCTCGGGTCTCCTCCCACACTGGGCATCGGGTACTCTTCACGGGGCGCGCGCCAAGTCCTGCCGAGGGCTGGGCCGCAGGGCCGCCGGGTGCGGTCCGTGGGCGAACGCGGGGGCTTGACGGCGCGGCTGCCTGGCACTATAATACACCCTGGACCAAGGTGGGGCTGTGGCGCAGTGGGAGCGCGTTTCCTTGGCATGGAAGAGGTCGCGGGTTCGAATCCCGCCAGCTCCACCATGCTCCCACGCTGCTCTCGGCCCATCTGAGCGGCCCACCACCTCGGTGCTGAGCCCGGCCATGACCTGTGCCCGACCGTCGGCGCCGCGCCGCGCGAACCTCCCTCTGATCGTCCACCTGGTGCTCTGTCTCGTGCTTGCCCTCCCGGCGGCCATCCGGGCGGCCGAGCCAGGGGGAGGGGCCTACGACGTCACCTTTCTGGTGCTCGCCCGGGGCCCTCAAGTGCCCGAGGTCGCCGTGAGCTACTCCCACCAGATCAGCCACGACGCCCTGCGCGCCGGCCTCGAGGAGCTAGCCCAGCGCACCGGCGCCCGGCTGGAGGGCGTCTCCATAAGCGACGGGCCCCTGGGCCGGGAGCCCACCCCGGTCGGTACCGGTGCTAGCTTCCGCGCGCCCGGCCTGCTGGATCGGCGCAGCGGCGCGCTCCCCGTGGGCCCGGTGGCGCGCAGCCTGCCCGAGTGGCGGCGCATGCGGATGCTGTTTCTGCTTGACGAGGAGTTCCCGTTCCGGGGCCCGGGCGACGCGGCGGCGGACGGGTTCGCGGTGAGCTTGCTCAGCCGCGTAGCACCCTATGAGTACGATGTGGAAAGAATGACTGGCGCCGCGGCCCGGCCGGCGCCTGAGCGGCCCCCGGCGGCGCCACCCGGCCCGGGCCCGAGCCCGCTGCTGGCCGGCCTCGTCGGCGCGCCGGTCGGCTTCGTGCTCGGCTGGGTAGTCCCGCTGACGCGCCGGGCGCGGTCGCAGACTGAGTCGCCTTAGGGGAACGCCATGGAGCTAGAGCAGCTCTGTCGCTTCGCCGTTGACAGCCAGGCCTCCGACCTGTTCATCAAGGCCTTCGCGCCCCCCGCGCTGCGGGTCCATGGGCGCATCGTCCGCACCGACCTGCCTCCCCTCGCCCCGGAGGACACCCAGCGGCTCGCCAACTCCATCATGAACGAGGGGCAGATCGAGGCCTTCGCCACCTACCACGAGCTCGACCTTGCCTTCACCCTCGAGGACGTGGCCCGCTTCCGCTGCAACATCTACATGCAGCGGGACACCTACGCCATGGTGCTGCGCATCGTCCCCCTCGAGATCCGCACCCTCGAGGAGCTCGGCATGCCCAAGGCCCTCGAGGACCTGTGCACACCCAAGCAGGGCCTGGTGCTCGTGACCGGCCCCACGGGCTGCGGCAAGTCCACCACCCTGGCGGCCATGCTCGACCTCATCAACCGCTCCCGCCACTGCAACATCATCACCATCGAGGACCCCATCGAGTTCGTCCACAAGGACCAGTACGCCATCGTCTCCCAGCGCGAGGTCGGCATAGACACCGAGTCTTTCTACGACGCCATGAAGTACATCGTACGGGAGAGCCCCGACGTCATCCTCATCGGCGAGATGCGCGACGCCGAGACCATGCGGGTCGCCCTCAGCGCCTCTGAGACGGGCCACCTCGTCTTCTCCACCGTCCACACCACCTCCGCCGCCGACACCGTCGAGCGCATCGTCTCCATCTTCCCTCCCCACGAGAAGAACCAGATCTGCCTGCGCCTCTCCACCAGCCTTCTGGGCGTGGTCTCCCAGAAGCTGGTCCCCCGCGCGGACGGCACCGGGCGGGTCCCCGCCGTCGAGGTCATGATCAACACCCCCACCGTCGCCAAGCTCATCGAGGAGGGCCGCGCCTCCCAGATCTACTCGGCCATCAACGAGGGCGGCTACTGGGGCATGCAGACCATGAACCAGTCGCTCGTCAGATACTGGCGCGCGGGCGTCATCTCCGAGGAGGATGCTCTCACCTACGCGGGCAACCTCACGGAGCTCAAGCAGATGCTGCGCCGGGGCGCCGCCTAGCCCGCCGCCGCAGCCAACAGCGCCGCTAGCGCGGGCCGGCCCCCCGGGGCGCGGGGAGGCGGCCGTGGAACTCGATCGTCTGCTGACCATGCTCGTCCAGGTCAGGGGCTCGGACCTGCACCTGTGCGCGGGCGAGCCCCCCACCATGCGCGTCCGCCAGCTGGTGCGCCGCACCCGCTTCCCCGAGCTGTCTGCCGCCGACATCGAGGCCGGCCTGCGCCGGATTGCGGGCCCCGAGCGCTGGCGGCGCTTCGGCCAGGACCTGGAGCTCGACTTCGCCCACGTCGTGCCCGGCGTCGGGCGCTTCCGCGTCAACCTCTACCAGGAGCAGGGCGGCCCCGCCGCCTGTTTCCACCACATCCCATCCCGCGTCCAGAGCATTGAGGAGCTCGGGCTCCCCCCGGTGCTCAAGAAGATCGCCGCCCTGCCCCGCGGCATCGTCTTGGTCACCGGCCCCACCGGCTCTGGCAAGTCCACCACCCTGGCCGCCCTCATCCACGAGATCAACCGCACCCGCCCGGTGCACATCGTGACCATCGAGGACCCCATCGAGTTCATACACACACCCGACATGGCCTCCATCACCCAGCGCGAGATCGCCGTGGACACCCACTCCTTTGCCGAGGCCCTTCGCCACGTCATGCGGCAGAACCCCGACGTCATCCTGGTGGGCGAGCTGCGCGACCTGGAGACCATCCAGCTCGCCATCACCGCCGGCGAGACCGGCCACCTCGTCTTCTCCACCCTTCACACCCTCGACGCCGTCCAGACCATTGACCGCATCGTGGACGTCTTCGAGCCCGGCCGGCAGGAGCAGGTGCGGGCCCAGCTCGCCATCACCCTCCAGGCGGTCGTCTCCCAGGAGTTGCTGCCCAACGCCGACGGCTCGGGGCTGGTGGGCGTCTTCGAGGTGATGATCGCCACCCCGGGGATCCGCAACCTGATCCGCGAGCGCAAGACCCACCAGATCTACAGCCTGGTGCAGGCGGGCGGTGGGATGGGGATGCAGACCTTCGACCAGCACCTGCTGGCGCTGTGCGCCGCCGGCCGCGTGGACCTCGAGCGCGCCCTCGCCAAGGCCAAGAACCCCGAGGACTTCCGCCTGCGCGCCCACACTGGCGCAGATACGCAGCAGGCTTCCTGAGCCCCGCGTCGAAGCGTGGGCTGGGACGGGGGCCCGGGGCCTCCCGGGACGCCTTCTGACAGGACGAATCGGCCGGCGAGGCCGGCAGAGAGGACGTATCATGTCGGACCAGTACGCAGTCCCGTTGGACGACCTGCTCCGCCTCCTGGTGCGCCACGAGGGCTCGGACCTGCACATCCGCGCCCACGAGCCGCCCATCTTCCGCATCCACGGCGACCTGCGGCGCACCAACTTCCCGCCCTTCCAGCCCCAGCAGATCGAGCGGCTCTTCTACGGGATCATGGGCCCCGAGCGCATCGCCCGCTTCGAGCGGGACCTGGAGTGCGACCTCGCCTACGCGATCAAGGGGCTAGCCCGCTTCCGGGTCAACGTCTTCCGCCAGCAGGGCTGCATGGGCGGGGTGATGCGCCTCATCCCCATCCGGGTGCAGAGCATTGACGAGCTCGGCCTGCCCCCCGTGCTCAAGGACATCGCGATGCTCCCCCGGGGATTGGTGCTGGTCACCGGCCCCACCGGCTCGGGCAAGTCCACCACGCTGGCGGCGATGGTGAACCACATCAACGAGCTCAAGCCGGTGCATATCGTGACCATCGAGGACCCGATCGAGTTCATGCACTCGGACAAGACGGCGGCCATCAACCAGCGGGAGGTGGACATGGACACCCGCTCCTTCGCTGAGGGCCTCCGCCACGTCATGCGCCAGAACCCCGACGTCATCCTGGTGGGCGAGATGCGGGATAACGAGACCATGCAGCTCGCCATCACCGCCGCCGAGACCGGCCACCTGGTGTTCTCCACCGTCCACACCACCGACGCCGCCCAGACCATTGACCGGATCGTGGACGTCTTCGAGCCCGAGCGCCAGGAGCAGATCCGCATGCAGCTCGCGGTCACGCTGCAGGCGGTCATCTCCATGACGCTCATGCCCCGCATAGACCGCCCGGGCCGAGTGCCCGCCTTCGAGATCATGCTCGCCACCCCGGCCATCCGCAACCTCATCCGCGAGCGCAAGACCCACCAGATCTACGGCAGCATCCAGACCGGGGCCGAGCTCGGCATGCAGACCCTCGACAACCACCTGCTGGAGCTGTACCGCAGCGGGATCGTGAGCTTCGAGATGGCGCTCTCGAAGTCGTCCAACCCGAGCGAGTTCGCCGCCCGCGCGGGCGCGGGCAGGGCCGAGGAGCAGCTCATCACTGCCGCCCCCGGTGAGGTCTGACCGCTAAGGAGGCGCGCCCATGGCCGTCACCAGCCGACTCCAGATTGACGACCTGTTGCGGACCGCCGTCGAGCGGGACGCCTCGGACATCCACATCAAGGCCGAGAGCCCGCCTCTGCTGCGCATCTACGGCGAGCTCATACCCACCGACCTGCCTCCCCTCTCCGTGGACGAGGCCAAGCGGCTCTCCTACGCCATCCTGACCCCCGAGCAGCGGGAGGAGTTCGAGCAGAACTGGGAGCTCGACCTCGGCTACGACATCGAGGGGCTCGCTCGCTTCCGCGTCAACCTCTTCGTCCAGCGCGGCATGGTCGGCTCGGTCTTCCGGATCATCCCCCTGCACATCCAGACCATCGAGGAGCTGGGCCTGCCCGAGGTCTGCCGCTACTTCGCCGAGCGGCCCCGCGGCCTCGTGCTCGTCACCGGCCCCGCCGGCTGCGGCAAGTCCACCACCCAGGCCGCCATGATTGACCACGTCAACAAGAACTACCCTGTCCACATCGTCACTGTCGAGGACCCCATAGAGTTCGTCCACGAGCCCAAGCTCGCCCTCGTCAACCAGCGCGAGCTCGGCCGCGACACCCGCTCCTTCGCCAACGCCCTCAAGTTCGTGCTCCGCCAGGACCCCGACGTCATCCTGGTGGGCGAGATGCGCGACCTCGAGACCGTCCAGCTCGCCATCCGCGCCGCCGAGACCGGGCACCTCGTGCTGGGCACCCTCCACACCACCGACGCCGTCCAGACCGTGGATCGCGCGATTGACATCTTCCCCACCCACCAGCAGCAGCAGATCCGCATGCAGCTCTCCGTCAACCTCCTCGGCGTCATCTCCCAGATCCTGGTCAGGCGCGCCGACGGCCGGGGCCGCGTGGCCGCCTTCGAGACCCTCGTCGCCATCCCCTCGGTCCGCAACTCCATCCGCGAGCGCAAGACCCACCAGATCTCCTCCGTCATCCAGACCGGCGGCCAGCACGGCATGATGACCCTCGACCAGTCCCTCGCCCACCTCGCCCGCTCCGGCATCATCACTGTCGAGGAGGGTGAGGCGAAGGCCAAGGACCGAAACGAGTACCGCCAGCTCGTCGAGACCGGCGAGGTCGCCGCCGCCCAGGCCTAGCCCCGCGGGCGATACCTTGTCGCGCCCCCTCCCCAAGGGGGCAGAGGAACGCCCCCCCGCGGGCAGAAGCACGCGCCGGGCGGGCCATCCGCCCTATTGGAGCCAATTGGAGGAGGAATGTCGCCCATGGCCGCCGTTGCCGAAGTCAACGACCAGACCTTTCAGCAGGAGGTGCTCGAGGCCAAGCTCCCCGTGCTCGTGGATTTCTGGGCCCCGGGCTGTCCCCCGTGCGCCGCCCTCGCCCCCATCCTCGAGAAGCTCGCCGCCGACATGGGCGCCGCCGTGAAGTTCGTGAAGGTCAACGCCGCCGAGGCGCGCGAGACCGCCGGCAAGTATCGGATCCAGGCCGTCCCCACACTACTGTTGTTCAGGGGCGGTCAGATCGCCGACAGCATGATCGGCTTCCAGTCCGAGCAGGAGCTCCGCCGCCGCCTCAGCGACGCCGCCAAGTGAGCCCGCCACAGGAGCGGCCCGTGACCGCCCCCGGGGATCCGAGGGACCTGGTCATCATCGGCGCCGGCGCCGCCGGCCTCACCTGTGCTATCTACGCCGGCCGCGCCCGCCTCGACACCCTCGTGCTCGAGAAGATGATGCCCGGCGGCCAGATCGTCCTCAACCACCTGATCGAGAACTACCCCGGCTTCGCGGAGGGCATCACCGGCCTGGAGCTGGCGCAGCAGATGCACCAGCAGGCGCTCCGCTTTGGCGCGGAGATCGAGACCGCCGAGGTGAAGTCGCTCCGAGCCTCCCGGCCCCTGGTCGTGCACACCTCGGCCGGCGATCGGCGCGCCCGCGCCGTGCTCATCGCCACTGGCTGCTCCCCCCGGCGGCTCGGCGTGCCCGGAGAGAAAGAGCTCTATGCCCGCGGTGTCTCCTACTGCGCGACCTGCGACGGCCCGCTGTATGCGGGCCGGCCGGTGGTGGTGGTGGGAGGCGGCAACACGGCCGTTGACGAGGCGCTCTTCCTCTCCCACCTCGCCTCCAAGGTCACCGTGGTGCACCGCCGCGACCAGCTCCGCGCCGAGCCCATCCTCCAGGAGCGGGCCCTCGCCAACCCCCGGATCGAGTTCCTGTGGTCCCATGTGCTGACCGAGATCATGGGCGAGGAGGCGGTGCGCGCCGCCCGCGCCCGACACGTCGCCACCGGCGAGGAGGTCGAGGTGGAGGCGGCCGCAGTGTTCATCGCCGTGGGGGAGATCCCGCAGACCGGCTTCCTGCCCCCCGAGGTTGCCCGCGACGAGCAGGGCTACGTGATCGCGGGGCAGGACTTCCAGACCTCGGCGCCGGGGGTGTTCGTCGCCGGCGACGTGCGGGCGGGGGCCTACCGTCAGATCGCCGCCGCGGTAGGCGAGGGCGCCCTTGCCTACCGCGCCCTTCGGGCCTACCTCGAGGAGTAGGGCTGACACCGCCGCCCTGCTGGCCGTTGACTGGGGCCCCGGCCGGTGCTACCATGCGGCCGCCGGCGGGCCAGGCCGGGCCGCCGCACTCAGCCTGTGGGCATAAGGGGGGTCGCTATGGACCCGGCATCACTGCTCATCGCCGCCGTGGTCATCATCTTCGTGCTGATTGTCATCGGCTCCGCGATCCGCATCGTCCCCGAGTACCAGCGCCTGGTCGTCCTGCGGCTCGGGCGCGCGCTCGGCGCGAAGGGCCCGGGCCTCATCATCCTGATCCCGATCGTGGACCGCGGGATCAAGGTGGACCTGCGGGAGATCTACTTTGACGTGCAGCCCCAGTCCGCCATCACCATGGACAACGCCTCCATCTCGGTGGACTTCTACATCTACATGAAAGTCATGGACCCGATGGCGAGCGTCATCCAGGTGCAGGACTTCTTCGGCGCCGCCCGCGGCATCGCCATCACCACCCTGCGGGCGGTGGTGGGGGAGATGCCCCTCGACGATGTGCTGGCCAAGCGGGAGCAGATCAACGAGGCGCTCCGCGTGAAGCTCGACGAGGTGACCAACCGCTGGGGCATCAAGGTCACCGCCGTCGAGATCCGCGAGATCATCCCGCCCCGCGATATCCAGGAGGCGATGACCCGCCAGATGGCCGCCGAGCGCGATCGCCGCGCAGTGGTCATCGAGGCGGAGGGCAAGAGGGAGGCGCAGATCAAGATCGCGGAGGGGGAGAAGCAGGCGATCATCCTGCGCGCCGAGGGAGAGCGCCAGAGCGCGATCCTGCAGGCGGAGGGCGAGCGGCAGGCGCGCATCCTGCGGGCCGAGGGGTATGCGGAGGCGCTCCAGCGCGTGTTCGACACCGCGAAGGGCGTGGACCCCAAGACCATGGCCATCCAGTACCTGGAGGCGCTCAAGGACATCGGCGCCGGGGAGTCCACCAAGTTCGTCATCCCCATGGAGTTCACGCGGCTGCTCCAGCCCTTCGTCAACTACGCCCAGCAGTCCACCCCTGAGGGCGGGTAGCCGCGAGGCGCCCATGCGAGCGCGGATTCGGCGGCTCCTGCTCCTCGCATACCTGGGCGCCGTCGCGCTGGCGCTGGTCGCCCCCGCCGCCTTCTCCGGCGCCGACAAGCCGCCGCCCCTCGTCTACCGCGCCCGCATCGAGGGCGTCATCAACCCCTTCAGCGCCAGCTACCTGGAGCGGGCCATCCGGGAGACCGAGCGGGACGGCGCAGCCGCGCTGCTGCTGATCCTCGATACCCCCGGCGGCCTCGACAGCGCCATGCGCACGATGATCAAGGCGATGCTGAACTCGCACGCCCCCGTCATCGTCTATGTCTCACCCGCCGGCTCGCGGGCCGCCTCCGCGGGCATGTTCATCACGCTGGCCGGCCACCTGGCGGCCATGGCCCCTGGCACCGCCATAGGGGCCGCCCACCCGGTGAGCCTCACAGGGGGCGAGGAGGGGGGAGTCGTCCCCACCAAGATCGTCGAGGACGCAGCCGCCATGGCCCGCACCATCGCCGCCCACCGGGACCGCAATGTCGAGTGGGCGGAGGCCGCCGTCCGCCAGAGCGTATCTATCACCGAGACCGAGGCTCTGGAGGCCCGGGTCATAGACATCATCGCCGAGAGCGTCCAGGACCTCCTCGCGCAGGCGCATGGCCGCACTGTCACCACGCCGGCCGGCGAGACGGTGTTGCGGCTTGAGGGCGCCCGCATCGAGGAGGTCCCGATGGCCTTCGTGGAGCGGGTGCTGCACCTCATCGCCGACCCGAACATCGCCTACATCCTGCTCACCATCGGCACCCTGGGGCTGATCGTCGAGCTCTACAACCCCGGGGGGCTGTTTCCGGGCATCGCCGGCGCGATCTCTCTGCTCCTGGGCTTCGCCGCGCTCGGCGCCCTGCCCATCGGCTGGGCCGGCGCGGGGCTGCTGGTGCTGGCGGTGGCGCTGCTGCTGGCGGAGCTGAGCGCGCCGGGCTTCGGCGCCTTCGGCGTGGGGGCGATCATCGCGTTCCTGCTGGGCTCGCTGCTGCTGTTCGTGCCCGTGACCCCGCCCTCGCCGGCCGCGCCCGCGGTGGGGGTGAACCGCTGGCTCATCGGCGCCATGACCGCGCTCTTCGCGGGCGCGCTCCTGCTGGTGGGACAGCGGGTGTGGAGCGCCCAGCGGCTCAAGCCCCAGACCGGCCCCGAGGCGCTGCAGGGCGCCCTCGGGCAGGCCGCCAGCCGCCTCGCCCCGGAGGGCACCGTCCGCATCCGGGGCGAGGTGTGGTCCGCCCGCACCGAGGGCGGGCCAATCGAGGCCGGGGAGGCGATCCGGGTCGAGCGCGCCGAGGGGGTGATCCTCATCGTGTCGCGGGCCGAGGTCGCGCCGCCCGGCTAGGCGCCCGCCGGGGGGAGACGGAGGCGCTCCGTCGTAGAAGGAACGCGGCCTCGCGCGATGCCCCGCGCGCCGCGAATCGCCATGCTCCTGCCGACACTGCTCGATACGCTGAAGATCCTGCTGATCGTGCTCGCGCTGATGATCGGCGTGGAGCTGGCCGAGCTGCGCATGGGCGCCGGCCTGCGGCGGGTGCTCACCCAGCGCCGGGGCCTGCAGTACGTGGTCGCCTCCGCGCTGGGCGTGGTACCTGGATGTGTGGGCGCGTTCCTCGTGGTCTCCCTCTACAAGGCAGGGCTGGTGGGCTTCGGGGCGCTGGCGGCGGTGATGCTCGCCACCGCCGGCGACGAGGCCTTCGTGATGCTCGCCACCATACCGCGGGCCGCGCTGTGGATCTTCGGGCTGTGCTTCGTCGTGGGCGTCCTGGGAGGGGTGGCCGCCGACCTGCTGGCGCGCAAGGCGCGCCTGCCCCTGCGCGAGATCTGCGGGGCCCCCGTCCACGCCGGACAGCATGCCCCACTTCGCTGGCGGCACTTCCTCACTGGGCACATCTACGGCCACATCATCCGCAAGCATCTGCTGAGCCTGTTCCTTTGGCTGTTCCTCACGCTGCTCGCGCTGCGCGTCGCTGAGCGGCGCATTGACCTGGAGGCCCTGCTGCCGGCCAGCAAGGCGTCCGTGGTCCTCCTGGCCGCACTGATCGGCCTGCTGCCGGAGTCGGGCCCGCACCTGGTGTTCGTCTTCCTCTTCGCCAGGGGGCTCGTGCCCTTCTCGGCACTCGCGGCCAGCTCGGTCGCCCAGGCGGGCCACGGCCTGCTCCCCCTGCTGGCCTACGCGCCCAGGGACGCGGTCCTCGTCAAGGTCCTCACCTCCGCCGTAGGGCTGCTGGTTGGCCTCGCCCTGCTGGCCCTCGGGCTGTAAGGTACCCGCTGCCCCTTGCTCGCTCCGCCCCCCCTGTGCTACACTCGGTCACCACAACCACATAGCCACCGGCGGTGAAGGGGAGGAGTACGCGGACCCCGGCCCGACAGAGAGCAGGCCTCCCGGCTGGAAGGGCCTCCCGGGCGCGCCCCGCCGAAGTTCGCCCCAGAGCCGCGCCGCCGAACGGCCTCCGGCCGCTAGGCGGCGCCGGACCCCCCGTTATCGGGAACTGAGCGGCCCGCCTCGGCCCGCGTCGGCCGGCCGGGGTGGGAACAAGGGTGGTACCGCGGAAGTCCACGGCTTTCGTCCCTGGCCGTGGGCTTAGTCTTCGGTGCCCCGGAGTGCGAGGCGGAGCATGGCAGAGACGCCTGTTGAGGACATCGTGCGGCTCGCCGACCAAGCGGAGGCGGAGATCGCACGCGCCGGCTCGATCGAGGAGCTGGAGCGGCTCCGCGTCTCCCATTTGGGTCGCGCGGGCTCCATTACCGCCGTCCTACGCGTCATCGGGCGACTGCCCGTCGGGCAGCGCCCGGCCGCCGGCCGCGCGGCCAACGAGGCCCGCCGCCGCGTCGAGCAGGCCCTCGCGCGCCGCCGACAGGAGCTGGAGGCGGCCGGGCCAGCGCGCTCCTCAGACGAGCGCCTCGACGTCACCCTGCCCGGGGTGGGCATCGAGCTGGGCCACCGCCACCCGCTCTCGATCACCCTCGACCGGCTGCTGGAGATCTTCGTGGGCATGGGCTACGAGGTGAGGACCGGCCCCGATGTGGAGTGGTTCCACCTCAACTTCACCGCCCTGAACTACCCGCCCGACCACCCCGCGATGGACGAGCAGGACACCTTCTACATCACGCCCGAGATCATCCTGCGCACCCAGACCTCCCCGGGCCAGATCCGCGCCATGAGGGACAACCACCAGCAAGAGTGCCCGGTGCGGGGCCTGGACGTCCTGGCGCCGCCGGGCGAGGTGCTGTCCCATTGCCGCTGCACGCCCAGGCCCACCCGGGTGGTCATTCCCGGGCGGTGCTTCCGCCGGGAGAGCGTCACCCTCACCCACGGCGACACCTTCCATCAGCTCGAGTGCCTGTTGGTGGATGAGGGAGTGACCTTCGCGGACCTCAAGGGAACGCTGGCCACCTTCCTGCGCGAGTACCTGGGCCCCAGCACAAGGGTGCGCTTCCGGCCGGACTTCTTCCCCTTCACGGAGCCCAGCGCGGACTTCTCGGTGAACTGCGAGTTCTGCGAGGGCCGCGGGTGTCGCTTCTGCAAGGAGAGCGGATGGGTGGAGATCGGCGGCTCGGGCATGGTCCATCCCAATGTGCTCATCGCCGGCGGCTACGACCCCGACCGGGTGAGCGGCTTCGCCTTCGGCTTCGGCCTCGAGCGGCTCGCCCAGCGCCGCTTCGGCATCGAGCACATCACCACCCTGTACGAAAATGACATGCGCTTCCTGCGGCAGTTCTAGCCGTCGCGCCGCGCAGTACGACGCCATTGCGGAGCTCTACGACGGCTATCCGGGCAACTACCTCGATGACCTGGCCTTCTTCGTCGAGGAGGCCCAGCGCGCCGGCTCGCCCGTGCTCGAGCTGGGGGTGGGGACCGGCCGGCTGGCGCTCTGTCTCGCCGCCGCCGGCCTCGATGTCGTGGGCCTGGACAGCTCGCCCGCCATGCTGCGGGTGCTCGCCGCCAAGCGCGCCGGCCTGCCCCCCCTCCCGGGCCGGCTGCACGCGCTGGCCGCCGACATGCGCGAGTTCTCGCTCGGGTTGCGCTTCCGGCTCGCCATCGTGCCCTTTCGCACCTTCCTCTACCTGCTGTGCCGCCGCGACCAGCTCCGCGCGCTCGGCGCCATCCGCGACCACCTGGCGCCGGGCGGCCGGCTCATTATGAGCTTCTTCGTGCCTCCGCCCGAGCTCATAGCCCGGCGTCAACTGGGGAGAGTAGAGATGGCTCGCTTCCCAGCGCCCGGGGGAGACGGCGAGGTGGTCGCCTTCGACGCCACCGAGTTCGTGCCCGCCCACAAGCGCGTCATCTCCCACATCACGTATGAATGGCAAGACGGCGCAGGCCGGACCACCCGCCGGCTCGACCACGACCTCGTCGCCCGGTACGTGTTCCCCCACGAGGTGCCGCCCCTGCTGGCGCGCGCCGGCTATCGGGTGGTAGCCAGCTACGGCGGCTTTGGCCGCCGGCCCCTCGACGATGAATCTCGAGAGCAGATCTGGGTCGCCGAGCCCCACCCGCCATCGGAGATCGCACCATGAGGATCCCCACCGACTGGCTGCACGAGTACGTCCCGAGCGACCTGCCGGTGCGGCAGCTCGCCGATACCCTCACCGACGTCGGCCTCGAGGTCGAGGCCGTGGAGGACGTGGCCGGCGGCCCGGTGTTGGACATCAAGGTCACCCCTAATCGGGGCGACTGTCTCTCCCTGCTGGGGGTCGCCCGCGAGCTGGCGATGGCGCTCCGCACCAAGGTCGTGCGGCCGGCGGTCACCATCGTCGAGTCGGGCCCGCCGGTGGAGACCCTGGCCGCGGTGAGGATCGAGGACCCCGAGGGATGCCCGCGCTACTCCTGCCGGGTGGTCCGCGGCGTGCGCATCGCGCCCTCGCCGGAGTGGGCGCAGCGTCGGCTGGAGCGCTGCGGGATGCGCCCGATCAACAACGTGGTGGACGCCACCAACCTGGTGATGATTGAGCTGGGACAGCCGCTCCACGCGTTCGACCTCCGCCTGCTGAGCGCCCGCCCCGGGGACGAGCGCGCCCACATCATCGTGCGCCGCGCGCGCTCCGGCGAGCGCGTGCTCACCATCGAGGGCCAGGAGCGCGACCTCACGCCTGAGGTGCTGGTCATCGCCGACCCCTCGGGCCCCGTCGCCCTCGCCGGCATCATGGGCGGCGCAGCGACCGAGATCCACGCCGGCACCACCGATGTGCTGCTGGAGTCGGCCCACTTCGACCCCGGCCTCATCCGCCGGGGGGCGCGCGCCCTCGAGATGAGCACCGAGGCCTCCTACCGCTTCGAGCGCACCGTGGACCCCGGCGGCACCGTGGCCGCGCTCGCCCGCGCCTGCCAGCTCATCGCCGAGTTCTGCCCGGAGCCCCCCGAGGTCGCCCGCGGCGTGGTGGACGCCTGCCCCGGCGCGGTCGGCGAGATCGAAATCGAGCTGCGGCCGTCGCGGGCGAACGCGCTCCTGGGCCTGCGGCTGTCGGCGGAGGAGATCGCCGAGTGCCTGCGGCGCCTGGAGCTGAAGGTCAGGGGGAGCGACCCGCTGGTCGTGCACATCCCGACCTTTCGCCAGGACCTGAGGACTGAGGTGGACCTGATCGAGGAGGTGGCCCGCGCCCGCGGCTACCACACCATCCCCGAGACGCTGCCCGCCACCGCCGCGGGGGTGGGCCGGCTCTCGCCGGAGTTGGCCTTCGCGCGCGAGTTGCGCCAGATCATGCGCGGGCTGGGCCTCAGCGAGGCCCTCACCTCGAGCCTCGAGGCGCCCGAGGACCTGGCCCGCCTGCGGCTGCCGGAGGGTCACCCCCTTGCGGAGCCGGTGCGGCTCAGCAACGCGAAGACAAACGACCGCTCGCAGCTCCGCACCACGCTGCTCACCTCGTTGCTCAGCGTCGTCGCCACCAACCGCCGCCACGGCGTGAGGGACATCGCGCTCTTTGACATCGGCCGGGTCTACCGACCGCGGAAGGGAGATCTGCCCGAGCAGCCCGAGCACCTCGGCATCGCGGGCTCGGGGATGCGCTGGCGCGGCCGCTGGGCCTTCTCGCCCGCGCGCGCGGGGTGGGACTTCTACGCGCTCAAGGGGATCGTCGAGGCGATTGTTGAGGCCGTGACCGACCGCCCCCAGGAGTTCGTCGCCGCCTGCCACCCGGCTCTGCACCCGGCCCGCTCGGCCCGCCTCCGCGTGGAGGGCGAGGAGATCGGCTACCTGGGGGAGATCAGCCCAGAGGTGCGGGAGGCGCTCGACCTGCCCGACCCCGTGTACGTGGCAGAGCTCGACCTGGGGCCGCTCCGGCGGCTGGCTGACGCACGCCAGCTCAGCTACCGGACGGTAAGCCGCTTCCCCGCGGTGACGCGCGATGTCGCCCTGCTGCTGCCCCGCGAGGTGCCGGCCGCCCGGGCTCTGGCGGTGGTCCGGGGCGCTGCCGGCCCCGAGCTGGAGCGACTGGAGCTCTTCGACGCCTACGAGGGACCCCCGCTGCCGGAAGGGCAGCGCAACCTGGCCTTCTCCCTCACTTTCCGGCGCGCCGATCGCACCCTCACCGATGCCGAGGTGGACACCGCCATGGACTCGGTCCGGGCGCGTCTGCGCGAGGAGCTGGGGGCGCTCATCCGGGAATAGTGCGCCCTGAAGGGCAGAGCGGAACAGGGCAGGCCCAGGCGACCTGCCCCGTGCGCGCTCGCATGCGACTCCCGAGTGCTAGGCGGTCTCGGGCTCTTCCTCCTCGCGGTGCCGGTGCAGCGCGGCGCGGCCGCGCTCCTCGGCCGCCTCCTTGAGCTGACGGGCCTTCTCCTTGACCCGCTCTCGCGTCTCCTCACCCGCCCCTGGGGCAAACAACAGCCCGAGCGCCGCGCCGACCAGCGCGCCCACGAGCATCCCGGCCAGGAAGTCACCGCTCTTCATACGTGTCGGCCTCCTCTCCGCCTTCTGCTGCCCCGATTCTAGCCGCGGGGCCGGCCCCCGTCAACCCGCCGCCGGCCCGCGGTGTAC
>CAYLPT010000163.1:0-6976 GCA_964385645.1 uncultured bacterium
TCGCAGTGGTCATCGCCGAGGCGCCCCCGCCCGCGCAGCCGCGGCTGCGCGGGCGGGGGCGCCTCGGCGATGACCACTGCGACCCCGAGCCCGGCGGCGATCTCCCGCGGGTCGGGGCGCCCCTCCGGGTCCAGGAAGCGCCTGGCTACTCGACGGCCCAGCGCGGCCGGGTCGTCCACCATCACAGCACCTGATCGCGCAGGCTGAGCCGGCGCCCCCGCACCTCCCCGAGGAACTGGAGCCCGCGCACGAGCAGCAGCGCGACGGCGAGGAACACCGCCAGGTCGGCGATGTTGTAGACGAACGGGCTGGCGGGGCCGAACTCCAGGAAGTCCACCACGAAGCCGAGCCGAACCCGATCGAGCAGGATGCCGAGATAGCCGCCGATCATCAGCGCGCAGCCCAGCTCCGCCAGCGCGGACATCCGGTAGGGCGTGCGCCGCAGCCGACCGTACAGGAAGAACAGCGCGGCCACGCACACCGCGGTGGCGACCAGCAGGTACGAGCTGGTGGCGCCGAAGCCCTGGTCCCAGTTCTCCGCGTAGCTCACCCGCAGCCACCCCCCTAGGAGCGCGACCTGCTCGCCCCGCGCGGCCACGATGGCCGCCTTCGCGGCCTGGTCCACGACACATACGGTGAGGGCAACCAGCACCCAGCGCCGGGGAGGCGCGAAGCGGTGCAGGTAGAGCACGAGCACGCCCACCAGGACCACCGCGGAGAGGATCGCCTGGGTGGTGGGGCAGGCGCCGGGGCCGACCATGGTCAGCTCCTGCCGAGCGAGCGCACCGACTCCGGGATCGCAGAGAGCACGTCGCCGGCGAGGAGGTAGGGCTCGCCCACCCGGTCGGCCACCAGGTCCCCGGCCAGGCCGTGCAGGTAGGCCGCGGCCGCGCCGGCCTCGAAGGGCAGCAGCCCCTGCGCGATGAGGCCGGCCACCATGCCTGTCAGCACATCCCCCGTGCCGCCGGTGGCCAGGCCCGGGTTGCCCGTGGGCGAGATGGCGAGCGGCCGGCCCGGCTCGGCGATCACCGAGCACGCCCCCTTGAGGATGACCACCGACTGGAAGCGAGCGGCCGCGCGCTCGGCGAACTCGGTGCGGCGGGCCTGCACCTCGCCGATGGAGGCATCCATCAGGCGGGCCAGCTCGCCCGGGTGAGGGGTGAGGACGGCCGGCGCGTGGTCGCTCTCCAGCAGGAAGGGCGTCTCGGCGAGGGCGTTGAGCCCGTCAGCATCCACCACGATGGGCTTCTCCACCCGGGCGACCAGCCGGCGCACCAGCACCGCAGTCTCCGGCTGCCGGGACAGGCCAGGGCCGATGGCGAGCACATCGGCCTCCTCGGCAAGCTCGAGGATGAGCGCGAGGGCCCGGGTGTCGAGGGTGCGCAGATAGGTCTCGGGCAGGGGGAAGGTCATCGCCTCGGTCAGCTTGACCTCGAGGATGTCGTTCAGGCTCGCGGGGCAGCCCACCGTGACCAGCCCCGCGCCCACCCGTAGGGCGGCCTCTGCGCAGAGGGCGGCGGCCCCCGTCATGCCCACCGAGCCGGCGATCACCAGCACCCGGCCGAAGTCCCCCTTGTGCGCGGAGCGGGGCCGCTCCGGCAAGAGCATGCGCACCCACTGCGGGTCAACCAGGTCCCCGACCGAGGCCGACTCGGCCACCAGGTCCCCGGGCAGGCCGATGTCGGCGACCGTAACCCTCCCCGCGTAGTCCATGCCCGGGTAGAGAAAGAGGCCGATCTTGGGCAGCCCCATGGTGACGGTCTCCCGGGCGCGCACCGCGAGACCGAGGGGTTCCCCGGAGTCGGCATCGAGGCCCGAGGGCACATCCACCGCAAGCACGGGCCGGCGGGCGTCGTTCAGGGCCTCGATGAGCTGCCCGGGCAGGCCCCGCACCTTGCCGGAAAGCCCGGTGCCCAGCAGCGCGTCAATGACCAGCCCCGCCTGGCAGAGGGGCTTGGCGAGCCGCGCCGGATCGTCCACCTCCGTCGCGCTCAGGCCGGCCTCAGCGAGTCGGTGGAGGTTCTCCCGCGCGTCGCCGGCCACCTCGTCGGCGCTACCGGCGAGGTACACCTGGACGTTGAGGCCGTCGGCGGCCAGGTGCCGAGCGGCCACGAAGCCGTCGCCGCCGTTGTTGCCGGGGCCGCAGAGCACCACGATGGTCCGGTCAGAGCAGGGGCCGAGCATGCGCCGCGCGGCAGCGGCCACCGCGCGGCCGGCGTTCTCCATCAGGGTGAGGCCGGCGAGGCCGCGCTCGTGGATGGCGCGGCGGTCGAGCTCCCGCATCTGCTGTGCGGTGACGATCTTCACGCTGGCTCCTCCCCCTGGGGAGGGTTCTCGTCGGAGCCGGCGCTTTCCTGCCCGGTGACCAGGGCGACGCAGGCTACCGCGTAGTCTCGGCTGTGGGAGAGCGAGACCAGGAGATGGCCGCCGGCCCGGGCGGCCAGCCGCGCCGCCTCACCGGAGAGCAGGAGCCGGGGGCGCCCGGAGGCGGAGCCGGCGACCTCGACCTCATGCCAGCGAAGCCAGCGGCCGAGGGCCTTGGCGGCGGCCTCCTTGGCCGCGAAGCGGGCGGCGTAGTGGGGCGCGGGGTCAGCGCGGCGGTCGCAGTAGGCGCGCTCGCGAGGGGTGAAGAGCCGAGCGGCGAGCCGGGGCCGGCGGCCCAGGGCCTGCCGCACCCGCTCGACCTCGATGATGTCTATTCCCAGGGAGAGCACCGCCCGGCCACCGCCCCGGGGGATCACCGGCGCCGCCGGGACGGGCGCACCGCAACACAGGCCGTCCACCCCTCCTCGCCAGGGGTGGCGACCACCTGGAGGCCGGAGCGCAGCACCGCGTCCTCCACCATGGCTAGGCTGCTGGCGAGGAAGCCCGAGGCGATGAAGCGTCCGCCGGGGGCGAGGGCCGAGCGCAGGTCGCCGGCGAAGCGCGCCACCTCGTTAGCCGTGATGTTGCAGGTGATGAGGTCGAAGGCCCCGGCGTCAGGCGGCAGCAGGTCGGCCTCAATCAGGCGCAGCCGGGCCTCCACGTGGTTGCGGAGCGCGTTGTTGCGGGCGACGGGGAGAGCCGCTCCGTCGCGGTCGGTGGCGACGACCTCGCGGGCGCCCAGCACCGCCGCGGTGATGGCGAGGATGCCGCTCCCACAGCCCACGTCCGCGACGCGGTCGCCAGGGCGCATGTGCTCCACGAGCGCGCGCAGACACAGCCGGGTGGTGGGGTGGCCGCCGGTGCCGAAGGCGGTGCCCGGGTCGAGGACGACGACCGCCTCCCCCGCGGCGGGCGCGTATCCCTCCCAGCTTGGGGCGATGACCAGGTTGGCGGCGATGCGCTGGAGCTGGAAGTGGTCCTTCCAGGCCTCGCTCCAGGCCTCCGCGCCCAGGGTGCGCAGGCCGATGGTGCCGGGGCCGATGCGCAGCCCCTCCTTCTCTAGGGCGCGCAGGCGGTTGCGGACCGCGCGCACCGCCTCCTCCGCCCTCTCGGTCGCGCTCAGGTACGCGGTCACGATCAGGTGCAGGGGCCGTCGCTCCGACACCACACCCCGGCAGCCCACAGATAGCAGCGCCTCGGTGAGACCTTCCAGCGCTTCGGGGTGAGTGAGGACGGTGATCTCGGTGTGCTGTAGCGCCTCGTCGCTCACGGAGACGTTATACCACGCGGCTGGGGGCGATTCCTGGCGCCCCCTGCCGGCTCGCGTCTTCGTTGACCCACGCGAATCGCGCGTGCTATCATCCCGCCGCCATGGATGACCCCTCCCGCATCGTGGCCACTGACTGCGGCTCCACGACCACGAAGGCGATTCTGATCGAGCGCGAGGACGGCGGCTACCGGCTCCGCGGCCGGGGAGAGGCGCCCACCACCGTCGAGGCCCCCTACGATGATGTGACCGTCGGCGTGCTCAACTCCCTGGAGGAGCTGGAGGAGCTCACCGGCCGCGCGCTGTCCGCCGACGGCCGGGTGCAGACCCCCCGCCGGGGGCAGGCCGGCGCCGACCTCTACCTGTCCACCTCGAGCGCCGGCGGCGGGCTCCAGATGCTGGTGACGGGCGTCGTCAAAACCATGACCGCCGAGTCCGCCCAGCGGGCCGCCCTCGGCGCGGGCGCCATCGTCGTGGACGTGATCTCGGTGGACGACGGCCGGGCCGACGACCAGCGCATCGCGCGCATCCGCGCCCTGCGGCCAGACATGATCCTCATGTCTGGCGGCACCGAGGGCGGCGCAGTCCAGCACCTGCTCGACACCGCGGAGCTGATCGTGGCCGCCGACCCGCGGCCCCGCCTGGGGCGGGGCTTCAAGCTGCCGGTTATCTACGCCGGCAACAGTAAGGCTGCCCCCGGCGTCCGCGAGGTGCTCGCCGAGCGGGTGGACCTCCTGGTGGTGGAGAACCTCCGGCCCCAGCTCGAGCGGGAGAACCTCGGGCCCGCCCGGGAGGCGATCCACCGGCTCTTCCTGGAGCACGTGATGGCCCAGGCCCCCGGCTACGACAAGCTGCTCACCTGGACCAGCGCGCCCGTCATGTCCACCCCCCGCGCGGTGGGGGAGATGGTCCAGCTCGCGGCCCGCGAGGAAGGGGCGGATGTGCTGGCGGTGGACATCGGGGGCGCCACGACGGACGTGTTCTCGGTGTTCGGGGGGCAGTTCAACCGGACGGTGTCGGCGAATCTCGGACTCAGCTACAGTGTGTGCAATGTGCTCGCCGAGGCCGGGGCAGAGGGCATCCGCCGCTGGCTGCCGGCCCCGCTGCCGGAGGGCGAGCTGCGCAACCGGCTGCGCAACAAGATGATCCGCCCCACCACCATCCCCCAGTCCATCG
The DNA here is from genome assembly GCA_964385645.1 of uncultured bacterium. GTDB lineage: Bacteria > Armatimonadota > Hebobacteria > Hebobacterales > Hebobacteraceae > CAYLPT01. The sequence goes on from CAYLPT010000163.1 coordinate 4,808, forward strand.
AGGACCTGCTGCTCGAGCAGGCGGTGGCCCGCGAGGCGCTGCGGCTGGCGCTACTCCACCACGCCGCGCTGGCCTCCGGGCTCAAGGGCGTGCAGCAGGCGCGCACTATGGCCGACGTCTTCACCCAGGCCGCCTCGGGGCAGACCCTGGTGGACATGATGTCCCTGGGCCTCATCATCGGCAGCGGCGGCATCCTCTCCCACGCCCCCCGCCGCGCCCAGGCGATGATGATGATGCTGGACGCCTTCGCGCCGGAGGGTGTCACGCGGCTGGCCGTGGACTCCATCTTCATGATGCCCCACCTGGGCGTGCTCGCCTCCGTGCTGCCAGAGGCGGCGATGCAGGTCTTCAGGCGGGACTGCCTTGTGCCCCTGGGCACCGCGGTCGCGCCCAGGGGCCGCTCCCGGCCCGGCGAGGTGGTCCTCTCGTGGCGGATCGGCGGCGAATCCGGCGAGCTGCGGGCCGGTGAGGTCCGCGTGCTGGCCCTGCCCGCGGGCGAGAGCGCCCCGGCCGATCTGCACCCGCGCCGGGGCCTCGATGTGGGCGCAGGGCGCGGCCGGCGCTGGAGCGGGACCATCGCCGGCGGGGTGGTGGGGGTGGTCCTCGACGGACGGGGCCGGCCGCTGGTGCTGCCGGAGGGGGACCAGGAGCGGACCGCCGCGCTGCGGGGGTGGCTGCAGGCGGCGGGCGCGATGCCGGGGGAGAGATGACATGCCGGTTGCCTACACGCCAGGGCTGCGGGTGACGGCGGACACGCTGGTCCGGCAGGAGCGCCGGCTGCCCCTCCGGGGCGAGGTGCTGGTGAAGGTCGGCGACGCAGTCGAGCCGGAGACCGTGGTGGCGCGGGCGGAGATGCCCGGGGAGGCGCACATCGTGCGGGCCGCGCAGATGCTCGGTGTGGAGCCGCAGGAGCTTGAGGCGCACCTGCTCAAGCGCCCGGGGGAGAGCGTGGCCGCAGGGGAGCCGATCGCAGAAACCCGCGGGCTGTGGGGGCTGTTCCGCTCCCTGGTGCGGGCCCCCGCCGCGGGGGCAATCGAGGAGGTCAGCGCGGTATCGGGGCACATCCGCCTGCGGGCCGAGGGAAGGCGGATCGAGGTTGCCGCCCACGTGCGCGGACGGGTGACGGAGGTGCTCGAGGGCGAAGGGGCGATCATCGAGGCGCGGGGCGCGCTGGTGCAGGGGATCTTCGGCGTGGGGGGCGAGCGCCGCGGCCGGCTGCGGTTGGCCACCCAGGGGCCGGACCGGCCGCTGCGCCCGGGGGAGATTGGGGAGTGCGCGGGCTGTGTGCTGATCGCCGGCTCGGGGGCCGATGGGCGCGCCCTCCGGGAGGCGGCGGAGGCGGGAGCCGCCGGGCTGGTGGCGGGCGCGGTGAACGATGAGGCGCTGCGGGAGTATGTCGGCTACGACATCGGTGTCGCCATCACCGGGCAGGAGGAAGTGCCGATGACCCTCATCCTTACAGAGGGCTTCGGCGAGCTGGCGATGGCGAGGCGCACCTGGGAGCTGCTCGCCTCTCTGGCAGGCGAGCTGGCCTCCATCAATGGGGCCACTCAAATCCGGGCCGGCGTGATCCGCCCTGAGATCATCGTGACCCGCACCGGCGCGGCCGAGTCGCCGCCGTCCGCCGAGGCGGAGCTATCGCTGGTCGTGGGCGCGCGGGTGCGGGTCCTCCGGGAGCCGCACTTCGGCGCGCTGGGGCGGGTCAGCGCGCTGCCCGCCGAGCCGACCGAGATCGAGACCGAGTCCCGGGTGCGCACCGCGGACGTCCAGCTTGACGAGGGCCCGGAGGTCCGCGTCCCCCGCGCCAACTTGGAGCTGATCCAGGGATGAGCGACTCGCTGCCGGGCGGCAGGAGCCTGCCGGCCATCTTCGGCGTCGCGCTGGGGACGGGCTTCTCGGGGGCGGTGATGCCGGGGCCGCTGCTGGCGGTGGTGGTCGCCGAGGCGGTGCGCACCGGCTGGTGGGCGGGGCCGGTGATGATGATCGGGCACGGCGCGCTGGAGGTGGGGGCGATCGTGTTGCTCATCACCGGGCTCATCAGGTTCGCGGGCTCGCCGCGCGTGCAGGGCGCGATCGGGCTCGCGGGCGGGGCGGTGCTGCTGTACCTGGGCTACCAGGCGCTCAATATTCCGGGCGAAGTGGGAGTACAAGCGCTCCAGGGGGCCGCGG
>CAYLPT010000164.1:0-10705 GCA_964385645.1 uncultured bacterium
CATCCGGGCTCAGCTCGAGGACCTGAACGCCTCGGGGGAGCTGCCGGTGGAGGTGCGGGTGTCGGTGGGGCTGGTGGAGCGCACGGCCCACAGCGTGGATCTGCTGAAGGAGGCGCTGGAGGGGGCGCGGCTGGCCTCGAGCGTCGAGGAGCTGCTGGGCTAGGGTCTAGCCTCGCAGGCCGCGCTGATAGCGGCGCCAGACCACGGCCCGGACGCGAGGGAACTGGGTCTGATGCTGGGAGCGGGAGAGCTGGCTGGGCAGGTCCTCGGGGGCCTCGGCGGCGACCTGGCGGCGTCGGGCCTTGGCGCGGGCGGCGCCGAGGATGATCTCGGCGCACTCCTCCAGGGTGAGCTCGGAGGTGTTGAGGGTGAGGTCGTAGTGCGCGGGGTCTCCGATGTCGGCGCCGAAGGCGGCGCGTATGAAGCGGGCCTGCTCTTCATCGCTTCGGCGGATAAGGCGCTCGGCATCGGCGAGGGGGATGGCGTGGCGGCGGGCGGCGCTCTCGACGCGGTTGGGCATGGGAGCGATGACGCGCACGTGCAGGGTGCCGGGGTCGGCGAGGGCGAAGGCGCCGCCGCGGCCGACGATGAGGCACTGTCCCTGGCGCTCGAGCTGTACGAGCACGTGGATGAGCCGCCTCACGTAGCTGACGTGGCTGACGGAGCTGCTCCACTCGACGATGAGGCGCTGGATCAATCCCGGCACGGTCTCGTCGAAGATCTCGAGGTGGGAGGCCGGCATGCCCTCCCGCTCCGCGATGTGCTCGAGGATGGCGCGGTCGAGCACCCGCAGCTCGGCGCGCTCGGCGACCATCCGGCCGATCTCCTCGCCGCCCGACTCAATCTGCCTCGACAGCGTTATGACCACGCGCCCACTCCCCGGTCGCCGGCGCTACCGCAGCCTCGCCCGCGACCTGGCCCTCAGTACCAGACCTCCTCCTCCGCCTCCGAGTCGAACCACCACTCCTCGCCCTCGGACTCCTCGTACTCCCCCTCATGCTCCCACTCTTGCTCCTCCCACTCAGGCTCCTCCGGCTCGGCGGCGGCCGCGGCGGCGGCCTGGGCCTCGGCGACATCGAGCCAGCGGAGCCGCTCGACGGCCTCTGCGTTCTGCGGCAGGGCAGCTAGGGCCTGGTAGACCCAGGAGCGTGCAGCGGCGAGCTCGCCCCGCCCCGCGTGAAGGTCGCTGATGAGCAGGCCGGCGCGCATCCTTTGCTCCGGGTCGAGGGGAGGGTCGCCGGCCCAGGCGCGCTTCAGGATATCCATGGCCTGGGAGGGCCGACCGTAGTCTCCGAGCGCGGCCGCGTAGTCGAGGAGGTAGCGCCCGCTGGTTGGGGCCAGTTCGGCGGCCCGCCTGAGGGCCTCGAGGCCCTCGTCAGGCTCATCGCTGAGGCCCTGGAGGGGCTGGCGGACCACCTCAACGCGCTCGACGCCGTGGGCGTCGGCCACGATGGTGCGGGCCTCGACGACGCGGTAGCCGTAGAGGAGCCAGCTTCCGAGCAGGTACTGGGCCTCGGCCGACCCGGGGGCGTCGGCCGCCGCCGCCCGCGCGGCGGCGAGGCCCTGGTCGGCCATCTGCTGAAGCTGGTTGAGCTCGGCCTCGGAGGCGGGGCGCATGCTCAGGGCCGCGCCGAGCCCGGCCTGCTGTTCGAGGTCGCGGAGCCCGGCCTCGAGCGACAGGGCGGGCGCGCCGGCCTGGGCGGCCAAGCTCGGCAGCGCCCCGGCGAGGACCACGGTTACCAGACAGAACGCGGTCAGCTTCATCGTGCACCTCCCTCGGCGGCCGCCTGCCGTGGGGGCAGCGCCCGCCGCATCTCGGCCAGCAGCCGGTCGGCCGGGATGTACCCGGGGACGCGGCTGATCTCTCTGCCCTGGGGGTCGAGGAACAGCAGAGTCGGGTAGCCCTCGATCCGGTGGGCCCGGACGAGGTCGGGACGGCGGTCGCCGTCCACCTTGACGCAGGCGAAGTCGCGGCTGAGCGCGATCACGTCGTCTCTCGCATAGGCTTCCTGCTCGAGCCTGCGGCACCAGCCGCACCAGACGGTGGTGAAGTGGATGAAGACGGGTTTGCCTTCCTGGCGCGCCTGGCCAAGGCCGGCCTCGTAAGACTGCCAGGCGATTCCGGGCTGGGCCGGGGGCGCGATCTCGGCCAGGCGAGCCGCGGCGGCCTTGTCGTCAGGGTCGGCCGCAAGCAGCTCGCGGAGCCAGCGCACCTCGTCGGCCGGCGTGTCGAGCGAGCGCGCGGCGCTCGCCAGCAGGCGGGCGGCGCGCGCCCGCTGGGCGACGGTGAGGTCGGCGCGGCGCTCCCAGAGGGCGGTCGCCTCCGCGATCACGGCCTTCGGCTGGCCGCAGAGCGCGAGCGCCTCGGCGTAGTCAAGGCGGCAGTCGGCGCTCCGCGGCTCGAGGCGGAGGGCCGCCCGGAACTCGGCCAGCCCCTCCTCGGCGGAGTCGCCCGGCTCCCGCCGCAGGACGACGATGGTCTCGCGGCGGACCTCGCCGGTCTCCTCGTCCATGGCGATCACGCGGGACTCGACAGGTTGGTAGCTGAGGCACAGCAGAGCGCCGGCAAGGCGGCGGGCCTCGGCGGCGCGGGGGTCGGCGGCGGCCGCGGCGCGCGCGGCCTGGAGGCCCTCTGCGATCAGCGCTCGCGCCTGGTCGGCCTGCTCGGGCGATGCGGGGGCGCCGCCGAGCGAGTCCCCGAGCCTCAAGTTAGCCTCGTAGGCCTGCCTGGCGGCGGCGAGGAGCGCGGGGGCGTCCTCGGCCTTGGCGACGGCCTGCGCGGCCAGCAGGAGCCAGCACCCGACCACGGCGGCAGCGAGCCTCATCGTCTTCCTCCACCCGGCATGGTCACGAGTCAGCATCCCCGCCGAACCGGCCCTGTCTTTCTGCGGCACCGGCCGGACTCCTTGGGCTCCCGGCCGCACAGGGGGGACCGACTCAGGGGCTGGGCTCTCCCTCCCCGGCGTGGGGGACAATGTGGACGAGCTCGTTGGTGCGGCAGGGCTCCCGCTCGGTTTGGACGGTGGTCTCCACGATGCCAAAGCGCCGGGCGAGGGCGTGGTTGATGGACTCGACGATGCGGTCGCGCTCCTCGGCGCCCCGGTCGCCGACGGTGACGTGGACGCTGAGGGCCAGCAGGCGGGAGCATACGGTCCAGATGTGCAGGTCGTGGATGTCCTCCACGCCCTCCAGGGAGCGGATGGCCTGTGCGACCTCGTCGAGACTCAGGTCGCGGGGGACGCCCTCGAGGAGGATGTGCACGGTGTCCCGGAGGAGCCGCAGCGCGCCGAGCAGCACCGCGGCCGCGATGATCATCGCCAGGATGGGGTCCACGATGTACCATCCGGTGGGGACCATGATGGCGGCGCCCGCGACCACGCCCACGCTGCCGAGGAGGTCAGCGACAACGTGCAGATAGGCGCTGCGCACATTGAGATCGCGGTGGGCGTGGCCGCGCAGGCGCAGGACGATGATGGCGTTCGCGGCCAGGCCGCCCAGGGCCACGGCCAGCATCCCGGCCGCCCGCACCTCCGGCGGATCCCCGAGCCGGAGGTAGGCTTCCCGCAGGAGGCCGAGAGCCACCAAGAGCAGGAGGCTGCTGTTGATGAGCGCCGCGAGGACCTCAGCGCGGTGCCAGCCGAAGGTATGGCGCTTGGTCACCGGGCGGGCGGCGATGAGCATCGCGCCGAGGCTGAGCGAGAGCGAGACGAGGTCGGTGAAGACGTGGGCCGCGTCGCTGAGCAGCGCGATGCTGCGCGCCCAGAGCCCCCCCACCAGCTCCGCTGCGAAGACCACCGCGGTGAGCGCGACGGCGAAGGTCAGGCGGCGCTCGATGGAGGCGCTGCGTTGAGGGGCCGGCGGCTGATGACACACCTCGGGGGGGCGGCCCATGGCTCAGTGCACCCCCGGCCCGGCGAGGCCCTTGACGGCCAGGAAGGCGAGCCCGCCCAGGATGACCATGGCGGTTACTGTCCAGCGTTCGCTCTCGTTGACCTCGGGGATGAGGTCGGAGGCGGCCACGTGGATGAGGATGCCGGCCGATACTGGAATGCCGTAGGGGGCCAGCGGCCCGGCCGCGGAGAGGGCGAGCGCGCCGGCGATGGTGCCCAGGCCGAGGAGGCCCGCCGCGCCCAGGGCGCGCCCGCGGGAGGCGCCGCTGGCGAGGGCGACGGAGCTGACGGCGAAGCCCTCGGGGACCTTGTGCAAGAGCACGGCGAGCAACACGACCATGCCGACCTCGGGGCCGATGAGGAACGCGGAGGCGATGGCGACGCCGTCGAAGAAAGTGTGCGCGGTGAGGGCGGCGACGGCGGCGGTGCTGGCGGTGGGGCTGAGCATGCGCTGGCCGGCGGGGTCGGGGCCGACGAAGTGGTAGTGCTTGCCGAGCACGTGCTCGACGAAGTGAACGAAGAGGTAACCGGCGAGGATCAGCTCGGCCGCGGCTGGGGTGGGCATGTGGAGGCTCTCGGGGACCATGGTGATGAGGGCCGCGGCGAGCATGAAGCCGCCGCCGAAGCCCAAACTCACCTCCAGGCTGCGTCGTGACCAGCTCCTGCGCAGGAGCACGAGCGACCCGCCGGCGACGCTCGCCAGGGCCGCCACCGCGGCGAAGGGCACTCCGATCCAGTTCTCGATCTGGGGCATGCTCAGCGCCGCTCCAGCGCCACCCACCCGGCCAGCGCGAGCCGCCCTCCCTCCGGCGGCACCCCTTTCAGCCGCGTCCCCCATCCCTCGGTGCGGTGGTGGAGCCACAGCTGATCCTCGCCCTCCAGGCGGATGTGCGCCGCCAGCCAGCGCCCGTCCGGCGAGTGGGCGATCGCCCCCGTCGGCCCGCGCAGGGAGAACTCGCGGATCTGTTCGCCGGAGCGCACGGAGACCACGTGCGCGACGCGGGCTGCGGCCGAGGGCTCCCCGGATCGCACGACAGCGGTGATCTCGTCCGCGCCGGGGCCCCACGCTACCGCCTCAGGATAGCAGGGGTAGAGGAGACGGGGCGCGCCGGCCCCCGCGAGGTAGAGGCCCGCCCGCGCGAGCGGCGGTTCGCCTGGCGAGTCCCCATTGGTCTTGGGAAGGAGGGCGCAGCAGAGCGTCGCGCCATCGGGAGACCAGGCGAGGTCCCTGACCTCGAGGCCCTCGGCAGGCAGCGGGATGGCGCGCTGCTCGGCCCCATCGGCCCCGACGATGCTGATGGCCGCCTGGGCCGCGCTGACACCGGGCCGGGCGATCGCGAAGCGGCGGCCGTCGGGCGCGACCGCGAACAGCGGGGCGCGGCCCCAGCGCCAGCCGGCTGCGGCCGCGTCGAGGCTCAGGACGCGCTTGGGCGCGGCCGGCTCATCGGGCTCCGGGGGGACGGAGAGGCGGTGGATCGCCTTGTGCGCTTCGGCCGGGGCGGCGTTCGCTGCGCCGAGGACGAGGTAGACGCGCCCGGGCGGGAGCGTACGCACCGCGCCAAGAAGATCGTCGCGCTCTGCCTGGCCGAGCGCGCGGGCGCCCTCCGCGGGGTCGCGGTAGATCGGGCGGGCCTGGTCGGAGGCGACGTCGTGGAGGTAGAGGGTGGTGACCGCGCGTCCGCCGTCCTCGCGGGTGAGGGCGTAGACGAGCGCGAGGCCGCGGGGCGGCTCGGCAGCGGCCGCGCATACCCGCGGGGCACACAGCGAGAGCGCGACTAACAGCACCAGGTGCGAGCGCATGGTCACCTCGTGAGGTGCCAGAGGCACCCGGAAATCACCGTGGGCCCGGCAGGATTCGAACCTGCGACCGAGCGGTTATGAGCCGCCTGCTCTGCCGCTGAGCTACGGGCCCACGAGGTGTCTGTGCATAGTATACCACCGGCCGCAGAGGGGGGAAAGGCGCGGGGCGGGCAGGAGGCAGGCTTCTGCCCTACGGGCTAGGGCTGGTCAGCCAGGGGTTGGTGCGGAGCTCGCGGCCGATGGTGGTCGTGGGGCCGTGGCCGGGGTAGACGGTGAGGGCGGGGTCGAGGCTGGCGAGGCGCGCGAGGGACTCCATCATCGCCCGCTCGTCGCCGCCGGGCAGGTCCATGCGGCCAATGCCGCCGGCGAAGAGGCAGTCACCGGAGAATAGGGCTCCCTCGCCCAGCAGACAGATGCTCCCCGGCGTGTGCCCCGGTGTGTGCAGCACAGTCAGCTCGGGCCCGCCCTCGCCGACCGAGATCAGGTCGCCTTCGCTGAGCATCTGATCGGCCGCCACGTTATCCTGCGGGAAGCCGAACAGCGCGGCGCCGCTGAGGGTGGGGTCGGAGAGCATCGGCGCGTCGAGGCGGTGCACCGCGAGCGGCGCGCCCGTGCGTTCCTTGAGCTGGGCCAGGCACTCGGTGTGATCGCGGTGGCCGTGGGTGGCGACGATCAGGGTGATGCGCACCCCGTGACGGTGGGCTGCGCCCGTGATATCCGCGGCCTCCCCTGCGGCGTCCACGAGGAGCGCCTCCGCCGCGCCCTCCTCCCAGGCCAGGTAGCAGTTGGTCGCGAGCGGCCCGAGGCAGAGCCCAACGACCCTCATACCGCGCCCGCGTATCCGGCGGCTGCGCGATTGGCCTCGAGGCGCCGCCGGCCCACGAACTCGATCTCGTAGCTGTCGAGCTCGCCGGCCTTCTCGAGCAGGCGGCCGGCCTCGTCCTCGAGGCCGGCCTCGGCATAGGCGTCGGCGAGCAGGACCAGATAGCAGCGGTTGCGCGGCTCGGCCTCCAGCGCGGCGCGCAGCGCGTCCACCGCCTGCACCACCCGGCCGGCGGCCAGACAGGCCACGCCGTAGCGCACCAGGTAGTAGCTGTCGAAGGGTGCGATGCGGGTGGCGGCGAGCAGCTCCTCGACGGCCTCGGTGAGGCGGCCGAGCCTGAGGTACAGGTCGCCCAGGCGGAAGTGGTAGTAGGCCTCGCTGGGCGCGAGGGCCACCGTCTTGAGGAGCTCCTCGAGGGCGGCCTCGAGGTGGCCGATGCTCTGGTAGGTGTCGGCGAGCTTGAAGCGGTAGTAGGCGCGGTTGGGCTCGGACTTGACGGCGATGCGATACTGCTCGAGGGCCTGCGCGTTCATGCAGAAGCGGCGGTAGAGGTCGCCCAGGCTGACGCGGGGCTCGGGCAGGGCGGGGTCGAGCTTGACCGCCTTTCGGTAGCTTGCCATCGCCTGCTCGAGCATGCCCTTCAGCAGGTAGCTGTCGCCGAGGCGGGTGCGAAAGAGGGCGTTGCCCTGGTCCATCTTGACGGCGCGCCTGTACTCGCCGATGGCGCGGCCGATCTTGCCGGCGGAGATGTAGAAGTCGCCGAGGCGCATGCGGAGGTAGGCCGTGCGGGCCTGGAGCGCCATGTCCTCGTGGCGCCGCTGCTCGTCCTCGGCCCTCATCTCCCGGTCGTGCCGGAGGGCCCGTTCTCGTTCGTACCGGTCGCCGACCTCGATCTCGATCACCACTCTGTCCCTGCCGGCCGCTCCTACAGGTACTCCTCGAGGAACAGCTCCGGGTCGTAGCCGGTCACCGACTTGACCAGCCACACCCTTCTGAGCCCTCGCCAGCGGCGCTCGAACTCGACGGCCAGCTCGAGCCCCAGCGGAATGCTCGGCCCGCCCTCGAGCTCCAGGTGGACCACCACGTCGAAGCGCCCCAGCGCCCTCGGCGGGTGGATCTGGAGCTGGTAGTCCTCGATCACCACCTCCGCTTGGCTCGCGCTGCGCGCCCACTGGGCGGCGAGGCGCCAGACCTTGTCCCGGTCCATGCCACCCTCGCCGACAAAGTCGGGCGAGACACAGCGCATGATCTCCTTCACCGACTTGGTCTCGATCCCTCGCTCGGCCCTGGCGACGACCTCCTCGATGCGCTCCCGGTCGCTCGGCCCGACCTGTGTGACGAACCATGCGGCGGCCGCCCCCAGGATCACGCCGAGCGCCACCGCGATGGAGCGCCTGCGCCGTACCCTGACCATGACCCCTGTATTCTACCTGGGGAGCGCGCCGGACGCAAGCGCCAGGGGCCGGGGGAACTCGCAGGATGGCCCGCGGCGGCGATGGAAACCCTAGCTGAGGCGGAGGACGGCATAGATCCGATGGGCCAAGGGCAGTCGCTGGACATCCCGCGCTCTTGGGCGCCGGCCCTGGAGGCGGCCCGCGCCGGGGGCGTGTTGCTGCTGCTGGGAGCGGTGGACTCGGGCAAGAGCACGCTTGCGGCTGTCCTGGCGCGGGCCGCGCGGGAGGCCGGCCGGCGGGTGGCGGTCGTGGACGCGGATGTGGGGCAGTCCAGCATCGGCCCCCCGGCCTGCGTGGGGCTCGGCTGGGTGGAGTCTCCCCCGGAGGCGCTGGAGGATCTAGCTCCCGCGGCCCTCGACTTCGTCGGGGTCTCGTCGCCTCCGGGCCGGCTGCTGGACTGTGTGGCCAGCGCCCACTCCATGGTGCGCGCGGCGCGGGAGGGCGGCGCGGAGACGGTGATTGTGGACACCACAGGCCTGATCGCGGGGCCGATCGCGCGGGCGCTGAAGGCGGCGAAGGTCCGCACGCTCGACCCCGATTGGCTGGTGGCCGTGCAGGCGGAGGGCGAGGTCGAGCACCTGCTGGCGCCCTATGCCCGGCGGAGCCGGCCGGCGGTGCTGCGGCTGGCGCGCTCGCGGCGCGCGAAGCCGCGCAGTCGGGAGGAGCGCGCCGCCCGCCGCCAGCGCGCGTTCGCGCACCACTTCGCTGGCGGTAAGGTGTGGGCGCCGCGGTGGGACGAGGCGCCGATCGAGAACAGCGCCTGGACGAGCGGGGAGGCGATCCCCGGGCACGTGCTCTCGTATTGCGAGGAAGCGCTCGGCTGTGAGGTTCTGTACGCCGAGCGGCTGCCGGACGGCCTGCTGGCTATCTGCGCCGGCCCGACCGACCCGGGAGGGGTCCGTGCGCTGCGGGAGAGCTTCGGCGGCGCGGTCCGGGCGGTGCAGGCCCGCGATCTGTCGAACCTGCTGGTGGGCCTGCTGGGGCCGGGCGGCGAGACGCTGGGCCTGGGGGTTCTGGAGACCGCGGACTTCCGCGCCCGCGCCCTGAGCATCTACACCGCGGTGTCCGAGCCGGAGCGGGCCCGGGGACTGCGGCTGGGGGCCATGCGGGTGGCGCGGGATGGCACAGAGCAGGGCTGGAACGAGCCGGGGGCGCTGGGGTGAGCGGTGCGGCAGGAGAGAGGATGAGCGCCGAGCAGCCTGAGACGACTATCATCCTGGTCCGCCATGGCGAGACAGAGTGGAATGCAGGCGACCGGTTCCAGGGGCAGCAGGACTCGCCGCTGAGCGCGCTGGGGCGGAGTCAGGCGCAGCGGGCGGCGGGGCGACTGGCGGGGCTGCCCGTCGCCGCGGTGTACTCAAGCGACCTGGGGCGGGCGCGCGCGGTGGCCGACGCCATCGCGGCCAGGCATGGGCTGGCCGTGCGCGCTCGGGCTGACCTGCGGGAGCGCGACTACGGAGTGCTGGAGGGGAAGACGCTCGCGGCCGCCGCGCAGACGGAGGGGGAGTGGCTCGTCGCCTGGCGGAAGGACCCGCAGCGATGCGCTCCGCCGGGCGGAGAGACGCAGCCGGAGATGCGGGCGCGCGTGATGCGCGCCCTGGGGGAGATCGCGGCGGCCCACCCGGGGGAGATCGTGGTGGTGGTGACCCACGGTGGGCCGATCAAGTCGGCGGTGCTCGACGTACTGGGGGCGCCGCTGGAGCGGTGGCGGCGGACCTTCGTCGCCAACGGCTCCCTGACCGTGCTGCGGGGGAGGCCGGAGCTGCTGCGGCTGGTGAGCTTCAACGACACCTGCCACCTTGAGGGGGAGGCGGAGTGACGCGCGGGGAGGCCGGGATGGCGCGCTTGAGCGAGGGCCTGGTGGAGGTCTACACGGGCGACGGGAAGGGCAAGACGACGGCGGCGTTCGGGCTTGCGCTAAGGGCCGTGGGGCAGGGGCTGCGGGTGTGTGTGGTGCAGCTCATGAAGAAGGGCTGGGAATCGGGGGAGGGGAAGGCGGGGGCGCGGCTGGCGCCCGAGCTCGAGGTGCACGCCTTCGGGGCCGAGCGCTGGGGGGACCGTCGCGCGGCGGGTGAGGATGCGCCCTGGTGGATGCTGCCCCCGTCGGAGGAGGACCGCGCTCAAGCCCGCGAGGCGCTGGCGTTCGCGCAGCGAGCGGCGCGGGAGGGGCGCTGCGATCTGGTGGTCGTGGACGAGATCTTTCCGGCCCTCAAGCAGGGGCTGGTGGCGCTGCCGGAGGTGCTCTCACTGATCCGCGGGAGAGCGCGCCACGTGGAGCTGGTGCTCACAGGCCGGGACGCGCCGAAGGAGGTGTGCGAGGCCGCCGACCTGGTGACGGAGATGCAGGCCGTGAAGCACCCGTACCAGCGGGGGGTGAGGGCCCGGCCTGGGATCGAGTATTGACTACAGAGGGAGGGGCGCGATGACGAGGGAAGAGCTGGCGAAGGCGATAAGGACGTGCGCTTATCTGGAGGGCGACTTCGTGCTTAGCTCGGGGAAGCGCAGCAAATACTACCTCGATAAGTGGCGCTTGGTAACTGATCCGGAACTGCTGCGGGAGATCGCGCGCGGGCTGGCCTTGCTCATGCCCTCGCCGGCGCCGGACCGGCTTGCGGGCGTGGAGCTGGGCGGGGTTCCGCTGGCGGCCGCGCTCGCCCTCGAGACGGGCATCCCCTATCTGGTGGTCCGCCGGGAGGCGAAGGGATACGGCACGGGGCGGGAGGTGGAGGGGATGATGG
>CAYLPT010000165.1:0-4268 GCA_964385645.1 uncultured bacterium
GCCCTCCCCACCCCCCAAGCCGACTTCTGGGGCGCGCATGTCGCCGCATGCGCGCCGCCGCCCTCCGTTCTTGAGACGGTTGTACTATAATCAATCCCCTAATATCATTACCATCTAGCGTCCGATAGCTATACAACACACCGTCTGTCAGCAACCACCGGCTGGCTACCGGCGCCTCACACTCCGCTCCCGGCAGGCGGCTCTGCCCCGGCCGTCGAAGGGCCGGGTACACCATCACACCGGAGACAGATCTCGCATGTCAGCCACGGCCGTCGTCGTCGGCGCCGGCGGGATAGCCGGCGCTTGGTTCCCGGCACTTATCGCCGAGGGCGTCACCATCGCCGCCGTCGTTGACCTCCGCATCGAGGCCGCGCGTGCCCGGATCGAGCAGTTCCACCTCGATGCGGAGCCCTCCAGCGACCTCGATGCGGCCCTCCGCGCCCACCGCCCCGACTTTGTACTCGACCTCACCAGCCCCGAGGCCCACTGCGCGACGACCTGCGCCGCGCTCGAGGCCGGCTGCCACGTCCTCGGAGAGAAGCCTCTCGCCGCCTCCCTGGAGGAGGCCCGGCGAATGGTCGCCGCCGCCGAGCGCGCCGGCAGGCTCTACATGGTCAGCCAGAATCGCCGCTGGGACCGCAAGCACGAGGCCGTCCGCCGCGCCCTGCGCTCGGGCGCCATCGGCGAGATCACCACCCTCCACTGCGACTTCTTCCTCGGCGCCCACTTCGGCGGCTTCAGGGACGAGATGCGCAGCCCCCTCCTGCTCGACATGGCCATCCACCACTTCGACCTCGCCCGCTTCTTCGGCGGCCGCGATGCGCTGGCCGTCTACGCCAAGGAGTTCAACCCCAAAGGCTCCTGGTATCGGGGCGACGCGTCGGCCGCCTGCATCTTCGAGATGGACGAGGGCGTGGTCTTCACCTACTCCGGCAGCTGGTGCGCGGAGGGCCTTCCCACCTCCTGGAACGGCGACTGGCGCATCGTCGGCAGCCGCGGCACGCTGCTCTACCAGGGCGACCAGGACCCCCGCGCCCAGGTCGTCGCCGCGGACTCGGGGTTCATGCGGCCCCTGCGGGATGTCGAGATACCAATACCTTGCTTGCCAGCAGAGCAGCAGCACGGCGCCTTGCGTGACTTCCTGGAGTGCCTCCGCACCGGCGCCACCCCCCACACCGACTGCCGGGACAACATCAAGTCCCTGGCGATGGTCTTCGCCGCCATCAACAGTGCACGGGAAGGCCGGCGGGTGGCCGTAGCCCCCGACTAGCCGCTTGCGGCGGCCCTTCGTGCCGCCGCGGCTTGACAGGGGGCCGGCCGGGCCCTAAGATGTGGCAATCCACAGAGGGTGTGGGCCGAGTGGGCCGAGTCATCGCGATCGTGAATCAGAAAGGGGGGGTGGGGAAGACCACGACGGCCGTGAACCTCGCCGCCTGCCTGGCTGCGCTGGGGCGACGGGTGCTGGTGGTGGACATGGACCCGCAGGGAAATGCGACGAGCGGGCTGGGGGTGGACAAGGCGGGGCTGACGCGGACGGTGTATGACTGCCTGCAGGACTCGCTTCCCATCTCATCAGTGGTTGTGGAGACCGCGGTGGAGAACCTGTGGTTGGCGCCCGCGACAGTGGATCTGGCGGGCGCAGAGGTGGAGTTGGTGGGGCAGCTAGCGCGGGAGAACAGGCTGGGCGCCTGCCTGAAGCCTGCGGTGGGGGCGTACGACTACGTGCTGCTGGACACCCCGCCGTCGCTGGGGCTGCTGACGGTGAACTGCCTGACGGCGGCGGACTCGGTGCTGATCCCGATCCAGTGTGAGTACTACGCCCTGGAGGGCCTGACCCAACTGCGCAGCACGCTGGGGCTGGTGCGGCGGATGTTGAACCCGCCGCTGGAGGTGCTGGGGGTGGTGCTGACGATGCACGATGCGCGCACCAGGCTGTCGGCGGAGGTCGCCGATGAGGTGAGGAGGCATTTCCCGGGGCGGGTCTTCCGGACGGTGGTGCCGCGGAGCGTGAGGCTCTCGGAGGCGCCGATCTACGGCCAGCCGGTGACGCTGTATGCACCCGGGAGCCGAGGGGCGGAGGCGTACCAGGAACTTGCCAGAGAGGTGGTGCACAGTGGAGAGGCGCAAGGGGATCAGGTCGCTGATACCGGATGGGACGCTGGCGCAGCGGGAGACGGAGGGAGTTCAGGAGGTACCGGTGGAGATGCTGGCGCCGAGCCCGTTCCAGCCTCGGGTGCAGATGGAGGAGGAGGAGCTGGAGGGGCTGGTGGAGTCCGTGAGGGCGCACGGGATCTTGCAGCCGCTGGTGGCAAGGAGGCGGCTGGGGAAGCTGGAGCTGATCGCGGGGGAGCGGAGGCTGGAGGCGGCGAGGCGGGCGGGGCTGGAGCGGGTGCCCGTCGTGGTCCGGGAGGCGACGGACCGGGAGATGCTGGAACTGGCCCTGGTGGAGAACCTCCAGCGGGAGGACATCAACCCGATGGAGGAGGCTGGGGCGTACCACCGGCTGATACAGGAGTTCGGGCTGACGCAGGAGCAGGTGGCGGAAAGGGTGGGCAAGAGCCGCTCTTCGGTGGCGAACAGCCTGCGGCTCCTCCAGCTTCCGAGGGAGATACAAGAGAGCCTGAGGCGGGGGGAGATCGAGGCCGGGCATGGGAAGATACTGGCGGGGCTTGAGGTACCGCGAGAGGCGCTGCGGATATGGCGCAAGGTCGTGAAGCGCGGGCTGTCGGTGCGCGCGACGGCCCGCGAGGCGGCCAAGCTCACGCGCAGTGTTCCACGTGGAACATTTTTAGGCGAGCCTAAAACACGACCCACGCTTGACCCCAACCTCGAGGACCTCCAGCAGCGGCTGCGCATGAAGCTCCAGACCCAGGTCAAGATCCGCCCCACAGGGCGCGGCGGCGTCATCGAGGTACCCTATGTGGACGAGCACGACCTCGAGCGCGTGTGCTATAACATCCTGCGGTAGCCCTTTCGGACAAGCGCCCTCCCGACTGTCGGATTTCCGCGCCGCTCCGCGCCTCTGCTGTCGCCCCACGGGCCCAGGCCGCGGTTCGCATGCATCCCCACAGGGCCCGGCCCGCCGACCGCGGCAGCCGCACAGGTGGACAGCAGGGGATGCGGGGAGGTCTTCGACCTGGCGCAACCAAGGCTCGTACAAGCCCTCCGCTATCCTCACGATGACACCGAGCCCGCCCGCCATGGGAAGGCCTGGCCAGTAGAACGCGCGGGCGCCGGGGCTACAGGGCGGCGGTCTGGTGGGCGGTCTGGAGGATGCCGGCGATCTCCCGCTCGAGGCCGTCGGGCAGGGGCTCAACCTGGTGCTCGGCGAGGAGGCGCTGCTTCTCGGCGCGGCAGCGGTCGGCCATGGTGAGGGCGCCGCCGCTGCGCCAGGCATCATAGAACTGGCGGTCGAGGAGGCGGGGGAACCAGAGTTCACCGCGGAAGTGGCGGGCGGTGTGTTCCTGATCGAGGAAGCTTCCGCCAGGTCCGACTCGCTCGATGACGTCGAGCGCGAGGGTGTCCTCGTCGAAGCGGATGCCCCCCAGGAAGCGCTCCAGGTAGCCGATGATCTCGTGCTGCATGAGGAGCATGTCGAGCGAGGAGGCCTGGTCCACGCCGGAGATGCCAAGGTGGCCGAAGATGTCGGCGCCCGCCAGGGCCCCGAGGGTGAGGGTGATTCCGGCCTCGAGGCCGGCCTGGGCGTCGGGCACCTTGCTGTCGGTGAGCCCGACGTTGATGTAGACGGGCAGGCCGTAGCGCTTGCCCATCTGGGTCATGGCGACGGCCATGAGGGCCTGCTCGGGGCCGGCGAAGATCATCTGGGTGGTGCGCATGTCGAAGGCATGGGGGATGCCGCCGTAGCACACTGGCACGCCGGGGCAGATGAGCTGGGTGATGCACAGGCCGGCGAGGATCTCTGCGTTCTCCTGGGCGAGGGTGCCGGCGAGAGTGCCGGGCGCGGAGATGCCGGTCTGGGCCATGGGGCCGACAGGGACGGGGAGCCTGAGGCGGGCCGTCTCGAACAGGGCGTCCACACCGTCGCGGGGGAACCGAAGGGGGCTGATGGGCTCCAGGAAGGGGTAGGTCAGGGGGTAGCGGGCGGCCTCCTGCTCGCTGCCAGCGGCGGCGATGAGGATCTCGACGATGAAGCGAGCGGCCGTCCGGTTGTGGAACCACAGGCCGAAGGGCTTGGTGGTGTTGCGGAGGAGCTCTGCGGCGACGGCGGGGCCGCCGACCTCGGGGGGCAGCTCGTGGGGGTCGGACAT
>CAYLPT010000166.1:0-4469 GCA_964385645.1 uncultured bacterium
CCCCATCACCTCGCCGCCAGCGCGGCGAGCGCGGTCTCCACCCCCCTCTCCACACCCGTGAACCCCATGAAGGCCATCGCCATGATGCCCGCCACGATCAGCGCAATGCCCGCCCCCTTCAGCGGGACCGGCACGTCACACAGATCCAGCTCCTCCCGGATGCCCGCCATCAGCGCAATCGCCAGCGTGAACCCCAACCCTCCCCCCACCGCCAAGCCCAGCGCCTGGTGCAGCCCCCATAGCCGCGTCGGATCCTGGAGCTGCTTCATGATCTCCAAGGAGGCGAAGAGGATCGCGCAGTTCGTTGTGATCAGTGGCAGATACACCCCGAACGACCGGTACAGGGCCGGGAAAAACCGCCTCACATACATCTCCACGAACTGCACCGAGGCCGCGATCACGAAGATGTACACGATGTAGCTCAACACCGACAGGTCCAGCTCCCTCGCCGGGTCGCCCCCCGCGACCCGCCACGCCCAGGCCGGCACCGGCGCCTCGGGGCGAAGGACGAAGTACGTGAGCGTCCAGTTCAGCAGCGCGGCGATGGAGATCACGAACGTCACCGCGCACCCCATCCCGAAGGCCGTGTCCACCCGCCGGGATACCCCCAGGAAGGGGCAGATGCCCACGAAGTAGTGCAGGACGAAGTTGTTGATCAGCGCCGCGCTGATGAAGATCAGCACCAGGCCGGTCAGCGTCTCCATGACCAAAGCCCTCTCACAGTAGCCCAGATGCCTGTGGTCGCCCGCCGCTTGCTCGCCCACTCGGCCGTCCCGAGCAGCAGGCCGAGGGTGACGAACGCCCCCGGCGGCAGCACCATGATCCCCCAGCCCGGCCAGGAGGCTGGCAGCACCGGGAGCCCGAACCAGCTCGCCGAGCCCAGGATCTCCCGCACCGTCGCGATGCTCGCCAGCGCCAGCGCAAACCCCAGCGACATGCCCAGCGCGTCCGCCAGCGCCACTCCCACCCCCTGCTTCGAGGCGCAGATCTCACAGCGCGAGATGATCACGCAATTGACGATGATCAACGGCACGTACGGGCCAAGCTGCTTGCTCATCTCGTACATGTATGCCGCCAGGAAGCGGTCGGCAACCGTCACGAACGTGGCGATGGTCAGCGTGAACACAAGGATGCGCAGGTGAGGCTTGAGCAGCCCCCGGATCGCGCTCACCAGCAGGTTCGCCGAGATGAGCACGAAGGCGGTCGCCGCCGCCATCGTCATCGCCGGCTTCATCGCCCCCGTCACCGCCAGGGTGGGACACATCCCCAGGAGCTGCCGGTATACGGGGTTCTCCGGCAGCACCCCGTTCACGAATCGCTCCAGCGCCGTTGGGCCCTCGTGCCTCATGGCCTCGCTCCGCTAGCCTCCTCCACCCGCCTGGCGCGCCAGCGGCCCCCTCAGGTTTGCCAGCGCCTGGTTCACGATGTTGGCCACGCTCTCGGAGGAGATGGTGGCCCCGGTGATCGCGCGAATCTCGTGCTCCGCCTCGGCCTCCAGCTTCACCACCGACAGCGGCACCTCCGCCGGCCGGCCGCGAAACTGGCTGCGGAAAGCATCCCCCCGGATGTGATCGCCCAGCCCCGGCGTCTCCCGCTGCTCCAGCACGTACAGGCCCGTGATCGTCCCCAGCTCCGCGTCGAGGCCCACCAACACCTCGATAGCGCCCCCGAAGCCCTGCCCAGAGGCGGGCACCACCCAGCCCAGGTGCTCCCCGGCCGGCCCGACGGCCTGGTAGACCTTGGTCTCGCGGCCATCGTCTCCCACCAGCAGCAGCTCGCCCGTGTGTCCGGGGTCGGCACCCGGGACCAGATAGGGGATGGCCGCATAGGTCTCCTGCCTCCGGTTCTCGGCGATCCGGCCCCCCACGAGCGTCTCCACCGCCGCCAGGCCCCCGCCGTACAGCAGCGCCAGCACCACCACCAGCCACGCCTGCGCGAGGTAGCCGGCCCTCCTCGGAGCTTCGCCCATCGCTCTTAGCCTCCCGTGGCCCTGGCCGCGGGGCCCCCCAGCGGCCGCGGTACCGTCCAGCGGTTCAGGAGCGGCGTGGTTGTGTTCATCAGCAGCACCGAGAACATCATCCCCTCCGGGTAGCCGCTGAAGATGCGGAGGAGGATGGTGAATCCCCCCACGCCGAGGCCGAAGATGAACTTGCCCCACGGCGTCACCGGGCTCGTCACCGGGTCAGTGGCGATGAAGAACGCACCGAACAGCAGCGCCCCCGCCAGCAGGTGGTGCAGGGCCGTGAAGGGAGTCAGCCCGAGGGCGTTCGCGCCCCCGGCCAGCGCCAGCCCCGCGAGCACGACGCCGGCGGGGACCTGCCACGAGGCCGATCGCCGCAGGCACAAGTAGAGGCCTCCCAGCAGCACCGCCAGCGCGCTCGTCTCCCCCAGGGAGCCATTGACGCCGCCCACGAACAGCGGCCACAGCTCCCGGGCCGCCGCGAGCTGGGCCTCCACCCCCGGGGCCAGCGGTTGCCCCGCCGCCAGGTCGGCAGCCGCCGCCCGGGCGGCGCTCAGGGGCGTCGCCTGCGTCACCACGGTCAGCTCCGCCCGCTCCACCACGTAGGCCGAGGCCCCCATCACCTTGGCGAAGCTGAGCATGGCGAACGCGCGCCCCACCATCGCCGGGTTGAAGATGTTGTAGCCCAGGCCGCCGAAGACCGCCTTCCCCAGACCGATCGCCACCGCCGAGCCGATCACTGCCACATACCACGGCGCGCTCCACGGCAGCGAAAAGCCCAAGATCAGCCCCGTCACCACTGCCGAGAGGTCGCCGATGGGCGCCGGCCGGCCCCGTAGCCGCGCGAACAGCGCCTCTGCCGCCACACAGGTTAGCACACACAGCCCCACCTGCACTGCCGTGTGCCAGCGGAACACCGCCGCCGACACCACCGCGATCGGCGCCAGCGCCACCACCACATCCAGCATCATGCGCCGGGTGGTGAGAGCCGCCGCCACGTGCGGCGAGGGCGCAACCTCGACCGCCGGAGCCTCAGCCTCGACTGCCGCTTCGCCTTCCGTCATGTCTGTCGCTCGGTCCCCGCCCCATCACGCCTGCCGCGCCCTCTGGAGCATGACCTTGCCCAGCCTGATGAGCTGCACCAGCGGCAGGCGCGCCGGACACATGTACGCGCAGCACCCGCACTCGATGCAGGCCGCCCCGTGGTAGCGCTCCACCAGATGCACGTCGCCGGCCTGCGCGCCCAGCGCGATCCGCGTCGGCACCAGCCGCACCGGGCACACCTCCACACACCGGCCGCAGCGCACACAGGCCGTCTGCTCCCCTTGGCTCACCTCCTCCCGCGTGAGCACCGTCAGCCCACTCGTCCCCTTCGTCACCGGCACATCGAGGCCCCCGATGGTGAACCCCATCATCGGCCCCCCGGCCACCAACCGCTCCGCGTCCTCCGTCAGCCCTCCGCAGAACTCCACCAAGTCCTGGTAGCTCGCCCCGATGGGAGCCAGCACGTTCTTCGGCTCCCTCACCCCGGCCCCGGTCACGCTCACCACGCGGTGGGTCAGGGGCCGGCCCCGGATCACCGCCCGCGCGATCGCCGCGCAGGTGCCCACATTCTGCACCACCACGCCTACGTCCAGCGGCAGGCCGCCGGTCGGTACCTCCTTGCCGGTGACGGCGACGGTGAGCTGCCGCTCTCCCCCCTGGGGATACCGCGTCGCCAGCACTCGCACCTCCACCCCTGTCCCCGCCGCCGCCTCCTTCAGCGCGGCCGCCGCCTCGGGCTTGTTGTCCTCTACGCAGACCAGCGTCTCCCGCGCCCCCGTCGCCCGCTGGGCGAGCAGCGCGCCCGCGATCACCGCGCCGGGCGCTTCGGTCATGAGCGCCTGGTCCGCGGTGAGGTAGGGCTCGCACTCACACCCATTCACCAGGAGCGTCTGGATTGGCTTGTCCTCATTGCGCCGCAGCTTCACATGGGTCGGGAAGGCGGCGCCGCCCAGCCCCACGATGCCTGCCGCGCGCACCGCCTCCACGATCTGCTCCGGCTCGTAGCGCGCGATGTCGTCGGTGGGCCACTCGCCGCCCAGGACGTCGTCGTAGAGCGCCCGGCCCTCCAGGGGCTGCTCGTCGGCGGCCTTGATGGGTACGACGCCAACGTGCCGGCCGTTGGGGAGCGTGGCGACCGACTCCCGGCCAACCACCCCGCTGATGCTGGCATGCACCGGAGCGCAGACAAACGCCTTGGCATCCCCCACCACATCGCCCAGCGCCACCTCCGCGCGGGTCTGTACCACCCGCTCGCAGGGCGCGCCCAGGTGCTGCA
The DNA here is from genome assembly GCA_964385645.1 of uncultured bacterium. GTDB lineage: Bacteria > Armatimonadota > Hebobacteria > Hebobacterales > Hebobacteraceae > CAYLPT01. Next base: position 4,281 of record CAYLPT010000166.1, read on the forward strand.
CAAGCGCGATGCGCACCTCCCCGGGCGTGGGCAGTACCGCGATCGGCCCCGCCTCGGTGAAGTGCTTGCGCTCGGGCGGGTGGATGCCGCCGGGGAACCGTCGCGCCCTTGTCGCCGCGGCCGTCATCTCGCCTTCCCACACGTCAGGAGCGCCCGACCCGCTAGCACGCAGGCCGCCAGGCCCCCTGC
>CAYLPT010000167.1:0-3207 GCA_964385645.1 uncultured bacterium
GGATCAAGGACATATTGACGAAGTCGCTGGGCTCGGACAACCCGATCAACATCGCGCGGGCGGCGCTGCGGGGGCTCTCGCAGCTGCGCACCGTGCGGGAGGTGGCGGCCCTGCGGGGGAGGGCGCCCCAGGAGATCGCGGATCGCTATCACCTGCGGGCGCTGGAGGCGGAGCCGGCCCAGGCGGAGCCGGAGGGGGAGGAGGAGGTGGGCGAGTGAGCCGCCTGCGGATCAGCCTGAGGCGGAGCGTGATCGGCACGCGTCGGGAGCACCGGGAGACGGTGCGGGCGCTGGGGTTGCGCCGGATTGGGCAGCGGGTGGTGCGGCCGGACACGCCGGCGGTGCGGGGGATGGTGCGGGCGGTGAGTCACCTGGTGTCGGTGGAGGAGGTGCAGGATGGGGAGGAGGATGAGTGATGCGCATCGGTGACCTGGCCCCCGCGCCGGGGGCGAAGAGGAGGCGCAAGCGCGTCGGCCGGGGGATGGCCTCTGGCCGGGGTAAGACGAGCGGGCGGGGGATGAAGGGGCAGAAGGCGCGAGAGCAGGTGAGACCCGGCTTCGAGGGCGGCCAGACGCCTCTGTATCGGCGGCTGCGGAAGCTGCGCGGCAGCGGCAAGTCGGCGCGCAACCTGGGGGTGTTCCGCCGCGAGTGGGCGGAGGTGAACGTGGGGCGGCTGGAGGCGCGCTTTGCGGCTGGGGAGGTGGTGACGCCGGAGCTGGTGCGCCAGCGGCGGCTGGTGCGCAAGGCCGGGGAGGGGCTGCGGGTGCTGGGGGCCGGAGAGCTGACGAAGGCGCTAGTGGTGCGGGCCCATCACTTCAGCGCGGCGGCGCGCCAGAAGATCGAGGCCGCCGGGGGCACTGCGGAGGTCATCTGAGGTGGTCAGCGTGCTGGGGCCGGTGGTCGCGGCCTTCAAGCTGCCGGACCTGCGTCGGCGCATCCTGTTCGTGTTCGGGATGTTCGCCGTCTACGTGGTCGGGCTGCATATCACCATCCCATACGTTGACCGGGCGGCGATGCAGGACCTCGTGCACGGCGGCCTGCTGGGGCTCTTCGACATGTTCGCCGGGGGGGCCTTCGGGAAGTTCTCGATCCTGGCGATGGGGATCATGCCCTACATCAACGCCTCGATCATCTTCCAGCTCCTGGGGATCGCCATCCCCCGGGTGGCGGAGCTGGCGAAGGAAGGGGAGTCGGGGCGGCGCAAGATCTCGCAGTGGACGCGGTGGCTGACCATCGTGCTGGCGCTGCTGCAGGGCTCGATGACGTGCGTGTGGCTGCGCCAGACCGACCCCCCCATCCTGCAGATCAGCGGGCTGGGGCTGGTGCCGGTGGTGCTGACGCTGGCCGGGGGCACCTGCTTCCTGATGTGGCTGGGCGAGCAGATCACGGACAAGGGGATCGGCAACGGGGTGTCGCTGATCATCTTCGCGGGGATCGTCGCGCGCATGCCCTATGACGTGGGCGAGACGCTCGGGTACTGGCGCTCGGGGGTGTTCGCCTGGACGCAGATCCTGGGGCTGCTGGCGATCTGGTTCGCCACCATCGCGGGCATCATCTACATCACCAAGGGGGAACGCCGCATCACCATCCAGTCGGCGAAGCGGGTGGTGGGGACGCGCCTGTATGGGGGCAGCAGCAGCTACCTGCCGATCAAGGTAAACACGGCCGGGGTGATCCCCATCATCTTCGCCATCGCGGTGGTGCTGCTGCCGGCTCAGATCGCGAGCTTCATGGAGGGCAGCCCGGGGCGCCTGGGCGCGGTGATGCGGGAGGTGGCGCGCTTCTTCAACCCTGGGCAGAGCTGGGTGGCCTCCGGGCTGTACTTCCTGCTGGTGGTCTTCTTCACCTATTTCTACACTGCGGTGAGCTTCAACGTGGCGGACGTGGCCGACAACCTGAAGAAGTACGGCAGCTTCATCCCCGGCATCCGCCCGGGCAAGCCGACGGAGCGGCACCTGGACCGGGTGCTGAGCCGCATCACCCTGTCGGGCGCGCTCTTCTTGGGGGTGATCGCGCTGCTGTCTTACTACGTGCCCCGCATCACGGGGGTGACCACCTTCACGGTGGTGGGGGGCACGTCGCTGCTGATCCTGGTGGGGGTGGCCCTCGACACGGTGCAGCAGATCGAGGCCCACCTAGTGATGCGGCAGTACGAGGGGTTCATCAGATGAGCCGGATCGTCATCCTCGGCCCCCCGGGCTCGGGCAAGGGCACGCAGGCGAGCCGGCTGGGGGAGCTGTGGGGAGTGCCGCACATCTCCTCGGGGGACCTGCTGCGGGCCCACGTGCGGGAGGGGACGGAGCTGGGCCGGCGGGCCCGGCCCTACATGGAGCGGGGCGAGCTGGTGCCGGATGAGCTGATCCTGGACATGATGCAGGAGCGCCTGTCGGCCCCGGACGCCGAGCGCGGCTATTTGCTGGACGGCTTCCCGCGGACGCTGGCGCAGGCGGAGGCGCTGGAGGGCCGGCTGGAGGCGCTGGGGCAGCGCCTGGAGGCGGCGATCTATCTGCGGGTGCCGGAGGCGGAGCTGCTGCGGAGGCTGTCGGGGCGGCGGACGTGCCCCCGCTGTGACGCGATCTACCATGTGGACACCATGCCGCCGAAGCGGGAGGGGATCTGCGACCGGTGTGGGGCAGAGCTGATACAGCGGGAGGACGAGAGGCCGGAGGTGATTCGCAAGCGGCTGGCGGTGTATGCGAAGCAGACCCGGCCGCTGCTGGACCACTACCGGGAGCGGGGGCTGCTGCACGAGGTGGACGGCACCCTGGGCGTGGAGCGCGTGCCGGGGGAGATTGCCCGGCTGCTGGCGGCCGCCGAGGGAGGTTGAACGTGAGCCGGAAACGGGGTAGAATGGACTCCGGGCGGCCGCGGGAGATCTCCATCAAGGCGGAGGAGGAGATCGCCCGCATGCGCCGCGCTGGCCAGATCGTCGCCCTGGTGCTGGGGCGGCTGGCGGAGGCGGCCGAGCCGGGCGTGAGGACCGGGGAATTGGACCGGCTCGCGGAGGGCCTGATCCGCAGCTTCGGGGCGACGCCGACCTTCCACCGGCTGTATGGGTATCCAGCGAACATCTGCGTGTCGGTGAACGACGAGGTGGTGCACGGGATACCTGGCGAGCGCCGCCTGGAGGAGGGAGACATCGTCTCCTTCGACGTTGGCGCCACGGTGGGAGGGCTGATCGCGGACGGGGCGACGACGGTGGGAGTGG
>CAYLPT010000168.1:0-11492 GCA_964385645.1 uncultured bacterium
GTATACGAGCGCGCTGGATGCGCTGCGGGGGGCGGCGATGGGGGTGCGGACCGGCCGGCCGCTGGACATCAGGGGGATCGAGGCGAGCGTGCGGGGGCTGGTGAACGACATCCTGACGGACGGGTCGGTGGTGCACAACCTGCACTCGATGAAGGGGGCGGACGAGTACACGTTCGCGCACGCGCTGCACATCTGCATCCTGAGCATCGAGCTGGGCCGGCAGCTAGACCTGCCGCGGGCGCGGCTGGAGGAGCTGGGGGTGGCGGGCCTGCTGCACGATATCGGGAAGATCCACGTGCCGCTGGAGGTGCTGCGGAAGCCGGCGGCGCTGACGGAGGGGGAGTTCGCGCTGATGAGCCGGCACCCGGTGGACGGGGCGGTGGCGCTGGCCGGGGAGCCGGCGCTGCCGGAGGTGGCGGCGGTGGTGGCGTTCGAGCACCACGTGCACTACGATTACAGCGGGTATCCGAGGCTGGGGGAGCGCCGGCCGCTGCATCTCTACAGCCTGATGGCGAGCGTCGCGGACGTGTACGACGCGCTCACCACGATGCGGCCATACCGGCCGCCGATGCCGCCGCGTCAGGCGATCGAGGTGATCCGGCAGCAGTTCGCCGGGCGGCTGGAGCCGCGGCTGCTGGAGCGGTTCCTGGGGATGTTGGGCCCCCACCCCTGGGGGTCGCTGCTGCGGCTGCCGGAGGGCCGGCTGGCGGTGGTGACGCGGCCGCACGCGGCGGAGCCAGAGAACCCGTTCGTGCGGCTGTTGGCGCCGGAGAACGGGGGCCTGAGGGCGACAGATGAGGAGGTGCCCCTGGCGGCGGTGGCTCCGCTGGAGGCGGAGCTGGAGCACCTCGACCCCTACGCGGAGGGGATCAACCTGACGGCGCTGTTGCACGGGGGCCCGGGGGGCTAGGGCCCAGGGAGCTTCTCGACGGTGACGGCGGGGACCCAGATGTCCTGCTTGCTGCCCTTGACGTTGATGCGGAAGTCGTAGCCGTCGCGGTTGGCGAAGCTGACGTCGTCGAGCTCGACGCGGTAGCGGCGCCACTGTCCGCTGGGGGGCTCGACCCACTGCCAGGGGGTGAAGCGGTAGCCGGTGACGGAGTCGTAGTAGATGTTGAACCCCAACCTCTCGGCGCCGAGGAAGGAGCCGTCACACTCGATGGTGATGGCGACAGGGGTGCGCCCGCGGGCGAGGTAGAGCCAGGAGTCGTCCACGTCGAAGTAGAGCCAGGGGTCGTCCACCTCCTCCGGGGTGCGGGCGGGGCGCATGCGGGTGCGCAGGCAGAGGCGGCCGGCCCGCTCTTCCTCGACCGCGGCGCCGCCGGGCAGCTCACGCAGGGCGCGGTTTCGGAGGCCGAACTCGGGGTGTGCCTGCATGGCGTAGTCGGCCCAGACGAGGGGGAGGCGGCTGAGGTCGGGGCCGGGCCGCGCGGCGAGGACATCTCGGCGTCTGGGGGCTCGGGCCTGGAGGCTGTCGTAGGGCGCGAGGCCCCGCGCGAGGACCGGCCGGGGCCCGAGCATGAGAGTGGTCTCCCCCGCGCCCCGGCCGAGAGCCGCGCCGGGCGCGCCGCCGAGGGGCGCCGCCTCGCGGAGGGCGGCCTCGTCGGCGATGGGGGAAAGCTCCTCGGCCCGGAGCACGAGATCACGGTCGGCCCAGGCGATGACGACGGGGCCGTCGGGTCCCTCGAAGGCGAGGGCCCAGACCTCGGGGCCGAGTCGCAGGAAGCCGAGGTAGTCGAGCCGGGAGAGGGGGTGGGTCCAGTCGCGGCTGATGGCGGCCGGGGGCAGGTAGACGCGAGCGATGCCAAAGGCCCAGGCGAGCAGGTAGTGCTGGAGCCACTGGTCGGCCGAGAGGTCGCCGCCGCCGAGGACCCAGGTGGGCCGAGCGCCGCCGGGGGCGTCGGGGAGGACCTCGCCGGCGAGGACCGCGTGGGCGAGGGCGGGGGTGGAGAGGTCGCGCCAGGCGGGGGTCAGGTGGAGGCCGAGGATGTCGAAGGATCTCCAGTGGGGGGAGCGGGCGAGGGCGTCGGCGGAGCCGAGGTCGAGGTGGCCGCTCTCGGGCAGGACGATCAGGGAGCTGGGGTTCACCTGGCGGGCGACGCGGGCGGCGGAGTCGAGGAGGCTGAGGTACTCGGGGCGGGAGCCGCGGAAGTTGCGCACATTGGGCTGCTCGCGGATCTGCCAGTGGCGGAGGCGGCCGCGGAAGTGGGAGAGGGCCTCCCGTACATAGCGCTCCCAGAGGTCGAGGGACCGGGGGACGGAGCGGGCGCGCTGGTCGGGGGGGACCTCCCAGGCGGGGTCAACGGCCCACTCGGCACAGGCACCGAGTACCAGGAGGACGTCGAGGCCGCGGGCGCGGGCGGCGTCCACGGCTGCATCGTCCTGGCTCCAGACGAAGCGGCCGGGCTCGGGCTCGACGCGGTTCCAGTCGAGAGGCATGCGGAGGGTGGCGACGCCGGCGCTAGAGAGCCGGTCGAGCTCGGCCTCCCGAGCCGCGGGGGCGAGGGGGGCGAGGTCTACGTATGCGCCCAGCAGAGGCGGGGCGGCCAGGGCGGCAGGGGCGAAGGCGAGCACCAGCGCGGCGGCCGCGAGGGCGCAGGCGCGCAGGCGCGCTCTCGCGCCTGAGGGCCCGAGACGCCGGGGCCGCCGGGGCGGCTGAGGCAAGGGGGCCTACCTCACCTGCTGCTGGGAGACGATGCGGCGGGCCTCGGCCATGGAGAGCCAGACGCCGTCCTCGCGGAAGACGAGCCAGCGCAAGTAGCCGGGCAGGGACATGTAGTTGGTCTCGGCGGACCAGGGCCGGAGGGTGGAGACCTCAGGGTGCTGGGCGGCGGCGGGCGCGGGGGCCAGCGCGAGTAATACGCCGACCAGCGCGAATACAGCGAGACACCAGGCTAGCTTCCTCATCTCGTAACCTCCCTGGCGGCGCTCATGGGTGCGCACCGCCTGCTGGTTGAGCTTCCAGCCCACGGCGCCAACTCCTGCTCCGAGGGTGCGGTTGTTTGTGCAGGGCCGCGCTAGTGCTTGGCGAAGCGGGCGAGGACGCAGAGCCCGTCGCGGGGCTGGAGGGTGAGGACGCCGCCCAGGTCCTGCTCGATGATGGCCCTGACGACCTTGAGGCCGACGTCGGCGCAGCGGTCGAGGTCGAAGCGGGGGGGCAGTCCGACGCCGTTGTCGCGGACCTGGATGACGACCTGGCCGGCGCTCTCGGCGAGGCTGACGCAAACGCGGCCGCCGCCGGCGGGCAGCAGGCCGTGTCGGATGGCGTTGTCGAGCAGCTCGCCGATGACGAGGACGGCGCCGGTGGCCTTCTGGGAGGGGAGCATGACGCGGGCGCCGTCGACGCGGATCTCGATGGAGGGGGGAGCGGCGGTGGTGTGGCGGACGATCTCGACGACGCGGCGGGCGGCCTCCTTGATGTCCACGAAGTGGACCTCGCGGGAGCGCAGGAGATCGTGGACGGTGGCCATGGCATGGAGGCGAGCGACAGCACGGGTGATGGCATCGGAGGCGGAGCGGGGGGTGGGGCGGTCGAGCTCCATGCGGAGGAGGCCGGCGGCGGCCTGAAGGGTGTTGCGCATGCGCTGGTTGATCTCGGTCGTCATGGCCGCGAGGAACTCGGAGCGCTCCTGGGCTTCGGCGTAGAGGTTGGCGTTCTCGATGGCGACGGCGGCGCTGTTGGCGAGGGAGACGAGCAGGTCCTTGTCGTCGTCGGTGAACTTGTCCTCGGAGCGGCGGTAGACGTTGATGACTCCGACGGTGCGGCCTCTGGCGATGAGGGGGGCGGCGATGCCGGCGCGGAGGCCTTCCTCGCGGGCGCGGGCGCGGCGGCTGAAGCGACCGTCGCGGCTGACGTCGCTACTGACGAGGGCCTCACCGGTCTGGGCGGCGAGGCCGGCCAGTCCCTCGCCGGGCTTGAGGGGCTCGTACAGGGCGGGGTCGGGCTTGAGGCCGTGGACGGCCTTGGTGACCAGCTCTCCGCTCTCGCCCTCGGCGAGCATGAGGATGCAGGCCGGGGCGGCGAGGAGCTCAGAGGCAGAGCGCAGGACCATCTCGAGGGTCTCAGAGAGGTCAAGGGAGGAGGCGAGGGAGCGGGAGATTTCGAAGAGGCGGGAGATCTGGTTGAGGTGCCGGACGACGTTCTGGTAGAGGAGGGCGCTCTGGAGGGCGAGGGCGGCCTGGTTGCCATAGGCGGAGAGAAGCGCGATGTTGTGGGTGGGGAAGGCCCGGGGTTCGGAGTCGGCGACCGCGAGGAGGCCCTGCAGGCCCTGCTGGGCGAGCATGGGGACGCAGAGGAGGGAGCGCGCGCCGAGGGTGCGCACCAGGGCATCCTCCTGCCTGCCCTCCTCGAGGACGTCGGCGACTACTCTGGGGGCGCCGGAGGCGAGGGCGTCGGCGCCGAGGTGGCCCTCGGGGGGGAGCGGGGGTGCGGCTTCGCCGTCGAAGCCGAGCCAGCCCCCGGGGGCGAGGGCCCAGCCGCCCTCTGGGCGGGCGAGGTAGATGGCGGCGATGGGCGCCGAGAGGGCCTTGGCGGCGGCGTCGGCGACGGTGCGGGCGATCTGGCTGGAGTCGAGGGTGGCGGCGACGCGGGTGCTGACCCAGGTGAGGTCGGCCATCTCGAGCAGGCGGCGCTGCATTCCCTCGACGAGGCTCAGGTTCTCGATGGCGACGGCGGCCTCGCTGGCGAAGGTCTCGATCATCTGGCGGGGGAAGGGGCCGAGGGAGTCGGGGTCGCGGCTCAACACGACCAAGGCGCCGATGACGTGCTCGCGGAGGCGGATGGGGACGCCGAAGACTTCCCTGAATCCGCGGCGCCGGAGGTCGGGGACGCCGGGGGCGCTGCTGCGGCCCGTGGCCTCCCACACCGCGCGTCCCTCGGGCTGGGAGCGGATGTGGTTGGCGAAGGCGACGAGGGCGGCTTGATCCACCTCTGCGGCGGCCTCCGGGCGGCCGCGGGGGGAGAGCTGGCCGGACTCGTCGGCGAGCAGGACCTGGGCGGCGTCGGCGCCGGGCACGGACTGGGCGACGCGGCGCACGACCTCGACGAGCTCATCCAGGTTGAGGACCGATCCGAGGGCGAGGCCGAGCTCGGAGATGGAGTGGCGCTGGGAGCGAACGAGCTGGCGGGTCTGCTCGGTGAGGTCGAGGGTCTGCCGGGCGAGGGCGGCCTGCTGGACGAGCGAGGCGAGCAGGGTCGCGCGCCGCCCGTCCACGCGGCCGTCGTGAACCGCGAGCGCGCCGATCCAGCGTCGGCGCAGGTGGGCTCGGACGAGGAGGGCGGCGGAAGCTCCGGTCTGGCTGAGGTAGGCGCGGTGCTCGGGGCGATCGGGGGAGAGCTCGAGCCAGCCGCCGGCCGCGCTCTCGCCCGGGGCGCGCCAGAAAGGGGCCCCGACGCGCAGCCTGCGCGCCTGGGTGGGAAGGGCGGCCCCCGCAGTCGCGGTCACACTCATCCACCCGCCCGCCTCGCGCTCCCACCAGAGGGCGGCGCGCGCGCCGGTGAGGCGGCGCGCGGCGCTGAGGAGGGCGCGGAGCACGCCGGGGGAGGTGGTCGCCTCCTGGAGGGCGCGCACGGCGCGGCGGAAGGTCTGCTCGTCGTCGCTCTCGCCGCCGGCGCGCTTGAGGCGGCTGGCCAGCCGGCGGAGTCGGCCGGCGAGAGGGCGGTCGTCGGCGACCGCCTCGAGGGCCTTGTGGAGCGCACGGGCCGCGCTGGCGAGCTGGGCGCAGGAGGCGGAGGAAGTGAGTCGCCGCAGGTGGGGCCCGGGGGGCCGGCCGGCGAGGGCGTCGGCGACGAGGGCACGCAGCAGATCGGGCCCGCAGGAATCGGGCAAGCCATTGCCGGACTCCTCGAGGGCCTCGAGCCAGCGGTTGGCCACTGCCTCAGAGGCGGCCAACAACGACTCGGCGTTGTCGCCGAGCTCACTCCCCGCTCTTGTGTTGCCCACTACGCGAGCTGTCCCTCCAGACAGCCCCTGTATGCGCCCCGGCCTACATGAGCATGATACCGCAGGGGCAGCGGACGCGCCCATAGGGGCGGGGCGGGCAACGTCGCGATTTCGCCCCAAGGGCGCGTCTGCGAGCTCACAAGGTCACCTCGTCGCGGATGGCGGCGAGTCGGCCGGGGCCGATGCCGGGGACGTTGAGCAGCTCCTCGATGCTGCGGAAGCCGGCGCCGCGCTCGCGGACGAGCCGCTCTCGATGGTCCACGATGCGCTGGGCGAGCACGGGGCCGATGCCAGGCAGGGCCTCGAGCTCGCGGGCAGTGGCGCGGTTGAGGCTGATGCGGCCGACGGGCTGCCCGGCCGATGCTTGCTCGGCGGGAACGACGATGTGGTCGCCGTCGCGGACCGTGGCCGCCTGATTGACGGCCTCGAGGCGCGCGCCGGGGGTTGGGCCGCCCGCGCGCGCGATGGCGTCGGCCACCCGGGAGCCGGCGGGCAGCCGATGCAGGCCCGGCTCGGCGACCGCGCCGGAGACGTTGACCAGCACGTGCCCGGCGCGGCCGGCGGCCTCGACGAGCAGGGGTCCCTGGGCGCCGGCTTGCCCGGCGCGCCGGCCGCGCGCGTAGGTGAGGGCGCCGGCCCCCGACAGCAGCGCCCCAAGCAGGACCACCAACACTAGCTGCTCACCGCGCGAGAAGTAGAACATCCCCTCGCCCTCCGGGCACGCGGGCTACTTCGCGACGATGTTCACCAGGCGGTCGGGCACGACGATGACCTGTTGGATGTCCTTCCCCGTGAGGTGGGTCTGCACCCGCTCGGAGCCGAGCGCGAGCTCCCGCAGCTCCTCCTCCTTCGTGCCCGCGGGGACGGTGAGGCGCTCCCGGAGCCGGCCGTTGACCTGGACGACGACGGTGACGGCCTCCTCGTGGGCCGCTGCCTCGTCCCAGCGGGGCCAGGGGGCGAGGTGGACGCTGCCGTGGCGGTCGAGTCGGCTCCAGAGCTCCTCGGCGAGGTGGGGGGCGAAGGGGGCGAGGAGGAGGACGAGGGACTCGGCGGCCTCTGAGTAGGCGATGGCGAGCTCGCCCTCGAGGTCGTCTTCGCTCACCTCGGTCATCGCGTTCACGAGCTCCATCAGGGCGCTGATGGCGGTGTTGAAGTGCCAGCGCTCGATGTCGGCGCTGACGCGGCGGATGGTCTGGTGGGTCTTGCGCCTGAGGTCGGCGGCGGGGCCGGAGAGGTTGGCGACGCGGTCGCGCCAGTCGGGGGGCAGGCGGTGGGCGCGGCCGGCGACGGCGCGCCAGGTGCGCTGGAGGAAGCGGGAGATGCCCTCGATGCCGCCCTCCTGCCATTCAGCCTCGGCCTCCGGGGGGGCGAGGAAGAGGACGTAGGTGCGCAGGGCGTCGGCGCCCCAGCGGGGGATGACCTCATCGGGGCCGACGACGTTGCCGCGGGACTTGCTCATGGCGGCGCCGTCCTTGAGCAGCATGCCCTGGGTGAAGAGGCGGGTGAAGGGCTCCTGGAAGCCGATGAGGCCGAGGTCGTAGAGGACCTTGGTGAAGAACCGCGCGTAGAGCAGGTGCAGGACGGCGTGCTCGATGCCGCCGATGTACTGGTCCACGGGGAGCCAGCGGTCGGCCGCCTGGCGGGAGAAGGGCAGTTCGCCATTGTGGGGGTCGGCGTAGCGGAGGAAGTACCAGCAGGAGTCAATCCACTGCGCCATGGTGTCGGTCTCGCGCCGGGCGGGGGCATGGCAGCGGGGGCAGGTGGTGCGCACGAACTCCTCGGACTGGGGCAGGACCGACCCGGTGCTGGTGTACGGGAGGTCGAGGGGGAGGGTGACGGGCAGGTCGTGCTCGGGCACGGGAACGGCGCCGCAGGAGTCGCAGTAGATGATGGGGATGGGGGCGCCCCAGTAGCGCTGCCTGGATACCAACCAATCCCTCAGCCGGTAGTTGACCGTGCGCCGGCCGACGCCGCGCTGCTCGAGCCACTCTGCGATGCTGGTCTTCGCCTGCTCGCTGGGCAGGCCGTCGAACTGCCCGGAGTTCACCTGCACCCCCGGGTCCACGTAGGCGGCGGGCATGGTGTCGGGGTCGAGCGATTGGCCGGGAGGCTGGATGACCAGGCGCACGGGGAGGCCGTTGGCGCGGGCGAACTCGAGGTCGCGCTGGTCGTGGGCGGGGACGGCCATGATGGCGCCGGTGCCGTACTCGAGGAGCACGTAGTCGGCGATCCAGATGGGGATGTGCTCGCCGTTGGCGGGGTTGACGGCGTGGAGGCCGAGGGCGACGCCCTCCCGGCTGGCCTCGGAGACGCGCTCGACATTGGTGCGGGCGGCGACTAGCTGGCGGTAGGCGGCCACCTCCGCGGCCTTGGGGGAGCCGGCGACGAGGTCGTCCACGAGGGGGTGCTCGGGGGCGAGCACGACGTAGGTGACGCCGAAGATGGTGTCAATGCGGGTGGTGAAGACGCGGATGGTGTGGGCGCGGCCGACCACCTGGAGGTCGAACTCGACGCCCTCGCTGCGGCCGATCCAGTTGGCCTGCATGGTGCGGACGCGCTCGGGCCAGTGGGAGAGCTGGGAGAGGTCGTCCAGGAGGCGGTCGGCGTAGGCGGTGATGCGGAAGAACCACTGCTCGCGCACCTGCTTGGCTACGGGGCCGTCGCAGCGCCAGCACTTGCCGCCGGCCGCTTCCTCGTCGGAGAGGACGAACTGGCAGCGGGGGCACCAGTTGACGGGGGCGTTGGCGCGGTAGGCGAGGCCGCGCTCGAGGAACTTGAGGAAGAACCACTGGTTCCAGCGGTAGTACTCGGGCTCGCAGGTGACGATCTCGCGCTCCCAGTCGTAGCTGTTGCCGAGCTGGCGGAACTGGCGGCGCATGCGCTCGATGCAGCGATAGGTCCAGGTGGCGGGGTGGGTGTCGTTCTTGATGGCGGCGCCCTCGGCGGGCTGGCCGAAGGCGTCGAAGCCCATGGGGTAGAGGACGCGGCGGCCGCGCATGCGCTGGTAGCGGGCATACACGTCGCCAATGGTGTAGTTGCGGGCGTGGCCGACGTGGACGTCGCCGCTGGGGTAGGGGAACATCTCGAGGCAGTAGAGCTTGCGCTCCCCCGGGTCCTCGGGGGTGTGATAGATCCGGTCGGCCTCCCAGCGCGCCTGCCACTTGGGCTCGATCACCTGCGGGTCGTAACGTTCTTCCACGTCGTGCCTTCCTCCAGGGCCGTCGCGCTCAACGCGCGAGCAGCACCACCACGGCCAGCACCACCGCCGCCACCAACACCCCGGCCACCACGAGGGCCCGCTTCTCCGAGCCGGTGAAAGCGAGGTGGCGCCAGTTCGCCGCCAGCACGGCCGCGGAGATGAAGGGCAGCCCGGGCAGGCCGGGCAGGTCTGGCCAGAGCAGGAAGGCGGCGGGCGCGAGCAGCAGCAGGCCGAAGGTCGCCCACAGGCTGGCGGCGGGGCGCATGGCGTGGCGCAGGGTGACCGCCAGGAACATCGCCAGGAACAGGAAGTCGCCGATGCCGATGGCCGTCAGCACCGGGGCCGGCACCTCCGGCGGGGGCGCCACCGGCGCCGCCGCGCTGAAGGCCTCGACCACTTCGGGCGCGGTCTCGGCGACGCGCGCCACGAGGCCCCAGTAGACGGTGATGACATCGGCCACCGAGGCCACCACAGCGACGGGCAGGATGAGCTTGCCCTCCCTGATGACCCGGGCCACCAGGCGGCCGAGGAAGACGGCCCACATGATGAGGGCTGCATTGCCGAGCAGGTGCTGCCCGTGGCTGCCCAGGGCCAGGGAGAGGACGGCGGCGACGCGCGCGGCGGGCTCGGGGCCCCCCAGCCAGCGGCCGATGATGACGAGGACGGAGGGGCGGGCGAGGCAGAAGAGCAGGCCCATCGCCAGCATCCAGGCGAACTCGGCACGGGGGGCGAGGCGAAGCCGGCACAAGCTGAGCACGAGCAGCAAGGAGAGGGCGAGGGTGGCCACGCCGGCGGCAGTGGCGAGGATCGCGAGCGCGGCGGCCGAGGGCATCCGGGGGGCAAGGCCGGCGGCGCCGAAGGCGAGCACGAGGTAGCCCCCGGCATAGGCTGCGGCGGCCGGGCCCGGCCGGCGCTCGGACCAGCGGGGGGTGCGTGTTGCTGGCTCGGCTGTAGCGGTGGTCAAGCACGGCTCCTCGCCGGAGAGTACTACCAGTCCTCGTCGGGCAACTCCTGCCGGCGGCGGCGCTCCCAGAGGTGTCGGATGAGCCCGACGATGAAGAGCAGAAGCATGAGCCCAAGGGGGAGGGTGGGGGAGCGGAGCAGGAGCGCCCAGCGCCAGCGGCTGGCGAGGGAGCGCCGCCAGCGGGCCTCCAGCTCTGGGAGCGACCAGCCGGTAGTCTGCTGGAGGGCGGGCTCGAACTGGCGGTGCTCGCGCACCGCGCGCAGGAGGGCTGGCATCACCTTCTCGCCGCGCTCGGCGACGAGGAAGTGGATGACGGAGGCGGCCTGGGTGTAGGCGGCCGGGGCGTGGCGATTGCCGGCGTGGAAGGCGTGATCGAGGTCTCGCAGGGGGAGGGCCTCGCCGCGGCCGAGGGCGCGGAGGGTGAGGGGGTCCACGCGTGCGGCGCGCTGGCCGGCGGCGTACTCGGCGATGCCCTCGTTGACCCACAGGGGAAGAGAGGGGAGCGCGGGCCCGAGGGCGCGGGCGACCATGACGTGGGCGACCTCATGGGGGACGACCTTCTCGATGGAAACGAGAAGGCCGCCGCCGTCAATGTGGATGACGCCGTCGGGGAAAGTGGCAAGCCCGACGATGGTGGAGTCCCGGGGCAGCCCGGCGGCGGCGACGTAGCTCGCGCGGTCGGGGTAGACGCGGGCTGGCACGGGGCCGGCCTCGTCGGCGCCGACGAGGGCGGAGATGCGCGGGGTGACCTCGGCGATGAGCTCGCCGACCTCGCGGGCGAGGGCCTCGGCGCCGGGGGGGCCGGCGACGAGGGCGCGGTCGCTGGCGAAGAGGAGGGCGAGGTCGTCGCCGGCGGGCGGGGCGGCGAGGGCGTGTGCGGTGAGCGCCAGCGCTGCCGCCAGCGCGAGTGTGGCTCGAAGGGCCGTGGCAGGCGCTCCTGTGGGCTCAGATGGGCCGGGCGACGATGCGGACGGGGTAGTTGGAGCCGCCCTGGGGCATGGTCTCGATGTTGACGCGGCGGCGTTCGCCGGGGGAGAGGAGGTAGCGGGCGACGACGGCCTCGGACTGGGTTCTGAGCACGGCGGCCTCGACGGCGCGGCCGTCCACGAGGAGGGCGCCGCGGGCGGGGCCGCCGCCGGGCTCGAAGGTGATCGCCACGGCGGCCGGGACGGCGGTGGGGTTGACGAGGTCGAAGGCGATCTCGTAGATGAAGCCGTAGGCGCCCAGGAGCCGGTCGTCGTCCTGCAGGCCGGGGGCGGCGCGGCCGCCGATGGTGACGAAGGCCCACTGGCGGCCCACGACGTGCTCGGCGGAGATCTCTCGCCGCGGGTCTGGGTAGACGGCCCGGCCGAGGAGGACGGAGGGGGAGTAGTGGTCGAAGCGGCGG
>CAYLPT010000169.1:0-9473 GCA_964385645.1 uncultured bacterium
GCGCCTCTCTATCGCCTCCGCGAGCCCGCCCCCGCCTTCTCCACCAGTCCGCTCATATACCGTCGCGCCAGGCCCACCTGCTCCTGCACCGCCTCCAGGCCCTCCAGCTCGTGCCGCTCATCCAGGCATGGGTGGCAGAACTCATAGCACAGCCACCCCTCATAGCCGATCTCCTGCAGCGCCTTCACGAACGCGGGGTAGTTGAACTCCGCCCGCCGCGCGAACCGGATCGCGCGCTGTTGCACCTGCCCATCCACCTCCTCGAACTCCCCGCCATAGTGAGAGTGCACCTGCAGCTGCCCGGTCGCGCGGACCGCCTCCTTCACGTACTCGTCATCCTGGCAGGTCAGCAGCGGGCAGTCCAGACACGCCTTCAGCGCCGGGGAGTCCACCTCGCGGATCATGTCCAGCATGTCGAGGTGGTCGCGGATCACCGGCTCGTGGTTCTGCAGAGCGAGGGTTACCCCCAGCTCGCCCGCATACTCGGCGGCCTCCTGAAGGCCAGCCCGCGCCCACCGCCAACGGTCCAGCC
Organism: uncultured bacterium; assembly: GCA_964385645.1. GTDB lineage: Bacteria > Armatimonadota > Hebobacteria > Hebobacterales > Hebobacteraceae > CAYLPT01. Next base: position 533 of record CAYLPT010000169.1, read on the forward strand.
ACGTCACATCCGGATAGCCGTGCTCCCAGTACCAGCGCGCCATCTCATACAGGGCGTTGCCGTTGCGCTCGGTCACACCCCTCCAGGCCGCGAACACCCGCAGCACCGGCGCCCCCAGGTCCCTCGCCAGCTTGATCTGCTCTCTCACCATCAGCAGCTCGTTCTCGCGCTGCTCCAGGATCGGGCTGGCGAAGTTCGAGTAGCTCGCCACCGCCGGAATCTCCAGCCCCAGCTTCGCGGCCTGCTCCCGAATCCGCGCCCGCGCCCTCTCATCCAGGTCCATCGGGCTCGCCTGCGGCCGCTTCGCCCCGATCTCCACGCCGGTGTAGCCCATCGCCTTCGCCCGCCCGAAGATCTCCTCCAGCGGCAGCCCGGGGCCGTCATACCACGCCCCGGAGAAGCTCACCGTGTACAGGCCGACCTTCATCTCGTTCACCTCCTGCCCCGGCCTCTCTGGCCTCGCTTCTATCGCCCGCCAGCCCTTCCTGCCGGCCTGAGTGATGTCGCCCGCCGGCCGTAGGAACCGCTCGATCGGCCGGGAATCCGCCTCTCTGCGGGGCCCACCCGCGAACACTTGCGCCGGCCCGTGCGTTTGCCTGGGTGAGACGCCATGAGCGACTTCGAGGACTTCTACCGAATGCACGCCAAGCTCATCTGGGGACTCGCCCGGTCCCGCACCACCAGCGCCGACCAGGCCGACGACCTCACGCAGGAGACCTTCCTGCGAGCCTGGCAGCATTTCGCCACCCTCGCACCCTCGGAGCCGCTCGCCCAGCGAGCCTGGCTCGTCCGCACTCTGCGCAACCTCGCCACCGACGCCTGGCGTCGCCAGCGCGTCGAGGCGCAGGCGCGCGCCCAGGCGGCCGACCTCCCCGAGCCCCGCGGCCACGCCGAGCTCCGCCTAGATGTGCTCCGCGCGCTCGCGACCCTCGCGGAGGATGATCGCGAGCTGGTGGTCATGCGCTACCTGGCGCAGATGAACAGCCGCGAGATCGGCCGAGTGCTCGGGGTGCCAGAGGGCACCGTCCGCCGCCGTCTGGCGGAGTGCCGAGCCGCCCTAGCCCAGCGCCTCTCCCAATGGGCCCCCGCAGGAGGACGACATGCGTGACCGCACCTTGGACCGCCGCCTGAGCGTCGCCTTCACACGGGCCCTGGCCCTGAGCCCCGAGCGGCAGGACGGGCTCTGGCAGCGCATCGCCGCCGAGCAGCGGGACCACGAGGAAGCCTGGGCCGCTTTCGGCAGCGCCATGCTCCAGCTCCCCGAGCAGCTCGGGCGGGCCATGCGGCCCCCGCGCCGCCCCTCTGTCTGGGAGCTCCTGGGCGTCCGCGTCGGCGCCGGGCGGACCGAGATCAGGTTCCTGGGCGTCTTCAATGCCAGCGTCTAGAGAGGATACCATGAGCGAGAACGAGCAGATGAACACCCCCGAGCATGAGCAGGCGCCCGAGACGAGCGCCGGGATGGAGGCCGCGGGCCTGGTGCGCGGGGTGGCCGGCCGCGTCATCAAGGCCGCCGGCCTGGTGGACCTGAGAGGCGTCCCCCCCGAGCAGGTCGCCCAGATCGAGAGCATCGTGGCCGCAGGCGCGGTCCTGGGAGATGAGGGTAACCGAGAGGCCCTTGGCCGCATTCCCATCAAGGCCGCCGGCGGCGTCGCCATCGCCAAGCCGGGCTATCGCGTCGTCATGGCGCCCAACCTCGAGCTGACCAAGGCCATGCTCGAGGGTATGCCGGCCGATCAGAAGATCATGTTCGCCGGCATCGTGACCTTCCACCCCGAGGTTCCTCCGGCGCTGGTGACCCAGAAGCTCGCGGCGGTGGACGTGCTCGGCATCCTGATCGCCTGCCAGGGCGTCCACGGCGCCCTCATGGGTGTCGCCGAGGTCACGGGCCACCTCATCGCGCTCCCGGATGACGTCGGCGCGGTGGTCCGCAATGTCGGGCAGAACGAGGTCACCAGGGACTACCTGGAGCGCATCCAGGACAACAGCGCCTACGTCAACATCGGCCAGACCACCATCGCCGACGATGTCCCCGAGGAGCTCCTGGACCGCAAGATCACCTCCTACCACAACGTCGGCCAGACCGTCGCCCCCACCCCGCTCCTCAACCTGCTCAAGGCCCGCTGCCCCACCAACCTCGGCCAGTTCACCGACGCCGAGTAGCACCGTCACCACCCGACCCCGCCCGACCCCCGCGGGCCCCGGCCCGCGGGGGTCGTACTCGGCCAATCAGAATCTTTCCTTCATTTTTCCAAGGAATCCTTGACATAATACTCGCTATCTGCTATCCTCCACACCTGGAGGGCCAAGAAGATGGAAAAGCAGATAACCCGCTGCCCGCGCTGCGAGCAGCCCCTGCTGGTGACCGAGCTGACCTGTGACGCCTGCGGCGTGCAGGTCCGCGGGCGCTTCGAGCGGGGCTGCCGCTTCTGCGCCCTGGAGCCGGAGCACCGCCGCCTCCTCGACGTTTTCCTCAGCTGCCGGGGCGTCCTGCGGGACATGGAGCAGGTGCTGGGGCTGTCGTATCCCACCGTGCGCAACCGAGTGGATGCCCTGCTCGCCGCCCTCGGCTACGCCCCCTCCGGGGCCGAGCCGGAGCCGGCCGAGGACGTCGGCGCACGCCGGCAGGCGGTCCTCGATCGCCTCCAGGCCGGCGAGATCACCCCCGAGGAAGCCGCGGTCGCGCTCCGCCAGCTAGCCCGCTAGCGGCTGCCGCGCCGCCGTGGACATAGACCTGCCGCAAGGAGACAGCGTGATGGAGAACGAGCGCCTTCGCATCCTCACCATGCTCCGGGAGGGACGGCTCACCCCCGAGCAGGCCGACGAGCTGCTCCAGGCCCTCGAGGCCTGCCGCCCTCCCGAGCCGCCTGCCGCGCCGGAGCGCCCCAGCGTCCCCGAGCGCCCCCCCGGCCCCGGTCGGGGGTTTCTGCCTGACCTCGGCGCCACCGTCGCCCAGACCGTCGCCAAGGCCCTCTCGGGCCAGCGGGGCCGCGCCAACTACGGTCGGCTCAAGCTCACCTCCGGCCGCCTGGCCCGCATGCCCGACGCTAGCGAGTACGACAACTACGGGCACCTGGTCCTCGCCGCCGACATCACTCCCGACCTGCTGCGCCAGAAGATCGCCAGGTTCACCAACTACGGCTATGTGGACGGCCCCGAGCAGTTGCTGGAGGTCCTGCTAGACGTCTGTGAGGAGAACTACGGGGCCTTCGGCGGCCCCGACGAGGCCGAGCCCGAGAGCGCCCCCGCCCCCTAGCGGAGAGGAATCGCGCACGCTCGACAGAACCCATCAGCGTGACCCCGAAGCGCGGCGCGGCCCCTGTGGGCCGCGTCCGCTCGCCCGAAGGAGTGTCGAGCATGCGAGAGCGGATGGAGGCGGCGCTCCGCGACACCGGCGCCGACTACGCCGAGTTGCGCCTCGAGCGCGCGGAGCGAACTCGCCTCAACTTCCGCGGCCCGGACCTCGATGACATCGCCTACACCAGCTCGCTTGGCGGCGTCGCCCGCGCCCTCGTTCGCGGCGGATGGGGGGTGGTCACCTTCAACGATCTCGACGACCTGCGCTCCCGCGTCCTCGAGGCGGTCGCCTGCGCGCGCCTCGTCGGGAGCGACAAGAGCCAGCTCGCACCCGTCGAGCCCGTCGAGATAGTCGTGCCCGCCCCCGCCATGGAGCGCGACTTCCGCGGCGTCTCCCTCACCGAGAAGAAACGCACCGTCCAGGCCTACAACGACCTGATGCTCGGCCTGCACCGCACGATTCACACCACCCACACCGCGTATGCCGACAGCTACCGCGAGGTCCGCTTCCTCAACAGCGAGGGCGCCTACTTCGAGGAAGCCCGCCCCGACCTGACCCTCTCTCTCTCCGCCGTAGCCCGCGAGGGCAACCTGGTCCAGCGGGGCCACGAGGGACTGGGCCGCGCCGCCGGCTTCGAGACCGTAGTCGGCCAGGAGGCCAAGGCCGAGGCGGCCGCCCACCGCGCGGCACAGCTCCTCCAGGCTCCCCCCGTGCGGGGCGGCACCTACACCGTGGTCCTCAACCAGAAGCTGGGCGGCGTCTTCGCCCACGAGGCCTTCGGCCACCTCAGCGAGGCCGACCACGTCTACGAGAACGAGAAGCTGCGCGACCTCATGGTCCTGGGCAAGACCTTTGGGCCCTCCCACCTCAGCATCGTGGACGACGGCTCCCTGCCCGGCGGCCGCGGCACCCACCCCCTCGACGACGAGGGCGTCCCCACCCGCAAGACCTACCTCATCAAAGAAGGCGTCCTCGTCGGCCGCCTCCACAGCCGCGAGACCGCCGCGAAGATGGGCGAGGCCGTCACCGGCAACGCACGCGCCGTGGGCTGGAGCTTCCCCCCCATCGTCCGCATGACCAACACCTACATCGAGCCTGGCCAGGGCTCCCTCGAGGACCTCATCCGCGGCGTGGACCTGGGCCTCTACGCCTGCGACATGCTGGGGGGGCAGACCATGATGGAGATGTTCACCTTCAGCGCGGCCTACGGCTACATGATCCGCGGGGGGCAGCTTGGCGAGCTTGTGCGCGACATCGTCCTCACCGGCAACGTCTTCGAGACCCTCCGCAGCATTGACCTCATCGCCGACGACCTCGCCTGGGCCGACGGGGGCGGCGGATGCGGCAAGGGCGGCCAGCAGCCCCTCCCCGTCGGGCTCGGCAGCCCCCACCTGCGCATCCAGGAGGTGGTCGTGGGAGGGCAGTCATGATCGAGCAGGCCCTCGAGCTTGCCGCCAAGAAGGCCCAGGGCGCCGAGATCACGCTCGTCCGCCGCCGCTCCACCAGCGCGGACTACGAGGACGACCGCCTCAAGCGCGTGGACGTCGCCCACACCTCTCGGCTGCGCGCCCGGGTCATCGTCGAGGGGCGTGTCGGCACCGCCGAGACCACCGATCCCCGCCAATGCGAGGACATGATCTCCCGCGCCATCGCCGTCGCCCAGTTCGGCAGCGACGCCCACTTCGAGTTCCCCTGCCCCGCCGTCTTCCCCGAGGTGAGGACCTACGATCCCGAGGTCGAGCGCACCCCCAACGAGGAACTCGTCGCCGCCGGCGCCGAGATGCTCGACCTCGTGAAGGCATACAACCCGGAGATCAAGGTCTTCGCCACCGCGGCCTGGTCGCTGGAGGACCGCCGCATCCTCAACTCCGCCGGCCTCGACTACTCCGAGCGAGCCAGCGCCTTCTGGCTCGGCGTGGGCGGCGTGCTCGTGCGCGATACCGACATGCTCTTCGTCTACTACAACCGCGACTGGCGCCAGAAGGACCTCCCCACCCGCCTCCTCGCCGAGCGCGCCATCGAGCGCTTCCGCCTCGCCGAGCGCACCGCCCCCCTCGCCTCCCGTCCCCTGCCCACCATCTTCACCTCCCGCGGCAGCTACGTCCTCCTGGTCTCCCTCCTCATGGGCGTCAACGGCAAGAACGTCCTCAAGGGCGACTCCCCCCTCGCCGGCCGCCTCGGTGAGGCCATCGCCTCCCCCTGCCTCTCGCTGGTGGACGACGGCACCATTGACTACGCACCCTCGAGCTCAGCCTGCGACGGCGAGGGCGTCCCCCGCAGAAGGACCGAGCTGGTGACCGACGGCGTCCTGCGCTCGTTCATCTACGATCTCGAGACGGGCGCCAAGGCGGGCGCCGCCAGCACCGGCAACGGCCCCGGCTGCGACGCCAGCAACACCGTCATCTCGCCCGGCGACCTCTCCCTCGAGGACATGATCGCTGGCACCGACGAGGGCTTGCTCGTCGAGCACGTCATGGGCCTGGGGCAGAGCAACATCATCAACGGGGACTTCTCGGTCAACGTCTCCCTCGGCTACAAGATCGAGAACGGCGAGATCGTCGGCCGCGTGAAGAACGCCATGCTCGCCGGGAACGTCTACGACGCCCTCCACCGCATCGAGGCCGTCGGCTCCGAGCCCGAGTGGGCCCACTCCACCTGCACGCCCCCCATCAAGATCGCCCAGCTCTCCGTCGTCGCCAAGGGGTGAGGCCTCTCACATCTTCCCCGCCTCCTTCAGCGACACGTATCGGTTCCCCCCGACGATGATGTGGTCCACCATGGGGATCCCCAGCAACTCCCCCGCCCTCGCCAACCGCGCGGTGATGATCAGATCCTGCTCGCTGGGCGTGGGGTCGCCCGTGGGGTGGTTGTGGCAGAGGATGAAGCTCGCCGCCCCCTGCAGCAGCACCTCCCGCAAGACCTCCCGCGGGTGGGCCGAGCTGCCCGCCAGCGACCCCATGGTCAGCACGCGCCACTGCAGCACCTGCTTGCGCGTGTCCAGGAAGATGGCCCCCACGCACTCCTGATCCCGGTGCCGCAGGTCCTCCATCACCAGGGCCGCCGCTTCCGCCGCCCGCTGCACGACCGGCCGCGCCCCGCCCGCCGAGCTCGCCAGCCGCTTGCCCAGCTCGAAGGCCGCCTTGACCTGGGCGGCCTTGGCTAGGCCCATGCCCCGGGTCGCCGACAGCTGGGCCACCCGGGCCCGCGCCAGCCCCTCCAGCCCCTCGAAGCCGCTCAGCAGCCGCTCCGCCAGCCGCACCGCCGACTCCCCCCGCGCCCCCACGCGCAGCAGGATCGCCAGCAGCTCGGCATTCGACAGCGCCTCCGGCCCATACTGAGCCATCCGCTCCCGCGGCCGCTCCCCGGCCGGCAGGTCCCGCAGCACCAGCCCGCGCTCTTCCATCGCTCCACCCTCCGCCGCCCACTTCCCCCCTCGCCAAGACAGCACCTGCCCGCAGCCCCAATTGCGTCCCCCGCTGCGGCCGTGCTACAATGCCCCCGTGTTCGAGCTCACCGTCGAGGCCTCGTTCTCCGCCGCCCACCAGATCCGCGGCCACCCCGGCCCCTGCGCTCGCCTGCACGGCCACAACTACCGCGTGGAGGTCACCGTCGTCGGCCCCGAGCTCGACGCGCGCGGCCTGCTCGTTGACTTCGGCGAGCTGCGCGCCGCCTGTCGCCGCGCCCTCGACGACCTCGACCACCGCTTCCTCAACGACCTCGACGCCTTCCGCGCCGCAAACCCCACCGCCGAGGCCCTCGCCCGCCACCTCCACCAGCGGATCGCGCAGGAGCTGCACCCGGCCGCCGCGCCAGTGCGCGTCGCGCGCGTCACCGTGTGGGAGTCGGACACCTCCCGCGCCACTTACCGCGGGGATTAGGGGTCGCCGTGGCCGCCATCGTCCTGCTCAGCGGCGGCCTCGACTCCGCCGTCAACCTCAAGTGCGCCGTGGACGAGGCCGGCGTCGCTCTCGCCCTCACCTTCGACTACGGCCAGCGCGCCGCTCCACGGGAGATCGCGGCCGCCGCCGCGATGGCGCGCTCGGTCGGCGTCCCCCACCGCCTCCTCGCGCTCCCCTGGCTCGGCGAGATCACCGCCAGCCCCCTGGTGAACCCCTCCGAGGGGGTCCCCGTGGTCTCCGCCGGCCAGCTCGATCACCCCCGCGCGGCAGAGGCCTCCGCCGCCCTCTGGGTGCCCAACCGCAACGGCCTCTTCGTCAACATCGCGGCCGCCTTCGCCGAGGCCGTGCGCGCCGAGCTCATCGTCGCCGGCCTCAACGCAGAAGAGGCCGCCGCCTTCCCCGACAACAGCTCCGAGTTCATCGCCGCAGCCAACCGCGCGCTCGCGCTCTCCACCCGCTCCGGCGTGCGGCTCAAGAGCTACACCCAGGATCTGCACAAGGCCGACATCGTGCGCCTCGGGCGGCGCGTTGGCGCCCCCCTGCTGCACCTGTGGAGCTGCTACGGCCCCGGGCCCCGCCACTGCTGGCGCTGCGAATCCTGCGCCCGCCTCGAGCGCGCTCTCCGCCAGGCCGACGCGTGGGAGTGGTTCCGACAAGGCGCGCATACCGAGGGCCGATGAAAAGTCCCGGCCCGGTGCCCAGCGTGGAGCGTGCGCCTGCTCAGCGCGATTCCCGGGCCGGGACAACCACCGCGTGTTACCGCTACCATCGGGAGGGAGGAGGGTTGGGGCCCGTTCGCCCACCCGCACCGCCTATTATACCCCGACCCCGCCCAGATATACAAGAGGCCGGCGGGCGAAACCCGCAGGGAGTGCACGCCTTGACCGCCGGCCCCAGGCGCGCTATCATCCTGGTCGGCGATGCCGCACACACCCCGCCGAGGCCAGCCCATGCCCCGCCCGCTCCTGCTCGCCCTTCTCGCAGCCCTCTTCGGGGCCCTCCTCGCCCCCCCGGCCGCGGCGGAGCGCGTCCTTGTCGCCGACGTCCGAGGCTTGGCCCCCGCCGAACATGGTCGGGCCGTGGTCCTGCAGGGCCTGGCCAACGCACGGGCCGAGGGCCCCGCCGTCTTCCTCATCACCCGAGACCGTGACCTGGAGTGGCTCGACTACACCCTCCGCCTGACGCGCAGCGAGGCGCACGAGGCCACCCTCGACGAACTCCTGGAGGCCCTGCGGCCCGCGCTCGCCGGTCAGATCCTGTACGACCCCGCACAGCCCTTCACTCTCGACCTCGCCACCACCGCGGCCGCGCTGCGACAGGCCGTCATCTCCACCCGCGACCTCGGCCTGCCCGTGCTGCTCGACCTCCGCGGGCGCTGGACCAGCGCCGACCAGGCCTACCGCTGGGCAGTCGAGACCCTCCTGCCCGAGTGCACCCCGCGCGCCATCGCCATCCTGCCCCCCGGCTCCCTGCCCATGCGCGACTTCGCGGTCTCCCGCCGCATGCTCACTCTCGCCCCGCCCCGCGCGCCCGAGGACCCAGCCTTCGCCGCCCTGCTCTTCCAGCTCCCCCCCGGCGCAGCCATCTACGGCGAGGTCCCCCCCGCCCTCGGTCCTCCGCTCAGCCGTGCCTCCCACTACGTCGTGCGCGCCGCCGGCGCCGCCAACCTCTCCTACTACGCCCGATTCCTCCCCGAGCACCGCTTCCACCAGTACATCGGCTACCTCGAGCCCACCGCGCCCCGCTA
>CAYLPT010000170.1:0-3475 GCA_964385645.1 uncultured bacterium
TCGCCGGCCTCCAGCTCGGGGGGCGTGGGGGCGAACTGGAGCGCGTGGAGGCGCGCGTAGGTGCCGCCGGCGGCCAGGAGCTCGGCGTGCCTTCCCACCTGGGTGATCCGGCCCTGCTCGAGGACCACGATGCGGTCGGCACGCAGGACGGTGGAGAGGCGGTGTGCGATGACAAAGGAGGTGCGGCCCGCCATGAGGCGGCGCATGGCCTCCTGGACGAGGCGCTCGGACTCGGAGTCCTGGGCGGAGGTGGCCTCGTCGAGGATGAGGAGGCGGGGGTCGCGCAGGATGGCGCGGGCGATGGCGATGCGCTGGCGCTGCCCCACGGAGAGGCGGACGCCGCGCTCGCCCACCTGGGTCCGGTAGCCCTGGGGCAGCTGGGCGATGAAGTCGTGCGCGTTGGCGGCGCGGGCGGCGGCGATGACCTCCTCCTCGGTGGCGCCCTCGCGGCCGAAGGCGATGTTCTCGAGAACGGTGCTGCCGAAGAGGAACGTCTCCTGGGGGACGAAGGCGATGGTGGCGCGGAGCGAGGCGAGCGTGACGGAGCGGATATCGGTGTCGTCTATCAGGATGCGGCCCTCAGTGACCTCGTAGAGCCGCGGCAACAGGGAGACGAGGGTGGTCTTTCCGGCTCCGCTGGGGCCCACGAGCGCGATCATCTCGCCGGGGCTGACGTCGAGGTCCACCTCGCGGAGCGCGTAGGGCTCGTCGGGGCCGTAGCGGAAGCTGACGCCCGCGAACCGGACCCGGCCCTCCACCCGCTCCAGCGCGACGGCCCCAGGGGCCTCCTGCTCGGGGGGCTCACCCAGGAACTCGAAGATGCGGTCGGCGGCGCCCACCGCGCCGGCGACCTGGCTGTAGAGGAAGACGAAGGCGCCCGCGGGCCCGAAGAGCATGGCGGTGACGTTGGTGAACATGACCAGCTCGCCGACGCTCATGCGGCCGGTCCTGATGTGAGCGCTGGCGGCGATGAGCATGACGATGCTGATGCCGCCCCAGGCGACGAGGTTGGCGGCCGACCAGTTCGCGGCGCCGAGCACCGACTGGCGGACCCGCGCGGAGACGAGCCGGCGCACGCGGTCCATGAAGCGCGCCAGTTCGCCGGCGAGCCGGCCGAAGAGCTTGACCTCGCGCTCGCCGACGATGCTCTCCTGGAGCACCTCCTGGACGCTGCCGGTCTCCTCCCGCACCCTGCGCCCGGCCGTGCGCAGGGGCCGGCCAAACAGGGCGAGCACGATGCCGAAGGCGAGGGGGACCGGAAGGGCGACGAAGGTGAGCCCAGGGCTGACCCACACGAGGAGGCCGGCGGCGACGACGACCATGAGGACATTGGTGACGATCTCTACGAGGGTGGAGGAGTAGAGCACCTGAAGCGCCTCGACGTCGTTCTGGACGACGGACATGATGCCGCCGGTGCGGCGGCGGTCGAAGAAGCCCATGGGCAGATGGTGGAGGTGTCGGAAGAGGTCGCGGCGCAGGTCGGCGGCGGCGCTCTCGCCCACGCGGGCGAACAGGTAGCTGCGGAGGAGGCCGAAGAGGGCGCCGATGAGGGCGGCCCCGATCACCAGGTAGGTCACGAGGAAGAGGGCCGCGAGGCGCTCCTCGGTTGTCTTCTCACCCGGCCAGAGCACCGCGTCAATCAGAAACCGGGAGGCGACGGGCCAGATGAAGCCCGTGCCGGTCACCACCAGCGCGCACGCCAGCGCGGCGAGCTGGCGCGGCCAGTAGGGTGCGAGGTAGCGCAGGGCTCTCGCCAGGACCTTCACAGCCGCTCCTCACGCTGCCGGCGGCACTCGTGCCGCCCTCTTGGCTATACGCACGCCGGCGGCCCAGCGTTCACCCCGCCTCGGGTCGGCACGGGTCACCTCTCCCCCCAGAGCATCTTGGCGTGGAAGAGGCCGGCGAGCGCGAGCGTGACCACGGCGTGGTAGTGCTCGCGGTTGGCGAGGGCCAGGGAGAGCCGCCAGGGGCCGGGCGGGCGGCGGGTGGGGCGGGGCAGGAGCATGGGCACCTGGGCGGCGTAGCGGGGGTAGGCGTCGGGGTAGAGCCTGCGGAGGGTGCGCTCCTCGGCGAGGGTCTGCCACGTGTAGAGTGCGAGGAAGGGAGGCAGGACGACCAGCCAGGCCCAGAGGACGTTCGCCATGATGCAGAAGCCGAGCGCGGCGAGGAGGCTGCCAAGGTAGAGGGGATGGCGGAGATAGCGATAGGGGCCGTCGGTGCAGAGCGCGGCGCCCTTGGCGAGGTAGCCGGCCGCCCAGCCGCGGAGGGCGAGGCCGGCGAGCACGAGCGCGCCGCCCGCCAGGTTGGCGATGGGAGCGGGGCGCGCGAGGAGAAGGGCGAGAAGGGCGAGGGGCACGTGGGCGTGGATCCGCCTGAGCCGTGCGACGGACGGCACCGCTCACCACCCCCGGGGCGCGGGCCCCAGTGCGCGGGCGCGCCACCAGATGAGTGCCAGCCAGCCGAGGAGCGCGACCGAGACGCGAAGCTGGTGGTTGCGAACTACGGAGGCCCAGGACCACCGCCCACCCGCGAGGGCCGCCCGCGGCGGCCGGGGGAGCCAGCGCCCGACGGCGCGGCTGTAGGCCTGGTACTGCTCGCCGAACAGGGCCTGCAGGCGCGCCTCCTCGCCCAGGACGCGGGCCTGAGCGTAGAGACAGAAGACGGCGATGTAGGGCAGGATGAAAAACCAGCGCCAGGTCAGCAGCACGAGCCCCAGCCCGACGAGGAAGCGTCCGAGGTACATCGGGTTGCGCACCCAGGCGTAAGGGCCGGACTGGATGAGGGCTATGTTCTTGTGCAGGTGGGCGGAGGCCCAGACCTGGAGCGACTCGCCGGCGAGCGCGATCGCGGCGCCCGGCCAGATGGGCCCGCGGTCGCTGAAGATGAACAGGAGCGCGGCGGCCGGCACGGCGAGGAGGAACCGCAGGCGGGTGGCCGCCGCCTGGAGCCGGGCTACGAGGTGGGAGGTGAGCCAGCCCGCCGAAGGGGGGCCGTCGCAGGTTGGCCGCTGTGCCGCCATCGGGCGCGATTCTAGCCGCCGGCCCGCGCGCTGTCAACAAAGGGGCAGGCCGGCGGTCTGGGACCTGTGCCCGCAGGGGGCTGCGGGAGCGCGGGGGAAGAAGGGGCCCATGGCCATGACCGAGCGTGAGAACTACCTTCGCACCGCGCGCTTCGAGGGCGGGGAGTGGATCCCCATCAGCGCGCACATCTCGCCCGCCTCCTGGATGCAGTATGGGAAGGAGATGGAGGCGGTGGTGGCGCGACACCCGACGGTGTTCCCCGACTTCCGACCCGGAGGCGTGGACTATGCGCGCTGGGACCCCGGCCCCGTGTACCGGGAGGGGGAGCGGTTCCGGGACGCCTGGGGGTGTGTATGGGACAACGCCTGGGGCGGGCTGGAGGGGCAGGTGGTGGAGCACCCGCTGGCCGACTGGGGGGCGCTCGCCGGCTGGCGAGCGCCCGACCCGATGGTGAC
>CAYLPT010000171.1:0-5790 GCA_964385645.1 uncultured bacterium
TCTTCTACCCCGGCCCCGCCCGGGCCTGGATCTGCCGCACCCCCCTCGCCTTCGACCGCTGGCTCCCCTCCGTCCTCTTCATGACCCACTATCTGACCGACGACCCCGAGTCCTCCCAGCTCATCAACCTCGCCTCCCTGATGCTGGGCCAAGGCGGCCTCTGGGGCGACCTGCCCGCGGTCTCCCGGGAGGGCGTGGCCCGCATCGCCCACCTGCTCGGCCTCTACAAGCAGGTCCGCGACGATGTCACCGAGGCCTACCCCGTACGCTCCGGGCCCATCGCCGGCTGCCCCGAGGTCCACGAGAAGATCTGGGAGCGCTCGGGCCGCGGCCTCGTCGCCGTCTTCGCCACCCGCGCCGGGCGCTACGCCTACGTGACCGAGAACCGCGTCGCCGAGGGGTGCTGGGCGACCCCGGGCGTCGAGATCGCGCGGGACGAGCGCGGCCGCGCCCGCCTCGACATCGAGTTTCGGGAGCCGGGCGCCGCCCTGGCCTTCTTCGGCATCACGCCATAGCCTCAGAACCCGAACTCGTTGTGCTCTTGCGCCCCGTCAGGGGCCGTGCGGCACCACCTCCACCTTCATGCACTCATCCGGGTTCACCACAACTCCCATGCTCCCCACCAACTCCTCCAGCCCCATGCGGTGCGATATCAGGGAGGCGAAGGGGTACCGGGCGGCGTGCTTCTCCATCAGCGCGAGCACCGGCCCCCAGTCGGTGCCACAGTGGAACACCGAGTGGATGTGCACGTTCTTCGAGGCAACGTGCCTCATCACATTGAGGGGAACCGTCTCCTCCGTCTCCACCCAGTTGCCCACCTCGATCACCGTCCCGCCCTTGCGCACCATCTCCAGCGCCTCGATGAACACCTGCGGGTCGCCCGCCGACTCGATCACCAGGTCCGGCCCGACCCCCTCGGTCAGCTCCCGCGCCTGCTGCACCCTTTCCTCCGCGGTCGTCCTCGCGGCGTTGATCGTCACCTCCGCATACAGCTCCTTCGCCTTCGCCAGCCTCCGCTCCGATAGGTCGGTGGCGATCGTCAGCCCCGCCCCGTGGATCGCCGCCATGATACCGTGCAGTATCCCCAGCGGACCGTTCCCGAGCACCGCCACCGAATCCCCCGGCCCGAAGCCCTCCCTGACCGCGGGGAAGGGCGCCGCGGCCCGGGCTAGCGCGTGGTAGGCGACCGCCATCTCCTCTACGAACACGGCCACGTCGGTGGGCATGGACTCGGGGACGCGGAAGAGCGAGGAACCTGGCGCGATGTGCATGTACTCCGCACATCCGCCCCTCAGGTGCGGCGGCACATCGGCCGAGGGATGAACGCCGTAGGCGAGGATCTGGTTCTGGCAGGTGATGTTGTTGTACTGGTTACGGCAGTACCAGCACGCGCCGCAGTTGACCTCGACCGCAACCGCCACACGGTCGCCCACCCGCAGCCTCTGCCGGTCGTACTCCATACCCTCTGCGGCGTTCTCCCCGATCTCGACGATGGTCCCGATCACCTCATGCCCGGGGATGTATGGGAAGATGGACTTGCCCCGGATCTGCGTCGCGTCACCCCGGAAGATGTGCTTGTCCGTCCCGCAGATCCCGCACATCTCCACCCGCAGGACCGCCGAATCCTCGTCCGTCGGCGGGTACGGGTACTCTCTCAGCTCCATGGACCCCGGCGCCGTCATCACCGCGGCCTTGACTCTGTCCGGCCTCGCCTCTCTCACCGCTTGCCTCCTCACGCCTGAGTTGCGGTGGCGTCGCCACCGTGCTCGCCTGTCAGGCGCTCCGCCGCCCTTCCCGGTGGGGCGGACGCCCGGTCTGGCCGGCGGGCGCTCCGCGCCCGCCGGCCCTCAGAACCCGAACGAGTTGTAGTTCGGCACCCCGAAGATCACCCCGATCAGCGGCCACGTGCACCCCACCATGGACTGCCCCAGGATCAGCCCGTAGAACAACGGCAGCACCTGTCGGTACAGCCGCAGCCCTCCGTAGCGCAGCACCAGCACCTTGATGACCCACGCAATCAGCATCGGCGTCCACACCAGATGGATGGACCAGCTCGCCGACAGCGCGTAGGCCACCGGGTGGAAAGGCCAGCCCACATAAGCCGCCCGCGCCGCGGTCAGCAGCAGTGAGATCGCGAACCCGGCCGCCATCGCCAGCCCCGCCGCGAACTGCGGCGGCCGCGGGCTCTCGATCCACGACTGGAGCCGGTTGTAGGCCTCCTCGCCGAACCAGTTCGCGCCGAAGCCCCAGTGCGATGTCGCCCCCAGTCGGTAAGCGTAGTGCAGCCACCCCCAGAAGGTCGCCACCACGGTCGCCGCCGTCGCCACCATCAGCGCCACCACGACCGCCCGCGGCGAGCCGCGCCCGCGGGCAGACATCTGCAGGCCCTCCAGCGAGTTCGCGATCGGGTGCGCCCGGTACGCCCGGTTGAACCAGAAGCACTGCGTCAGCATCCCCAGGTCGCGCTGGCCCAGGTTCATCGTCCCCGCCAGATAGGAGATCGTGTAGTCCGGCCCCGTGAAGTGGAAATCGTGCACCGGCGAGCCGAACTCCGCTCTCACTCGCGCCACCGCCAGCGCCAGCAGGAAGTAGATCGCGAACACCAGCACTGCGATGCTCGGCGACATCCCCGCCCGGACGAAGAACCACACCAGCAGCCCGAACCCCACCACGATCCCCGCCGCCGCCAGCCGGAAGCTCATCCCCTCCCCAGAGTCGTCCACCTCCGAGGCCGCCCCCAGAATCCGCCGCCACAGGTGCGCCAGATAGCGCCGCCCGATCAGCAGCGACCCGAACGCGATCGCCAGAAAGCCGCCGAACATCTGCTCGTTCGCATACGGGAAGATCGGCTCCAGCGTCACCCCCGTGTACCCCCGGCTGATCCCCATCGCCGCCGCCGCGATGAACAGCGCCTTCCACCACAGGAAGAAGAACGTGCACGAGAACAACAGCTCCGCCGGCATCAGGAACGAGATGCCGATCACCGCCGGGTGGAACGTCAGCGGCAGCCACCCCACCCCGCTCCAGGGCAGATCGTGGATGTGCCCCCCCAGGTCGTGATACAGCGACACCCCGGGCACCGCGGGGAACAGGTAATGGAGCCCGTTCAGCAGATCCAGCACCCCGGCCAGCCCGAAGCCCAGCCACATTAGTTTGTTCCGCAGCAGCCCCGTCCCCGGGTCCGTCAGCTCCACCGGCAGATGGATGATCGGGAACGTCAGCCGCTCCCGCTCCGCCCACAGCGGCCTCACCAGAACCGACATGCACACCAGCACGAACACCACCACGCAGATGAACCCGCCCCACCACAGGATGGGCCCCAGCCACGCCGCCAGCACCTGCTCCTGATACAGCGTCGTCGCCCCGTTCCAGTACCCGTACAGCACCTCCTGGTCCGACACCAGCAGCCAGCTCGGCGTCGTGTTGTCCAGCATGGACTCCCAGCGGTTCTGCGGCGTCGCGAACCAGTAGCCCGTCGTCATCAGCGGCACCAGCACCTGCAGCATGTCGTGGCCGGAGATCGAGGTGCTGATGGTCAGCATGGTGTAGACGATCACCAGTTCCCCCCGCCCCAGCGCCAGCGACGGCCGCAGCCGCCTCACCCCCGCGTTCGCCAGCGCCACGAGCACCATGATGAACACCACGTTGAAGAACAGCGAGATCGTCGAGACGTAGGGCCCGTCCCCGCTGATGCACTCCATGTAGAGCACCCACAGGGAGTTCAGGGGCAGCAGCGCCAGCCCGACCAGGAAGCCTCGCCACACCGTCCGTCGCTGTCTCATGCCGACCGCCCCCTCAGCGCCCCGCGCGCGCCGCCGGCGCGAACCACTCCGCGGTCCGCCGCAGCCCCTCCTCCAGGGGAACCCACACCCGGTAGCCCAGCACCTCCTGCGCCCGAGAGATGTCCGCCAGCGAGTGCTTGATGTCTCCCGGGCGGGCGTCGCTGTAGCGCGGCGCCGCCTCCGCCCCCATGATCTCCCCCAGCAGCCTCGCCAGCTCGTTCAGCGTCACCCTCCGCCCGCACGCGATGTTCAGCACCTGCCCCGGCGCCCCAGGCGCCTCGCAGGCCCGCAGGTTCGCCTCCACCACGTTCGCCACGTATGTGAAGTCCCGCGACTGCTCCCCGTCCCCGTAGATCTCCGGCGCCTCCCCGGCATGCAGCGCACAGATGAACCTCGGGATCACTGCCGCATACTGCGACGTCGGGTCCTGCCGTGGGCCGAACACGTTGAAGTACCGCAGCGAAACCGTCTCCAGCCCCCACAGCCGGTGGAAGACCGCGCAGTACAGCTCGCCCACGTACTTGGCGACCGCATAGGGCGAGAGCGGGTTGGCCGGCATGTCCTCCCGCTTCGGCAGGGTCGGGGAATCTCCGTAAGCCGAGGAGGAAGCGGCATACACCACCCTGCGCACCCCCGCCTCCCGCGCCGCCACCAGCACATTCAGTGTCCCGCATACGTTCGCCTCATTGCTGCCGATGGGGTCCTCCACCGAGCGCGGCACCGACGGCAGCGCCCCCTGGTGGAGGATGTACTCCACGCCCTCACAGGCCCGCCGCACCGTGGCCAGGTCGGCCAGGTCACCCTCCAGGAACTCGATCTGCGCCCGCCAGGCGGCTAGGTTCTCCCGCTTGCCCGTGCTCAGGTTGTCGAGCACCCGCACCCGCTCGCCGCGGCCCACGAGCGCCTCCACGATGTGCGAGCCGATGAAGCCTGCTCCGCCGGTCACCAGGTAGCGCGCCACGCTTCCTCTCGTCCTCCGCCCCCGGGCTACGCGAGGTGGATCTTCTCCCTGTGCTCCCGCACCCCGCGCGTCGCATTGCGCGTGTCCACCACCAGCCTGGCGTGCTCCACGATGAAGCCCCAGTCGTAGGCGGCGTGGTCCGTCACCACCACCACGCAGTCCGCCTCCGCCAGCGTCTCCGCGGTCAGCGGGGCCGACCTCAGATCGAAGTCGTAGTGCCGCGTCGGTCCCACCTCCGGGATGTGCGGGTCGTTGTAGGACACCTGAGCCCCCTTCGCCCGCAGCAGCTCGATCAGCTTCAGCGTCGGCGACTCGCGCAGGTCGTCCACGTTGGGCTTGTACGCCATCCCCAGCAGCAGCACCCGCGAGCCCCGCACCGGCTTGCCCACCTCGTTCAGCGCATCCGCCACCCGCGACACCACATAGGCCGGCATCGCGCTGTTGATCTCCCCCGCCAGCTCGATGAAGCGCGTCGGCACCTCGTAGCGCCGCGCCCGCCAGCTCAGGTAGAACGGGTCTATGGGCAGGCAGTGGCCCCCCAGCCCCGGCCCCGGCCGAAACGGCATGAACCCGAACGGCTTGGTCGAGGCCGCCTCGATCACCTCCCAGATGTTGATCCCCATCCGCTGAAACAGCACCTTCAGCTCGTTCACCAGCCCCACGTTGACCGACCGGAAGATGTTCTCCAGTTGCTTCGTCGCCTCCGCCACCTCCGGCGACGACACCCGCACCACCGCCGGCACGGCCGCCTCGTACAGCGCCGCCGCCACCTCCAGACACCGCGGCGTCACCCCCCCCACCACCTTCGGGATCGCGCTCGCCGAGTGCTCCGGGTTCCCCGGGTCCTCCCGCTCCGGCGAGTAGGCCAGGAAGAACTCCTCCCCGCACCGCAGCCCCGCGGCCTCCAGGATCGGCCTCACCACCTCCGAGGTCGTACCCGGCCAGGTCGTGCTCTCCAGCACCACCAACTGCCCCGGCCGCAGCCTGCGCGCGATCGCCTCCGCCGTTCGCTCCACATGGCTCAGGTCCGGGTCCCGGTGCGCGTCC
>CAYLPT010000172.1:0-2684 GCA_964385645.1 uncultured bacterium
CGCCCACCCACCGCCACCGCCTGCCCGAGCGCCCGCGCCAGGGCCTTGAAGCCGGCCTCCAACACGTGGTGCGTGTTGCGGCCCGCGAGCTGCCGCAGGTGCAGGTTCATGCCCGCCGCGCTCGCCAGCGCCCGGAGGAACTCCTCCACGAGCTGAACGTCGAAGTCCTTGACGCGTCTTGCCGGCGGCGCCAACTCGTAGGCCAGAAAAGGACGCCCGCTCAGGTCAAGCGCGCACAGCACCAGAGCCTCGTCCATAGGCGCCACTGCCCAGCCGTAGCGCGCGATGCCCTCCTTGGCGCCGAGGGCTTCCTTGAGCCCTTGCCCGAGCACCAGCCCCACGTCCTCCACCAGGTGGTGGTCGTCCACGTGCAGGTCACCCGAGGCGCCCACTGACAGGTCCACCCCGCTGTGCCGCGCCAGCAGCTCCAGCATGTGGTCCAGGAACCCCAGCCCCGTGCGCACCGCCGCCCGGCCCTCCCCGTCCAGCCTCAGCTTGAGGGAGACCGAGGTCTCCTTCGTCTTGCGCTCGACCTGGGCCTGTCGCATCCGCTCCCCCTAGCTCCCCCGCAGCCTGGCCATCATCGCCCGCACGTGGCCGTCCAGCCCCTCCATGGAGGCCAGCGCGCGCACGATGTGCGCGTGGTCCTTCACCGACTCCTTGGAGGTGTAGACCACGCTGGAGCGCCGCAGGAAGTCCACCGTGCTCAGCCCCGAGGAAAAGCGCGCCGTCCGCCCCGTCGGCAGCACGTGTGAGGGCCCGATCACATAGTCCCCCAGCGTCACCGGCGAGGTGTTCCCCACGAAGATGCAGCCCGCGTTGCGGATCTTGGGCAGCCACGAGAACGGGCTCGCGGTGCAGATCTGCACATGCTCGGGCGCGATCTCGTTCACCACCTCACACCCCTCGTCCAGGTCCTTCACGATCACGATCGCCCCCCGCTGGCTGATGGACTCCCAGGCCACGCTCTTTCGGCTCAGCCGCCGCACCTGTCGGTGGATCTCCTGCTGCACCGGCTCCACCAGCGCGCGCGCTGGGGTGACCAGGATCGCGGCCGAGTCGGCCCCGTGCTCGGCCTGGGCCAACATGTCGGCCGCCACCAGCCGGGGCTCCGCCTCCTCGTCCGCCAGCACGACCACCTCCGAGGGGCCATACAGCCCGTCTATCCCCACCGTGCCGTACACCAGTTTCTTCGCAAGCTGCACCCAGATGCTGCCCGGCCCACACACCTTGTCCACCTTCGGGATGGTCTCGGTGCCGAAGGCCAGCGCGGCGATGGCCTGCGCGCCCCCCACCCTGTAGATCGTGCGCAGCCCCAGGTAGTCCGCGGTGGCGAGGATCGCCGGGTGGACGTTCCCCTCCCGGTCCGCCGGCGTGCACAGCACCAGCTCCGCCACCCCGGCCACCTGCCCCGGCACCGCGGTCATGATCAGAGACGAGGGGTAGACCGCGGTGAAGCCCGGCACGTGGATCCCCACCCGCTCGATCGGCGTGAACTTCTGCCCCACCACGGTGCCGAGCTGCCGCAGGTCGAACCAGTCGCGCGGCCGCTCCCGCTCGTGGTAGGTGCGCACGTGCTCCACCGAGCTCGCCACCGCGCGCAGGAAGTCCTCCCCCACCGCCCGCCGGGCGTGCTCCAGCTCCTCGGCCGTCACCGCGATCTTCTTCGCGGTCAGGCCGGGCCAGTCGAACTTGCGCGCGTACTCCAGCACCGCCTCATCGCCGCGGCGCCGGACCGCCTCCACGATCTCGCGGACCGCCGCCTCCTGCTCCTGCACCTGCCCCAGGAAGGAGGCCGACAGCTCCTCCGCCAGCTGCCGCGGCGTCCGACTCCTCGTCGTCACGATCCTCATGGTCCCTGGCCCTCGATCCAGACCGCGCCCTCGCCCAGCAGCCGGCGCACCTCTGACAGGAAGCGCTCACACCCCCCGACGCAATAGTCGGGCCCCAGCCGCAGCCGCCTCTCCTCCTCCCCCAGGTGCACGTGCAGCAGCACCTCCGTGTCGCCGTGAAACTGGCTGATCACCTCCCTCAGCAGCCCCATCTTCGCCTCCGCCCCCTCCGCCTCCAGGCGGATGTGCACCCTCCTGCCCGCGGCGGGCGGATCGGGCTCGGCGAGCTCGGGCGGCGGCGCCGACGGCGCGGCGGAGTGGTTCGCCTCCTGCCGGCGCCGTCCCCGCCGGCCGCCGCGGGCGGTGCGCCCCTCGGGCGAGCGGCGCAGCCGCCTCACACCCTCCCGGTCCTCCAGCGCCACCAGCTCGTCGGCCAGCAGCCGCTGCCGGCTGGTCCCCCGCTCATCCCCCCAGCGCTCGTCGGTCTCGCCCCGGCCGCGCACCACGACGATCGCGTGCTCCACCATCGCCGACCCACACCGCTCATAGACCTCCGGCAGCAGCGTCACCTCAATGGCCCCGCTCAAGTCCTCCAGTGTGAAGAAGGCCATCATCTTGCCGCTGCGCGTCACCCGCTTCCGATACTCGGTGATGATCCCGGCCGCCACCACCTCCCCCTCCTGTCTACCCTCCGCCACCTCCTGAAGGGTCGCCGTGCGCAGGGCCGCCAGCTCCGGCTCCACCGCCCCCACGGGGTGGCCAGAGAGGTAGGCCCCCAGCCGGTCTTTCTCCATCGCCAGCAGCTCGCTCGGCGAGAACTCCTGCAACTCTGGCAGCGGCGGCGACGGCGGC
>CAYLPT010000173.1:0-4589 GCA_964385645.1 uncultured bacterium
CCCTAGCTCTCCAGCGGCGTCACCAGCACCACCTCCCCCTCCACATAGTCCTGGTTCGGGTTCGCCACCTCCACCACTAATGCCCCCGCCTCGCGGCTCAGCGACACCTCGAGAGGGAGAATCTCGCCGATGGGAAGCACCTCCTGGAGCGTCTGCCCGTACTCCTCCGCCACCGCCCTCAGGAACCCCGGCGTCGTGTCCCGCGGGACCCGGATCATCACCTCATACACCGCCTGCGCGCCCGGCCCGATGCGATAGGGCACCTGGGTCGGGATGAGCTGCCAGTCGGGGTGCGGGATCAGCCGCACGCTGCCTGCGATCTCCCCCCCCAGCCCGTCGTGGCTCAGCCCCAGAGAAAAGCGCGTCGTCTCCCCCACCGGCAGCTCCCCCCGCATCCAGAGGGTCACCGGCTGGTTGCCCATCGGCGCCGCGCCCGCGTTGTGCTCCCACCAGCGGCAGTGGACCGGCTGCTGCGGCTCGGCATCGGGGCCCAGCTCGGCCGACTCGCCCGGCTCCCACAGGTTCGTCAGGCGCACGCCGACCGTCTCCACCGAGCACCCGCCCAGCGGCACCGAGACCCCCCGCGCCAGTAGACCCCGCCGCCGCAGCTCCAACGGCCGGCGCTCCTGCTCCCGGAAGTCGCTCACCCACAGCTCCTCCGGTTCGGTCGCCAGCCCCAGCTCGACCTCACCGGCCGACCCGTGGGCCTCGTACAGCCGCACCACCACGCCGTCCTGGCGCGGATCCGACCGCTCACGCAGCCCCTCCGCGAGGGGATAGCCCGCCGGCTTCACGGCCGCCACCACCACGTTGGGCGCCTCCACCTCCAGCAGCCCGAACCGCCCCGGCAGGTCGCCCTCGCCCACCTCCACCTGCCGCGGCCGCAGCGGCATGTTGAGCTCATATCCCGCGCGCACCACCCCGCCCGCCCGCCAGTCGCCGGGATGCGGAAGCAGCGCGTGCTCGAAGACGTGTGTCTTGTGCTCAGGCACGAAGTAGGGCTCGAGCCGCCCATCGCCCCAGGGCGACATGCTCCAGGCCGAGGTGTGAAACAGCAGCCCCACCAGCGTCCCGTCGGCCTCCAGGCTCGCGCCCGGCGTTCCCCGGTTGATGAGCGCCACCCCGTAGTCGTCCGGCGCCGGCCCCGCGCCGGCCAGGTCGCAGTGCCGCGGAATGGCGAGGCGATCCTGCGTCACTGCCGCGGCGAGCATCTCGACCAGCTTGGGCAGCCCCTCCGGAGCGGCGGTGTCGGCAACCAGCACCATCGCCTCAGGCCCCTCGCCCCGGGGGTCGGGCCGGCGGACCAGCACCCCGCCCCACTCGCCCTCCGACACCGCCTCCGCCAGCTTCTCGGCCGCCCCCGGCGCGCCCTGGAGCACCAGGCGCGAGTAAGCGTTGTCCCGGCCCAGGCTGATGCGGAACAGGCAGGGCTCGGTCTCCGGCTCCTGCGTGTCCAGCCAGGGCGTGTTCGTCACCCCCCGGGCCAGCAGCGCCTGCGACAGCGCCGGCACGGCGGCCCGCACCTTCAGATCGTCGCTGGTCACGATCATGCATGGGCTGAGTGACGCCGCCCCCACCCTCCGGCCCTTCTCCATGACCCACAGCGACGGACCCGGGCCGGCCTCCACCCAGTTCTGCGCCGCCCCCAGCCCACAGCCGGAGAGGTTCGCCTCGTTCAGCGTCCGGTAGTCAAGCCGACCCCGGCTGCGGGGCCGCGCAACCACCGCGAAGCGGTCCTCGAAGATCGGCGCCGCGCCCCGCAGCGCCAGCGGGAAGGCCAGGGCCAGCAGCTCGTGCAGCCCCTGGTAGTGCTCCAGCTCCGTCCGCAGGTCCACCCGCCTCAGCCCCCGATACAGCGTGATCTCCTGCACCACCCCACATCGCCCCGGCAGTTCCCCTCTCACCCGGATTTGGCTGAACACCGGCCCTTCTACCACCGTCACCCGCGCCGGCCGCTCGCTCGCCCGCACCATCTCCCCGGTGGTGAACAGCTCCCAGGGCGACATCTGCCGGTCCCCCCGTTCGGCGAGGGCCAGCAGCTCGTTCGCCGGCCCCCTCTCGCGGGCGATCAGCTCCCGCTTCTGCCGCTTGTCGAACAGGCTCGTGATCCCACCACCGGCCTCCGCCTCCGCGCGCACCGAGAAGAAGCCGTTCTCGATCACCGCCGAGCTCGCATCCCGGGGCGCCCCCAGGGGCGGCATGTGGCGGGCGGGGCGCAGGTAGTAGGTGCGGTAGCCCATCCCCGGCACCTCCCGAGCCAGGAACACGATCTCCGCCCGCGCCTCCTCACCGCTGCCCGAGAGCCGCGCGAGCTGCACCGGAGCCCGCCGGCCGCGCTCGTCCACCAGCTCGAAGCCCCGCCCCAGCGCGCCCCGCAGCGGCACCGTCGCCCGGCAGACATCCGTCCGCCGCCACCCCAGCGGGTTGAACACCAACAGCGCCGACTCGGCCCGCGCCGCCCCGCGCGCCGCCGCGGTGTTCGCCCGCCCGGAGATGTAGGACAGCGCCTGCCCCTCCACCTCCGCGGCCAGCTCCAGCGCCTCCCGGTAGCCCGCCAGCAGGTCCACGAACGGGATATCGTGGGGCGTCCCCGTGATCGCGTCGTGGTGCTGCCCGAACAGCACTTGCCGCCACGCCTTGTCAAGAGCCGGGTCGGGATAGCGCGCTCCCAGCAGGCTCGCCAGCGTCGCCCACCGCTCGGCGGCGAGCAGGCGGTTCTCAGCCAGCCGGTTCGCGATCTTCAGGTCGGCCCGCGACACCGCCGTCCCCCCGTGATACCACGAGAGATCCTTGCCCACCGTAGGGACCGCCGCGCCCCGCGCCTGCACCTCGGGCAGCACCGCGTCCAGATAGCGCCCGGGGGTGCTGATCAGGAGCGCCGGATCGCGCATCGCCAGCTCCGCGCTCCTCCCCGCCAACCACGGCGGCGGGGCCGCCATGTCCATCCCCAGCAGCCGCAGGTCCTGCCGCAGGCCCAGGGCCGCCTGATGCTCCAGCCCCCCCGCCACCGTCTCCAGGAACGCCTCCAGCGAATCCGCCTGGTACCAGTAGGGCTCTCGCTTCTGGAGCAGCCTCGTTCCGTCCGGCGCCAGCCCGAGGCACAACGGCGGAGCACCGATGATCTCCTTCGACCACACGATGGCCTCGAAGCCGGCCTTCGCCGCCAACTGCGGGAGCTGCACGCAGTGGCCGAACACGTCCAGCGGCATGTAGACCCGCGGCCGCGCGCCGAGCAGGCCCTCGACATACCGCCGCCCGTACACCAGGTTGCGGATGATCGCCTCCCCCTGGAGGCTCAGCTCATTCGGCTGGCTGTACGATCCCCCCAGCTCCAGCCGGCCCGCCGCGATCAAGTCGCGAATCTGCTGCCTACGCTCCCCATACACCCCCAGGTATGGCTTCAGGTAGTCCACCTCCGAGAGGATGAAGCAGTAGCCGTTGTCCCTTTCGCAAGCCGCCAGATACTGCTCGATGAGCCGGAATGCCCACTCGGTGTAGGTGCGCTGGTCCTCGATCCACACTGGGTCGTAGTGGAAGTGCGGCACCACGTGGATGGTAGCTCGCGCCTGCGCCATCGCCTCGCTCTCTCCCGGTCGCGCGCTGGCTCGGGTCTCGCCGCTGAGCCCCCGCGCTCTATCCGAACTTCCACATTTCGACACCAGGGTTCAGGCCCTTCCTCGACCGCAAGCCCCATCCGGCAGGGCTCCGCCGCCTCCCCGGCGTACCTCCACACCGCCATGCCGTCGCGGTCCGCCTACGAGCGCGTCGCACACGGCATCGCTCGCTACCTCGCCGAGCGGCAGCGGCCCAACGGCGCCTTGCCGGGGCCCAGCAGCTACGGGGTCGCCTTCGCCCTCTGGCTGTGGTCCCACTTCGGCGCCGAGTTCGCCCTCCCCGTCGCCCGCGCTTGGCGGCGCCTGAAGGAAGACCCGCCTCGGACCCACGTCGAGTTCAACGCCTACGCCCTTCTCAGCTGCCGCGAGCGCCTCGGCCCCGGCCCCACCGACGCCTTCCTCAGCCGCCTCGCCCTCCGCGGCCGCCACAGCGCCAACTGGATGCTCCTGCGCGCCGCGTGTCGCGCCGCACCCGGCCCCTGGCTCTGCCCTATCCTCTCCACCGTCGAGGCCCGCGCCGCCCTGCTCCGCTACGGCCGCGGCGGTCTCATCCACGATCGGCCGGGCGTTCGCTCTCTGGCCTACCACGCGTTCTCTGGGGCGTTGCTCGCCGACCTCTGGCGGCTCCGGCGTCTCCCGTGGGCCGGCCGCCGCGCCCTGCTCGCCGCCCGCTTCCTGCTCCCCTTCATCCTCGCCAATGGCGACGCGCTCTACATCGGCCGCGGCCAGCGGCAGATCTTCGGCTGCGGCGCCCTGCTCTACCTCCTCGAGGCCGCCGCCCGCCTCAGCCCCGACCCAGCCTTCCCCGCAGCAGCTGGCCGCGTCCTGGACCACCTGCTCGCATTCCGCCGCCCCGACCACTCCTTCCCGCTCGTGCTCCGCGCCGCCGAGCCTCCGGAGCCCTGGGCGCCCGACCCCGCCCTGCCCGGCTGGTACTCCTACAACCGCTACGCCGACTACCTCCCCTTTCTGGCC
>CAYLPT010000174.1:0-4302 GCA_964385645.1 uncultured bacterium
AGCCAGGGGTTGCCCAGGGCGGCGCGGCCCACCATGACCCCGTCGCAGCCGGTCTGGGCCACCATGCGGAGTGCGTCCTGGGGCGAGCGCACGTCGCCGTTGCCGATCACGGGGACTCCCGCCACCTCCTTGACGCGCGCGATCACCACCCAGTCGGCCCGGCCGCGAAAGCGCTGGGTGGCCCACCTGGGGTGGACGACGACGACGGCTGCGCCGGCGCCTACGCAGCGGCGGGCGAGGGCGACCGCGTCCTCGCCCCGGTCGGGCCAGCCGCGGCGGAGCTTGACGCTCACCGGCCGGCCGACCGCACGGGCGACCGCGGCGACGATGGCCTCTGCGCGCGGGGGGTCGGCCATGAGGGCGGCCCCCGCGCCGCCCTTGAGCACCTTGGGCACGGAACAGCCCATGTTGATGTCCACCATGTCGGCTCCGCGGGCGACGGCCGCAACGGCCGCCGCGGCAACGCGGTCGGGGTCAGCGCCGAGGACCTGAGCGCAGACGGGGTGCTCGGCGGGGTGGAGGCGGAGCAGGTCCTTGGTCCTGTGGCTGCCATAGTGCAGGGCGTTGGCGCTGATCATGCCGGTGTAGACGAGCCCTGCGCCGGCCTGTCGGCAGAGCAGGCGGAAGGCGACGTCGCCGGGGCCGGAGAGGGGGGCCAGCGCGGTGGGGGGCGTGATCTCCAGCGGTCCGATGCGCATCAGCCGGCCCCGTGCAGGTGCTCCCAGATGAGTGCGACTCCCTCGAGGGAGAGCGCGGGGAAGAGGTGGTGTTCGGCTCGCAGATGGGGCGAGACGCGCTCCGCGTGGCCGCCGGTGAGGGCGAGGGGGGCCTCGGCGCCGACCTGGGCGCGCAGGCGGTCGGCGATGCCCTCGACCAGCGCGGCGGCGCCGACGACGGCGCCGGCCTGCATGCACTCCTCGGTGTCCGCTCCGAGCGCGCCGGGGGGATCGCCAGGCGCGAGGCGGGGCAGCGCCGCGGTGAGGTCGGCCAGGGCCCGCAGCCCGGCCTCCACGCCGGCGGCGATGGCGCCGCCGAGGAACTCGCCGGCGGGGGAGACCGCGTCCACGACGGTGGCGGTGCCGAGGCTGGCCACGATAGCAGGGGCGCCCAGGCGCCGGACGGCGGCGACGGCGGCCGCCAGCCGGTCGCCGCCGAGCTGCCGGGGGCGGCGGTAGCGGTTGGGGAGAGGGGCCGGGGTGTCGCCGCGCACGAGCAGGGCGGGCCGCCCGTCTGCCTCGGCCCATCGAAGCCAGGCCGTGCCGGCCGCTGGCACCGCGGAGCACAGGACGAGCGGGGCGCGGGGGTCTGCGTTGAGGGCGGCGATCTCCCGCTCGAGGCCGGCCGAGAGCCGGCCGTCGGGGCAAGCGGAGGCCGTCGGCAGGACGCGAACGTCGTGCACCGCGCCCTGCCGCCAGAGCCCTATCCGAGTGTTGGTGTTGCCGACGTCTGCGAGGACCAGCTCGCTCACCGGCCGCCCTCGCCCCGGGCTCGATGGTACAGCTCCAGGCCCTTGGAGGCCAGGAGAGAGCTGGCGTAGGCCATGACGAAGAGGAACAGGGCGCGGGCCGCGGCGGCGGCGAGCAGGCCGGCGACGCCGTGGCCGGCGCGCTCGGGCCCTGCCGCGAGGGCCTCGGGCACCCGCGCGAAGGCGCCGGCCGCAAGCCCGAAGACGACGAGCAGCAACGCCATGCCCACCGCGAAGCTCAGCGCCCCCAGGCAGCGGCCGGCGCGGCTGCCCCGCGGTCTCTCCTCGGCCATGTGCACCTCCGATGGGACCTGATTCTAGCAGATGCGGGCGGCGCCCGCAACGCGCCGGCGGCCGCAGAGGACCCGGGGCGGCTGTGCCGAAGCTCGGCCGGTGCAGCATACCGGGGTCCACGCCACCTGGGAAGGGAGCAGACATGCCGCGCGCCAGGATCGCGATCGTGGGAGGGGGCAGCTTCCACTGGGGGCCGGGGCTGATCCGGGACTTCCTGGTGTCGCCCGAGTTGCAGGGGAGCGAGCTGGTGCTCCACGACGTGGTCCGCGAGGCGGCTGAGGC
Organism: uncultured bacterium; assembly: GCA_964385645.1. Taxonomy (GTDB): domain Bacteria; phylum Armatimonadota; class Hebobacteria; order Hebobacterales; family Hebobacteraceae; genus CAYLPT01. The sequence continues at coordinate 2,042 of CAYLPT010000174.1, forward strand.
CAACCGGGCCATCGGAGAGCAGCTCCGGGAGCAGGCAGGGGCGGACTTCAGCATCGAGGTGGTGGACGAGCGGCGGGCGGCGCTGCGAGACGCGGACTATGTGGTGGTCACGATCGCGGTCGGTGGGCTGGAGGCGTGGCGACTGGACATGGAGATTCCCGACCGGCACGGGGTGCGCCAGACCATCGCCGACACTGTGGGGCCGGGCGGGCTGAGTCGGTCGCTGCGCCACATCCCGGTGCTGCTGGCGATCGCCCGCGACATGGAAGAGGTGTGCCCGGGAGGGTGGCTCATCAATGTCACCAACCCGATGACGACGCTCACGCGGGCGATCTGGCGAGAGACAGGGGTGCGGTGCATCGGGCTGTGCCACGAGCTGTTCGGGTGCCTGCGGGACCTCGAGGCGATGCTCGGTGTCCCGCAGTCGGAGATGCACTACCGGGTGGCGGGGATCAACCACTGTACGTGGATGACCGAGCTGAGCGTACGGGGTGAGGACGGCCTCGAGCTGCTGCGGCAGCACTGGCGCGAGCAGGGGTATCCGAAGGACACGGTGGCGCCGATGTTGTTCGAGGTGTTCGGCGCGCTGCCGGTGTGGAAGGGTCGGCACCTGTCTGAGTTCTTCCCGCACTTCTTGACGCCGGAGTCGGGGTATGGGGAGCGCTACGGCTTTCTCGATCAGATGGTGACGGTGAAGGACCGCTATGAGGCGCGGGATCGCGCGCACGCGCGCTGGCTGGAGATGAGGCAGGGCAAGGGGTTGCCGGGGCTGGAGCGAGGCGGGGAGCCGGTGGCGCCGGTGGTGATCGCGCTGGCGGGGGGAGAGCCGGTCACCTTCCCGGTGAACTGGCCGAACCTGGGGCAGGTGTCGAACCTGCCGCTGGAGGCGGTGGTGGAGACGCCGGCGACGGTGGACGTGCGAGGGGTGACGCCTCACGCCATGGGCGCGCTGCCGGCCGGCGTGCAAGCTGTGCTGGCGCGGCATGTGGCGAACCAGGAGCTGATCGTCGAGGCGGCGGTGAGGGGCGACCGCGGGCTGGCGCTCCAGGCGTTAGTGAACGACCCGCTGGTGCGCAGTCTGGAGGCGGCGTGGGCCATGCTCGACGAGCTGCTGGGGGCTCACGCGCGGTATCTGCCGCAGTTCGCGGCGCAGGGCTAGGGTGGTTTGAGGAGGGAGTGAGATGGCGGAGGGGATGTCGCCGCGGGAGCGGGTGCTCACCGCCATGCGCCGCGGCCGGCCGGACCGGGCGCCCAAGACGCTGGACCTGACGCCGGCTAAGCAGGCCGAGTTTCGCTCCCGCACCGGGCAGGAGGACTATGCCGAGTTCTTCCGGCTGGAGCCCCGGCACGTGAGCATCATGCCGACGCGGAACCCCCGCGACTTCTCCGACTACCTGAGCGGGGAGCCGAGGCCGTCGCACCACGATGAGTGGGGGGTGGGGGCGATCTCGGCCGGCTTCCACCACTTCGAGCGCATGGTCCACCCGCTGGGCAAGGCGCGGAGCCCCCGCGATATCGCAGCCTACCCATGGCCAGACGTGCTGGCAGACTACCGGTGGCGGGAGCTGCCGCGGCTGGTGCGGGCCTGGCAGGATCGGGGCTACCCGGTGTCGGCATCGCCGCCGGGGGCCTGCGCGGGTGCGGTGTTCGAGACCTCGTGGTACCTGCGAGGGCAAGAGCAGTTGCTCATTGACTTCCACGACAACGCAGACCTCGCGGTCGCCATCCTGGATACGGTGAACAATACCATGATCGAGGCCGCGCGGCGGCTGGCGCAGGCAGGGGTGGACATCATGCACCTTGGGGATGACGTGGGCTCGCAGCGGGCGATGCTCATGAGCCCGGAGAGCTGGCGGCGGTGGCTGAAGCCGAGGCTGGCGGCCCTCATCCGGGCGGCCAAGCGCATCAAGCCCGACCTGCTGGCGTTCTACCACAGCGACGGATACATCGAGCCGATCATCCCGGACCTGATCGAGGTCGGGGTGGACATCCTGAACCCGGTGCAGCCGGAGTGCATGGACCCGGTGAAGGTCAAGCGCGAGTACGGGGATCGGCTGGCCTTCTGGGGCACCATCGGGACGCAGACGACGATGCCCTTTGGCTCGCCCGAGGAGGTGCGGAGGGTAGTGCGGGAGCGGATCGAAGCGATGGGGCCGGAGGGCCTGCTGTTGGCGCCGACGCATGTGCTCGAACCGGACGTGCCGTGGGAGAACATCGTGGCCTTCGTGGAGGCGGTGGAGGAGTACGGCGCGGGCTAGCGA
>CAYLPT010000175.1:0-17913 GCA_964385645.1 uncultured bacterium
CTGGGCCTGCGAGCCGCCGCCGGCCTGCAGGCCGTCGTTGGTGACCGCGTACGCGAGGGGGTCGGGAGCCTCCAAGTCCTCGCCCTCCTCGCCGGGCGGAAGGCCGTAGCGCCAGCACTCCCGCGCCGAGTTCGTCACCCAGGCGGCCACCGGCGCGCTGCCCTCGGCGTAGTTCCGGTGGACCGCGCCCCAGGCCCCGGCGTTGGACTCGAGCAGCACCGCCGGGTCATCCCAGAGCAGGCCCGCCCCGAGGGCGCCTGAGGCGCCCCGCCGCCACAGGTAGGCCCCGCCGGCGTCCTGGTACACGATGTGCAGATCGTCGCCGCCCACGCCGGCGATGCGCTCGCCCCGGAACCCGGGGTCCGACTCGGCGCCCCAGCCCCCCGCCTCAAAGAGCCGGTAGCGGATCCCGTCGTAGACCGTCCCGTTGATGGTGACTCGCTGCGCCCGGAGCTGGACCACTGCCCCCTCGAGGGGAAACAGCGTCGGCACCCGCCAGTTGTCGGGGGGCATATCGTGGAGCACGTGCAGGGTGCGCTCCCAGGAGTCCACCGCGCCCGGCACGGTGCCCCGCCACGCGACCTCCCGCCACATCGGCGGGTCGGTGATGTAGGGGTAAGTCCACCAGGCGGCCACGTGGTAGTGCCCCCAGGCGTCCCGGCAGATCGCCGATCGGATCGGCGTGCCCTCGGGCTGGTTGGGCAGCGAGTGCAGGGAGCCGTACGAGAGCCTGCCGCCCGGCAGGATCTCGATCCGGCGCACGCCCAGGGGGACGAACGCGTCGCCGCCCGCCTCGATGAAGGCGTCGCCGTCCCCGAGCACGCTGCTGCGGTCGGCGTCCACGGAGCTCGTGCCCAGGCCCGTGCCCCGGTAGATCCAGTCTGGCTCCAGGAAGTCGTCCGCCTCCCGGCTGTAGTAGGCGGGCGTGAACCGTCGCGCCTTGACCCACCAGCGCCCCGAGGAGTCCCGGTGGGCGAGCATGACGCCGGCGTTGGCGGAGTCGACGTTGACCCGCACTTGCTCCCAGACCTTGGCCACCTCGACGGCGGCCGGCGGGACGACCAGGCGGGTCGGGATGTTGCAGCTGGTGACCAAGGTCCCGCCATCCACCCGCAGCCAGGGGACCAGGGCGCCGATCGGCGGCCGGGCGTTGCCCGCCACCAGCACCCGCTCCGGGCGGCTCTCCAGGCGCACCTCGCCCGGCCGGGTGATCGCGGCCACCCGCGCCAGCCCCGCCGCGTGCGGGCCCGCCAGGATGCGGCGGATGACTCTGGCGAGGCGATCACTCATCGCTCCAGGCCTCCAGCGTGATGTCGTGCGTCCACGCCGCCTGCTCCGCGGAGAACTGCGTGCGCACCCGCGTGATGACGGCCACCATATCCGGCATGTCGGCCGGCAGGTGCGTGAGGGCGACGCGGTCGCCCTTGCGGTAGGGGAGGGGCCGCGGCCAGAACACCTCGAACTGGTACAGCCACTTGCCGCTCTCGGAGGCCAGGTCCTCGGCGATCTGCTGGCAGGCGGCGTGGCTCATGAGGTGCGGGAGCGACGCCTCGACCGGGATCCCGCCCTCGATCCCCTTCACCGTGCCCCGGTACTGGATGGTCCGCTCGATCCGGCGCCGGCGCTCAGGCTCGCTGCCGTCCTCCTGCTGGTCCCAGGCGTAGTCGGGCGGGGAGTCGGTCCGCAGCGCAGACTGCAGCACGCCGGGCTGCTCCACGCGCCGGGGGAAGCCGCGGCGCACCCGGAGCTGGCCGGCCACCACCCGCCACTCGGTGGTGGTCGTCCGCACGTCGGTCGGCGTCACCTGCTCGTAGCGGACCAGGGTCTTCTCCCGCTCCTGCCACTCCTCGGCCCGCCACTCGTAGAGGGTCTCCTCCCGCAGCGCCAGGCGGTGGGCGTCGTCGTGGTCGAAGCGCACCACCCGCCGCTCGGTCTTGGGCGAGTCGGTGTGCAGGTCGGAGCGGATGATGGTCCGGCTTTCCACCAGGAGCCGCCCGAGCCACACTGATGCGAAGCGGTGCTCGTCGAGCCAGCGCGGAGGCTCGAAGACGTCCTCGAAGACCAGCTCCTCGCTCTCCTCCTGGCTCAGCGCCCAGAGACCGTCGGCCCGCCGTGTGTAGGTCCGCACCACCCGCCGGCCCGAGCCGTCATCCTCGATCTGCACCTGGGAGTCGCCCGCCTCGCCCGATTCCTCGTCCTCGTAGCCCGCCAGCACGGTTTCCGTGCCGCCCCAGACCCGCACCTGGGCCACGGCGGGCTGGCGCTCCCGCACGATGGAGCGCACGAGTCCGAGCGAGCACTCCAGCGTGCCCAGCACGGGTCCGTTGCCCCGGCGCCGCACCACCAGGCTGTCGCCGTCCACCCAGGCGTCGCTGCGCCAGCGGCGGCTCACCTGGAGGGGCTCGAGGAGCCGACCCAGGGCGGCGGCGATGGACTCATCCGCCCTCAGCGTGAACTCCTTGAGCCGGTAGTCGGGGGCGTCCCATACCAGCCCCAGACCCACCAGGGCGGCCAGCCGGCCGGCGATCGCCCGGCAGGTGGGGCGCGTCCATGTGGTGGCGTCTAGCTCCCGGTAGGCGCTGAGGCGATAGCTGCGGGGATCGCGGCGCTCATCCACCAGCAGCGCCGCCCGGTCCCGCCCGTGCAGCTCGGTGACGAGCTCGCTCTCCGTTGCCCGCGCGGCCGCGCCGTCTACGCGGAACGTGCCATAGTCATCCATGCCGACATCCGCCAGCCCGATCCGCACCTGCACCAGGTCGCCCTCGCCCACCGAGCGCCAGAGCTGCGCCTTGGGCCGCAGGGGCGCGCCGGGATCCGACTCCGCCAGGCGCAGGTCGAAGGCGTCCGCCAGCGCCTCCACCGAGGACTCGATGGTGCATTCGAGGATGTGCCGGGAGAGGATGATGACCCGCTGCGCCGCCTCCAGGGCCGCGGCGGCGTCGGCGGTCGCCGTCTCTGCCCGCAGGCGCACCCAGGCGTCGGCCGCCAGCCCCGCCTCGTGCCCATCGTAGATCCCGGCCGGCACCTCGGCGGTGTCGGTCAGCGCCCCCGCGTCCGAGTCGCCCACGGGCTGGATCTCGATCGCCACCTCATCCTCGCCGTGGACCTCTGTCTCGGAGACCTCGATCTCGTACCAGAGGGCGGCGACATCCTCGGCCGCCACGGGCTCGAGCCCCAAGTGCTCGACCGGGGGCGCCTCTGCTATCGCATCGGTGAGCACGCCGGAGTCGCCGGCGGCGATCTGCTCCTCGGCGAGCCTGGCTGCGTCGGTCGCCGCCGCAGAGTCGGAGCTCGTGATGAAGGCCTGCACCCCCGGCAGCGGGCCCCAGGGGAGCCGCACCCCCGGCTGCGGGCGCCAGTAGCCCCAGGCGCCGACCCACTCCTTGTCGAGCGCGCCGGCGTCGCTGGCCTGGACGATCTCGGGCGCCGTGTACTCGCTGGCGTGAGCGGTCTCGCTGGCCGCCGCCGAATCCGAGGAGTCCAGCTCCTCGATGTCCGGCACGGCGCTGTCGCCCTCGCGCAGCGCATACCAGACGTAGCGGCTGGTGTTGCGGTTGACCCGATCATCGGTCCCGACCTGGAACCCCAGATCCCGGAGTTCCTGGATGAGGTTCGCGGCCTCGGCATCGTTGTGCAGCGAACCGCTCACATCGCCGACATGATCCTTCGTCCGCCAGACGCCGGCCCCACTAAGCTCCGCCCGCTTCACCTGGAGGGAATCGGGCCGCCACCCGACCACATCCAGGTTGCGATTGTCCTGGGCATTGCCCGTGTACTCGCCCGACTCGGCACAGCCGTCGATGTCGGCGATCGCCAGGTAGCTATAGGCGCCGCTGAGATTGACGTGCTCATGCGCGCTCAGAGTGAAGCCGTCGGAGGTGAACGACTTGATCCGATTGGCCGTCTCGCCGAAGAACGAGCTGCACGACATCCCGGCGCTCATGGAGGTGCATCGCCACCATGCTACCGTGCCGCTAGCGGTGCTGTGGCGACGCACCAGGACGAAGCCCGGCCTGAACCCCAGGCCGTCGATCTCGCGATCAGCCGTGTTGTTCCCCTCATAGGTGTCGACCTTGGCATCGCCCCCCGAGGCCTCGATGGCGAGGTAGGCGTACACGATGCCCGCGCCGTTGACGCCACCGTGGCCGCTGAGGGTGAAACCATCAGCGTCACAAGTGATCGCGCCGCTCACCGAGCCGGCGGCGCCGAAGAAGTACGGCGTCACCCCCCGGAAGCCGATCAGGAGGTGCTGGGTGTTGGCCGGCTTGATGAAGACGACGTCGGGCGCGAGCCCGAGCCCCGTGAAGACGCGCGGGTTCGTGCCGTCGCCCGTATAGCGGCCGACCTTGACCTTCACGGGGCTGCCTCCGGCGATAGACTACGCGAGCGAGATCTCCACCGTCAGCTGCCAGGTGCCGCTCGACTTCGTGCCCAGGTTCTCAGCCTTGCGGTTCAGCAGCTTGCGGGCGCCGGCGCCGTTGTCGATGCCCCACTCCAGCCACTCGAAGTTGGCCTCGGCCGGCCCGAAGAGCGACCGGAAGGTGATCTTCTTCTCGGCCAGCGCGCCCACCGCCGGGTAGCCGGCCTCCATGCCCTTCCACTCCTGGTTCACGCCCAGGAGCCCGGTATCGGTGTCCTGGCCGGTGGTGCTGTCATCGCCGACTCCGAGGCGGGCGTTAGCATGCGAGTAGGCGGTCGCGCTCAGCCCTGCCACTAGCCGCCAGATGGTCTCGATCCCGACACGGGTCAGGACATTTCCCTCGCGGACCGTCTCCTCGACCGGGGCGTGCTCGGCGTAGAAGCGCCGCAGGCCCTCCTCCTCCCCGTAACGGCGAATGTACTCGTCGACGTCCGCGTCGAACTTCCGCACCGTGGTGCGGCAGTTCCACTGCGCCTTCTCTGCAATAGCCGTCATTGCGGCTGCCTCCTGGTAAAGGTGATCTCCGCCTCGGGCGCCAGCACCCGCCCGGCGGCCGCCTCCTCGAACTCCCGGTTGATCACCGTCGCCCGCAGCTGCACCGAGTCGCTCAGCGCCGGCACCACCGCCGCCTGGAGCTCCACCGCGTCGGCGATCCGGTAGCCGTACACCTCCGCCTGCAGCAGCAGGCTGTCGGCCACCCGCGCGAGCACCGTCGCCTGCAGTTCCTGGGAGTCGGTGATCATCAGGCCCCCGTCTCCCGGAACCTCACCAGCGCCCGGCGGGGGTTCCCGATCTGCGGTGTCCCGGCCGGCACCGAGTAGCGCATCCAGCAGGCAGCATACTCCCCGGCCGGCAGGTCCCCGATGGCGATCGCCGCCGTCTGCCAGGTCCCGGGCGAGCCGGAGGTGTTGAGCGCGGGCGCCGGCGCGCCCAGGCTGCCATCCGGCGTCTCATCCAGGTAGCCGGTCGTCTCGTTGTCGGCGATCTCATCCGCCAGGAACAGGTCGCCCCCGCCCACCGCGCTGCGGTAGATCCGCCGCGCCGTGGTGCCGGCCGGTCCGGTCGGGATGCTCGACAGGTTGACCTTCTGGTTGCCGGAGGTGGTGGTGATCCCGCGCAGGGCACCCGGCGTGGTCTCGCCGTTGGCCGTGACGAAGGTGACCGCGTACTCGTAGTAGCCGATCTCCAGGGCGATTCCGCTCGCCAGCGACGCGGCCGGCTGCCCGGGCGGATCCAGGGGCAGGTCCTGGGCGATCTGGATGTACTGCACCCCGTCATTGGCGCCCACCGCCGCCCGCTCGACCAGGCACCCCTCGAGTGACTCGCCGGCGGTGGAGGCGTTGCGCCACCAGATCCGCCGGGGATCCCTGGCGGCGCCGTCATGCACCGCGCCCTGGTCGTAGGAGGCCTCGGCCGGAGTGATCCCGTCTGACTCGTAGCGGCTGACTGCCTTGGCCATGGTCTACCTGTCCTCCCGAGCGCCGCGGCTCGCCGCTTGACACCCTGATGCAGATTGACTAACATGCATGAGTGAGCATGTGCCTGGAGGGTGGTCACATGGCGAACCGCGTGCTGCGCATGCCGATGACGAAGGCCCGGACGAACCTGGGCTCCCTGGTGCGAGCGGTGAACGTCGAGGGCGACGTGGTCGTCCTGGAGAAGGACGGCATACCGGTCGCCGGCCTGGTGGACATTGACCTGCTGGAGGACTACCTGGAGAGCAGAGACCCCGCGCTGCGCCGGCGCATGCGGGAGAGCATGAAGGCCTACCGCTCCGGGCGCGCCCGGCCGGTGCGGGAGTTCCTGGATGAACTGAGCGCCCCGAAGTCGCGGTAGCAGCATGGCGCGCCGCTACCGCGTCGTCGCCTTCAAGGGCTTCGAGCGCGACATCCGCCGCCTGCAGCGGCGCCAGCCTCGAGTATACGAAGACCTCCTGGCGGCCCTCGGGGTCCTCGAAACCGACCCCTACAACCTGGAGGGCCGGGCCGACATCCGCAAGCTCGTAGACGTGCCGCCTGGCGAGGGGCAGTTCCGCCTCCGCATCGGCGACTATCGCCTTCGCTACGACGTGGAGGGGGATGATGTGGTGCTCCACTCCATGCGCCCCCGTGGGCAGAGCTACCGCTAGCCTGACCGCTCCCGCTGCCATCAGGCCGTCTCCTCGATCACGTCGAAGACCAGCTCCACCCGGTAGGCCTCGTGTGCCCGGATGCGCTCGGGGATCAGCGAGCGGAAGAACACCCGGTACTCCTGCCCCCGGTGGTCCACCCACCGCCAGACCTGCCCCACCGCCTGGTACTTGGCCCGGAACGCGGCGAGCGTCGCGGCGGCCATCCAGTCGACCCGCAGGCGGATCTGGCGGTCGATGTCGGGCGCCCCGAAGTCCTGCCAGACGCGACCCTCTGCGGTCGCGTGCGCACTGACTCGCCGCTCCGCCGGGCGGTCGTCGTAGCGGGCCGGATCCACATCCAGGTAGGTCGGCCCAAAGCCATCTGGGTAGCTCAGGACACACGCGGTCATCGCTCACCCCCTCCCATGAGTGATCTCCCGCTCGAGTAGCTCGGCGAGCTGGTCGGCGAGCCGGTGCACATCGGTCGTGGCGGCGATCTGCCGATCGCCCAGGTAGATGTTCGTGATCCGCTGGCCGGGCGCCCCCGCCGCCAGGGCGGGCTCCAGCCTCACCGCGCTCAGGCGCCGCAGCCGCTCCTCGATCCCGTCGAAGACCCGCACCGCGGAGTCGGCGATGCTGCCCGCGGTCTCCCGGATCTGATCCCGCAGGGTCCGCTGCTCGGCCTCGATCTGGGAGACCGTCTCCTCGTGCTGGCGCCGGCGCTCCTCGAACTGCTCCCGCTCCTGCGCGGCGAGGGTCTCCCGCGCCTCCCGGATGGAGGCGAAGGTCGCCTCCAGCGCCTCGTCCTCCGGCATCATCCCGGCCTCGGCCGCCCGGCGCACCTCCTGGTACCGCTCCTGCAGCGCCTGCAGCCGGGTCTCTGCGTCGAGCTCGGCGTCCTCGAGCAGCGCGGCGATCGCCTGGATCTTCTCCATGGCCACCTCGCCCAGGGCCTCCTCGCTCTCCATGCCCGCCAGTCGCAGGAGGTCCACCCGGTGCTGCGCGGTGAGGTCGATCATGCTCAGCTCGAAGGCGTGCAGCCGGCGACGCTCGGCGATCTCCTGCTGGGTCCATTCCTGCCGCAGGTCGGCGAGCCGCCGGCCGGCGGTCTCCATCTCCTCCTGCATGCGCCGGCGCTCGGCCGCGATCTGCTGGGCGAGGCGCAGCTCCTCATCCCGGAAGAGAGGCGCCTCACCCGCCGCCCGCCGCGCCTGGTTGATCTGCTGGATGAAGCCGAGGATCTTGTCGAGCTGCGCGAGGTGCTCCCCCGTCTGCAGCCGGTCGGCCTGCCGCATCGCCTCCACGGCGCCGAGCCAGGAGGTGACGATCCGCCCTGTGGTCGCCTCGAAGGCCTGGGCCCGCTCCCGGGCGAGCTCCTCATTCAGCTCCTCGATGCGCCGCTGCAGCAGCGCCGCGCCCACCTGCCGGGCCTCCTCCTCGCCCTTGTGCTCCGCGTAGCTCCGGCGCCAGGCGAGCACCTCGGCCTGGATGCGCGCCAGGCGCGCCTCGTGGCTCTTGCCCTGCGCCTCCAGCAGGTCGGCGTCGAGCTTGAGGAGGTCGGCCTGGGCCTCCTGCCGGGCCAGCACCCGCATGGACTCCGCCCATTCGTTGGCGGTCGCAGCCTCCACGCCGGCGGCGAGCATCGCCCGCCGCTCCGACTCGATCTCCTCCATGCGCTGCTCGTGTCGGCTCCGGCGCAGGGCCGCCAGGTCGGACTCCGCCCGCTCGGTCATCTCCCGGGCCCGGCGGGACCGGGCCTCGGCCCGCTCGACAGCGTAGGTCACGCTCTCGATGGCCTCCTCCTGCAGGCGAATCGCCTCGATCGTCCGCAGACCAAGCATCTCGCCGAGGGCATTCGACCACCTCTGAATCCGGGTGGGCTCCAGCTTATCCAGCTCGGCCACCATCGCCCTGATCTCGGGTGGCAGATCCTTTGCCCTCTGCCAGAGCTTGGAGATCGCCTCATGGAGCTTCGCGGCCCGATCTTCGCCCCGGGCGAAGGCGACCCCCAGCCCCAGCGCCGCGGTCGCCAGCACCGTGACCGGCGTCACCAGCAGACCCAGCCCCTTGAGCGCCGCTCCGGCCTTCGTTGCCGCCGCCCCGAAGCCGGCCATGCTCACGCTCGCCGCCGACAGAGTCACCTTCGTGGTCGCCAGCGTCACGATCATCTGCTTCATCGAGGCGATGAGCTGTAGCGCCACAGGGCCCGCAGCCCTCGCCTGGGTGTTGAACACGACGCATGCCGCGGTGAGCGCCGCCAGCGCCCCAGTAGCGGCGACGATCAGGACTGTGAGCGTCCGTAGGGGGGCCGGCATAGCCCGCAATGCCTGCACCACCACCCGCAGCCCGCCAGTCAACTCCTTGAGCACCGGCAGCGCCACCGTCCCGACCTCGATCCATAGCGCGCGGGCAGTGGCCATCGTCTTCGCCCACTCGAGCCGCAGGGATTTGCTCTGCTCCTCCAGCGCGGCGGCTGCCGCCCCGGTCGCCTGCGCCATCGCCTGCACGTCCCCGGCGAATTCCTTGCCCCCGCCAGAGGCCAGCACCAGCGCGCTCCGAAGGGCGCGGACGTTCGGGAACAGCTCGGCCAGCTTCTCGCTCGTCATCCCCATGCGCCGGGCGACCAGGTCCATCACCTCGGCGTTCTCCGCCCCGGCGGCCTCCAGCGCATCGAGCTCCTCCAGCGAGATCGCCAAGGCCTGGCCCAGCTCGAGCATCACCCCCGATAGCCCCTTGGCGGCGAGGTTGGTGGCGGTGAGCTCGAGCCCCATCGCCCGCGCCACCTCCCGCGCCTTGTCGGTGGGCCGGATGAAGGACAGCAGCACCTGGTTGAGGGAAGTGACCGCCTCGGGAGCCTGCACCCCCGCCCGGGTCATGGTGGCGATCGCCGCCCCCAGCTCCTCCACCGGCACCCCCGCCTGCGCCGCGGTGGAGACCACCTGGCCGATGTTGCCGGCGAGCTCCGCAAAGGTCACCACCCCCCGCTCGACGGTCTTGAACAGCACGTCGGTGACCCGATTGACCTCATCGGCGCTCATCCCATAGGCGTTAAGCACCGCGGTGACCGCCTTGCTGGCGGTGGCGGTATCCGTGAGGCCGGCGGTGGCCGCCCGGGCGGAGGCCTCCAGCACCTTCAGCGCATCGGCCCCCTGGAAGCCCGAAGAGACGATGTCGTAGAGGCCCCGGGCGAGCACGGCCGGCGCCTGCCCCACCTCGCCCGCCATGTCGAGCACCGCCTGGGAGATGGCGGCGAAGTTCTGCTCGGAGTCCTTGAGGATGGAGTTGACATTGCGCATCTCCCCCTCGAACTCGGCCGCCGCCCGCGTCGCCACCATCAGCGCGCCCATCACCGCCGCCCCGAAGCCGGCCAGCATCATGCCCGCCCGCAGCGCCAGCGCGCCGTGCTGCTCCAGGAGGGAGTTGGCCCGCGCCATCCCCCCCAAAACTCCGTCATGTCCAGGCGCAGCTTCGCGACGATCGCGCCGACCGTCACCCCCGCCTCCTCCGCCGGGTCGGGCGGCGCTGCACCGTCACCCCGAGCGCCCCCACCAGGTCCCGTATGTCACCATCCACCGCCGGTCCCTCGGGCTCGGCCGCCGAACGCGCCTCCCGCCGCAGCCGCCGCGCCTCGGCCTGCATCTGCCGGAAGTGCGGCTTGCTCCCCTGGGCCGCCGCCACCACCAGGTAGGTCTCGTGCATCCGGTCCGCCGCCAGCCGCGCTCTCCGCTGCCGGATCCGCTCCGCCATGATCAGCGCCTGCGCCGGCGTCCAGCCCCAGGTGATGGTGTCTGGCCGATCGATGCCGTAGGCCGACATCAGGACATGGTAGGCGCTGGCCCAGACTCCTGACTCAGCGCGCCCACTCCGACCAGCGCCTTGCCCAGCAGGAGGGCGCGCAGCACGTTTCCCCGGATCACCGGGAGCTGGTTGAGCTCGAGGAACGCGACCAGGATCTCGGTCGCCTGCGCGAGGGTCAGATGCTCCTCGACATACTCGGCATCGATCCCGAAGAGCTTCTCGAAGAGCATGCCCAGCAGATCCTGGCACAGGGGCAGCAGGGTCTGCAGATGCTCGTCGGGCTTGGAGAAGTCGAGGTCGGGATGCTCCCGGGCGACCCGCTGGGCGAGGGCGGCCAGCTCCCCCGAGATCCGCCGGAAGTCCCCGATCACCAGGGGCTTGACCACGATCTCCCGCTCACCCACCCGGAAGCGCCTCGGCTCTGGCGCCAGCAGCTCGTCCTCGGTCGGCCGGCCTGCCCGTACCCGCTCCCACACTCTCCAGTTCATCTCGCCTCCCGCCAGTCCGGACCGGCCCGCGTCTGCAAGCTGTCTGCGAGCGGGCCGACCGCCCCGGTATTGCGATGCGCCTATGTGGCTCACGCCGCCGGCGGTGGCGCTATGCCTCCGGCTCTTCCTCGGCGGCCTCGGTCGGGTACTCCTCGACGCGGAGAATCTGGTCGCCGACGGGCCGGCTGGTGTCCGCCAGCACGGTGATGCGCAGCGGCAGGTCCACCTGCTCGTCCCGGCTCCAGGTGAGCGTGCCGCCGGTGGTCACCGTGCAGCGGTAGAAGGTGATCGCCCATTCCATGCCGGATCCGGCCGGGGTCACCAGCAGCACCGGCACCTCCCGGAGCTCCGTGTCACCGCCGAAGCGCAGCCGCCGCCGGCCGCCGCCCAGGTCCTCGACCTCGGCGGCGACGCCCCACACGCGCCGGAGGTTCTCCAGGGTCACCTCGGCCATCGGTGCCGAGACGACCATGGTCTCGCCCGCCTTGATGGAGCGGATCGGCATGAGCGACTCGTTGACCTCCACGTCCGAGGTCTCGACGTTGTGCTCCACCTCCACCGCGCCGTGCAGGTGCCCCACGAACTCGCCGTCGATGTAGAGCGCCTTGGGCGCCCCCTTGATCACCGCGTTCGGGTCGTAGGGACGGGCGACGTAGAAGAACACCGCCTGCGCCAGCCAGCTCGTGGGAGCGGTGGGAACCGGCTCCCCGGTCGCCGCCACACCCACGTCGCACAGCCCCGCCGGCCAGCCATCGGTGTTCGCCTCGTCAATGGTCACCACCAGGTCGGCGCCATCGAGCTCCACGCGGCTGGGGTTGACCTCCTGCCATTCCGTCGCCCCGTGCCGACGGAAGAACACGTGGTCCGTGCCCGCGAAGTCCTCACCGATCAGCGTGAGGACATCGCCGGCCGCGGCATGGCTCGGCACTACCTGCAGCAGCCCAACTGCCATGATCTCCTCCTAGCTCTGTGCTCGCCGCAGATCGGCGAGAACGTTGAATGAGGCGAGGTGTCCCACCCCGCCGCGAGTCGATTCCGTCCCCATATACGCTGGGCTGTTAAGCGCCTCGAGCGTCAGCACATCCAGGCCCTCGCCCAGGTCGAGGTTCTGCTGATGGCGCAGCAGCCGGAAGAGCCGGTAGGCCTTCTGCAGCGCGCCATCCGGCGTCGCCGCCCGGGCGACGATCTGCAGCGTGGGCCGCTCCCGCTCCGTGTAGTTGCTCGGAGGGTAACCGCCGGTCGCGTGCAGACTCACGCACTCCAGCGGCTCAGCCGGCCGGTGGAGCTTGAAGATGTCTGCCTCGCCCTGGCCCTCCAGGTAGGCCGCCAGCCTGTCCACCAGCAGGCTCACTTGAGCGCCCCCCGGAGGTGGTGCTCGAGGTTCGCCTGGTAGCGGCCGGCCTGGAGCTTGAGGTTGTCCTCCAGGTACTTCGCCTTGCCGCCCTTGGGGTGGTTGAAGTCCAGCCGCTCGTGCTGGGCCAGCGCATAGGGCTGGTCGAAGCCCACCTCGCCCACCACGGCATCGGAGAGGCCGCCCTCCATGAGCTGACGCTCGCCTACGCGGTGGCCGATCTCCACCCCGCGCGAGGCCAGCTCGGGGAGCTTGCCCCGGGAGACCGCGCGTTCGCTGTCCGCCCGGAAGGCCTGGGCGCCCGCCCGGGAGACCGCCCGGCCGCCCGCGTACACCGCCGCGCTGCCGCTCGCCCGCAGCGTCCCCTCATCCACCGGCGCATCCCGCATCGCCCGCCCCAGCAGGTCCTCGGTGTTCTCGATCATGCCCCGCACCGCCGCCCCCTGGACCCGCCGCCACACCGCGCCGTCGCGGGCGAGCTGCCGGCTCAGCTCCCCGACGCCGGTGAACTCCACCCCGTACTTGCCGCGCAGGCGAGCCACGTGCCCTCTACTCCCAGTCCCGAAGGTGCGCGACCCGGAACACCGCACTCCCGATCGCCACCGCCACGGCGACGATCTGGGCGAGGCTGCCGACATCGGCCAGCGCCCCGGTCAGGCCGGCCACGATCGTCGCGACGATCGTCACCCACCCGGTGAACAGGGCGAACACCCCCAGCTTGCGCCAGGCGCTCTCCGGCCAGCCGGCCCCGAAGAGGCGCTTGACCGCCCCGGTGAGAGCCGGCGCCGTCAGCCCGGCGAGCAGCGAGATCAGGTAGTCCCCATTCCCCATGACGGCCTCCTCAGAGCTCCACGCCGAACGACAGGTAGGTGCCGAGCCGGGTGTGCTGCGTGTAGGTCAGGCCGGCCCGGGTCGAGGTCTTCTCGCCGCCCGAATCCAGCAGCGCCAGGCTGGCTCCCGGCGACACCCGCAGGTCGCCCGTACTGGTCGGCAGCCGTCCCTCGCTGTCGTAGATCAAGCCATCCAGCGTCGTGTTGGCGGCCGCGTACTGCAGCAGTGTCAGCGGCTGCCTCAGCGTCACCTGCTCGGGCTGCTCGACCGGCAACAGCCGGAAGTGGGTGCCTCGGGCACCCAGGCTCTCGCCCGAGCTCGTCAGGGGCGACACGTGGGCGATGCTCGCCCGCTCCAGGCGGGGCAACAGCACATCGCCCTCCGCCCGCTCGGCCAGCGCGGCCGGCGCCGTGCAGACCAGCAAGGCCGCCAGCAGCACCGCCAGCGCCAGCCCTCTCGTCAGACTCAAAGTCCTCATCTCATCCCCTTTCGCGCCTACAGGTAGGCGCGCTGTGTGATTCCGTCGCCGCCCAGGCCCCGGGAGACCGAGACGGCGATCACCGTCAGGTACCTCTCCCCATCCGCCGAAAGCCCGTCGCCGACGGCGACCTCGTCCTCCGGCCCCAGCGTCACGGTCACCTCGGACAGCACCTGCTCGCCCTGCGCGTTGCGCACCAGCCGCCGCTTCTCCAGCCAGCGGCCCCGGGTCTGGCTCGGCGCCCCAAAGGTCGGCTGTCCG
This sequence comes from uncultured bacterium, assembly GCA_964385645.1. GTDB lineage: Bacteria > Armatimonadota > Hebobacteria > Hebobacterales > Hebobacteraceae > CAYLPT01. Next base: position 13,738 of record CAYLPT010000175.1, read on the forward strand.
TACCCGTCCCTCCCGGTGCGGGGCCTCCGCCAGATGCTCTGGGCGAGGTAGTCCGAGATCATCACCCGCTCCCCGCCGTGAGCTCTCCCGCCCGCCGCTCCGAGGTGGCGATCACCCCTCCCCGGCAGACCAAGGGGGAGAGCAGGGCGCGCGCCTCGGCGCTCTCGATCACCTGCTGCGCCGCACCCGGCGCGTACTGCTCGCTCAGCCCGTCCACCGAGAAGCTCGTCACCCCGGCCGCCTGCAGCGCCCGCCGCCGCTCCGACTCCGCCCCCCGCGCCAGCAGCGCCAGCGCCTCCTCGCACTGCGCGTCCTTCACCGGCTGCGGGATCACCAGGGCCCCCACCTCATCCCGGTCCCGCCGGCGCGGGAAGGTCAGCGCCTGGGTGCCCGAGGCACCCTCGTCCCCGTCCCAGTAGCGCTCCCGCTCCAGGTGTCGGCAGGCCGTCAGCAGCGCCCTCTCCCGATCACCCTCGGAGGCGCCCGCCCACGCGCCGCAGTGGAGCCGCCCCGCGAAGTACTCCTGCGCCTCCGCCAGCGTCACGTAGCTGTTGCTGCCCGCCCCTCCGATGGTCGCGTCGATCGCCATAGCCTACTCCCCGGCGACCTCCTCGATCTGGTCGGCGCAATACCACATCAGGTGGATGGCGTGGGCGGCCACGAATGGCTTACCGCCCTTGCGCGTTGGGACCTCGAGTTGGTGCGGGCCATAGCGGCGCGTCACCGGCCGCGATCCCCGCGCCCGCAGGTAGAACACCGCCCCCGACTGTACCGCGTTGGCCAGCATGGTGGATCGCTGCGGCTCGGGGAGCGCCATCATGGCCCTCAGCGTCATGGGCTGGGCGGCTGCCTGGGTTGGCGGCGCGACCTCTGCCGGCGGCACGACCGGGCCCTCCGGCTCCCGGGGCGTCTCCCGAGGGAGATCGACATCTGCACTCGACGCTGTTGTCAACATCGCACTCTCCTGTGCTCGCGGTTGATGTGAGGGGGGGCTGGTGTTCCCCAGGAGGCGGGGCATTGCCCAGCCCCCCAATGGATGCTATCTGATCCGCTACGCCTCGCCGCCGTTGGGCTCACCGAGGTTCTGGATCGAGCCCTGCCGGTATGGGTTCCGGCAGACCAGCTGTGCGTAGTGCTTGATCCAGATCACGTCGGAGTCCCTGGTCTTCGCCATCGGGGTGGCCTCGAAGTCCCGGAGCACCACATACTCCAGGAGCCCCTCGTCCACGAAGTCCATCCGGTCCTGGGGGTAACCCGGGACCTTGATCAGGGGCACGCCCTCGAAGTCCAGCGCCTGGTAGCCCCCGGTGAGGGAGATGGGATTCTGCTGGCGGCGCTCCGACCGCAGCAGGTCCCCGTAGCGGTACCACTGGGTGGAGCCGGCGTAGATCGCACTCACCCGGCCGCCCCGCGCCTCCACCCCCGACTTCACCTCCCGCATCAGCTCCTCGGTCAGGTCCCGGGGGGTCCCGCCGTTGGCGTTGACCGAGGACTTCCACCAGGTGTAGGTCCCCCGGTCCAGCCCGGCGTAGGTGCCGGTGTCCGCAATCGCCGCGAACAGCCCGGTGATGTCCTTGGCGGAGTTGCCCGCCCCATCTGACATCAGCTGGGAGTTGATGTTGGCCCGCAGGTCCGACAGCCCCAGGTCCAGCTCGGTGCGCAGGGCGGGAACGATCATGCCCCCCGCCTCGCCCACCGCCTGCACCAGCCCCGACACCTCCACCTCCACCTTGTTGAGCTTCCAGCCCAGGAAAGCCTTCTTGAACCCCTGGTTGCCCGCCCCCGCCCCGGAGTCGGTCTCCGCGTAGGAGCCGGCCGAGGTGTTCCCGCCGTAGCGCACCGGCCAGCGCACCCCTTCCCCCACTCCCTGCTTCTGCTGAATGCGGGTCAGCAGGAAGGTGTTGGTGAACAGCGCCTCCACCCACGGCCCCCGGTACAGCTGGACGATCAGTTCGGCCAGCGTGCTCGTGGTCGCAGCCATCTGCTACTCACTCCTCTTGCCGGGTCAGGTCACGCCCGTGCGAAGAGCCTGTTCCAGGCGATCCCCGGCCTCGGCCAGATTCTTGGGCGACGGCGGCGTCTGTGGCGCCGGATTGCTCGCCGCCCCCACGGTCTGTGGCTTGGCTTGCGGCTGGGAGACCAGGTACGGCTTGCCCGCCAGCAGGGACTCCAGCACCGGCTCCAGGCCGGTGACGGCGCCCTCCTCGTCCAACCCCACCCCCGCGAACTCGGGCATCCCCCGGGCGATGACGAAGGCCACCTCCGGGTCCACGACCCCCCGCGCCTGGGCCGCCAGCAGGAAGCGGGAGCGGATCAGGTCCTCCCGCCGCGCCGCCGCCTCCGCCTCCCGGCCCTGGCGCTCCTTCTCGTACAGCTCCTTGTAGCGGCTCTGCTCCTCCAGCGCCTTGCGCGCGGCCGCCTCCTGCTCGGCCGCGATCTCCGCCAGCCGCTTCTCCGCCGAGCTCGCCCGCCGCCGCAGAACCTCCATCTGCTGGCGCACCCCCGAGGTGTACTGCTCCTCGGACACCTCCAGCACGCCCTCCTCGAGGAGCCTCGCGCGCTGCGCCTCGGTCAAAGACAGCCGGTAGCCGCCCTCGGGCTGCTTGCCCGCCGCAGCTTGTGTCGGCACAGGCCTGCCCTTCGGCTCTCCCGCCCCCGACCGGCCTTCCGCCGACGCCCCCGGCGTCTGGGTCTGTCCCGAGCCGGCCTGAGCGGCCTGCCCTGGGCTGGCCGCAGGGGCCTGCGTCCCGCCCCGGCTGCCTTCCTTCGCGCCCGGGTCTCCCTGCCGGCCCTCGCCGGCCTGCGGCTGGGAGTCGCCTCCCGCCTGCTCGCCCGCGCCCGCCTGTCCCTGCGTCTCCTGCGCCTCGTCCGCCATCCTGGTCTCCTCCCCGGGGTTCACCGCCCCCGTCGGCGTGGTCCGCGCTCGCCGCCTGCCCCGGCCAACAGAAAGCGGGCGCCCCTGACCACCGTGCTCGACACACGATCGTCAGAAGCGCCCGCCGCGTTTGCGTGACGTAGGCAGGCCGGCTATTCGGTTGGGTCTATCTTAGCGCAATGGGGAGAGGTGTCAATACCCTCTTCGGGCCGACAGTCTCACCAGTCCCCCTCCACCCCCCAGTTGCTGTTCAGCAGTGAGAAGTCAAGGGAGTTGACGACCCCATCCCGGTTGATGTCCGCGACCGGATCGTCGGTGCCCCACACCGACGTCATGTAGTCGAGGTCCGCCCGGTCCACCACGTTGTCGTTCACCAGGTCGCCGGCGAGGAGGGTGCCGAAATCGAGGGCGGCTCCGCTGGTCGTCAACGACCAGTCCCTCAGGCGCCGCGCCAGGTGAGTCGGCACCTTCCCCCACACGTCATAGGTCCCGGGGCGCAGGCTCAACGTGGTCGTCACCTGACCGTTATCATCCAGGGAGACGACCCGGGTGTGGATCGGAGCGCCGGCGCCGCCTGGCTCGTAGAACCTCAGCTCGAGATCGGCCGCAAGGTTGCCCGCCGGGGGCCCTTGGATAGTCGCCTGCACCTGCACCTCTGCCGCCACCCCCACTCTCGGCACGCCCAGCCGGAAGCCCCTCGCGATGAACATCGCCATCTGGTCGCGGGCCACCACCACCTCCGGCCCATAGGTACCGTCCGGGTAGCCGGCAACGACCCCCTCGGACGCGCAGTACTCGATCCACCGGTAAGCCCAGTAGTCGGCCGGCACATCGGGGAAGCGCGGCTGTGACCCCTCGGGAGGCTCGGGGACGTTCGCGTCGCCTCCCGCTATCCCCCGCGCCACGAACACCGCCATCTGCCCCCGGCTTACCTCCTCCTCCGGGTGATAGCCATCCCCGTAGCCGCGGACGATACCCTGCGCGCGGCAGTACTCGATGTACCGGTAGGCCCAGTAGTCGGTCGGCACATCCGGAAAGGATGGAGCACTTGGCGGCTCGTAGTCAACCACGCTTACCCCGCCGGACGGAACTCCCATCGCCCGCGCCACGAACACCGCCATCTGGTCCCGCGTAACGGGGCTCTCCGGTTGATAGCTCCCATCGGGGTAGCCCTGGACGACGCCAGCCCAGTAGCACCCCTCCACTGCATCCCACGCCCAACTGCCATACGGCACATCGCTGAAGACCGACGGCCGCTTCGTCACCACCCGGCGAGCGGGCGGATCTTCTGTCCGCGCAAG
>CAYLPT010000176.1:0-8195 GCA_964385645.1 uncultured bacterium
GGCTGTGGGGGTTGGCGGTGCTGATAGTGCTGGCCGGGCTGCTGCGCAACGTGCTGCTGGTGGACTGGCGCATGGGCACCAGCGGGGGACGCTATCTGGTGGCAACGCTGCCCATGTTGGGGCTAGCGGCGGCGCGGGGGCTGAGCTTGCTCGGGGGAGATGGCCGGGCCGGAAGGGCGCTGCTGGCTGGGGTGTCGCTGGCCCTGCTGGCGGTGAACGTGTACGCGATCCGCGCGACGGCGCTGGCCTACGGAACGCTGGGGTGGTGAGCCCCGGGCTAGCTACGGCCGTCCCCGGGTGAACGCTTCCGCCCCGTAGTGCGTATACAGGAGGGAAGCGTGCGGGGAGATGGAGACGGCCATGCAAGCGATGACGGCGGACCGGGAGATGTTGGGGCTGGAGGAGCTCGGTGTCGGCGCGCCGGACCCGGCGGGCTGGGCCGGTGCTTGCGACCCACTGGAGGCTGCGGTCGGCGGCGAGCCGGCCGGCTGCGGACGGCGTGCGGCGGCCGAGCTCCTGGCGCAAGAGGCGCAGGCCCGGGCCGACCGCTACCTGGCCATGGCCGAGAGGGAGGCGCGGCTGCTGCGGGCTAGCTCGCTGCGGCGGCGGACCGGCTGGACGAGGGGGGCGCTCGGACGGACCGTGACGCCTCGGGGCGGACCGAGGTGAGCCGCGACTCGGGGCGGGCGGATTCGAACCGCCGACCTCCTGCGCCCAAGGCAGGCGCGCTGGCCAAGCTGCGCTACGCCCCGACGAGGGCCAGTATAGCGCCCCCGCGCGGGGGGCGTCAACCGGTTGAGGGCGACCCGCTAGGGGCCAGCCGGGTCGTCGGCGGGCTGACGCTTCAGGTGTTCGCGGATGGCGCGGGCGAGCAGGCGGAAGGCGCGGCCGCGATGGCTGATTGCGTGCTTCTCGGCCGGTGAGAGCTGGGCCATGGTGCGCCGGCGGCCCTGGGGGATGAAGACGGGGTCGTAACCGAAGCCGCCGGCGCCGGCCGGGCGCTCGGCGATGCGGCCGTCACAGGCCCCCTCGGCGAGCAGGGTGGCTCCCCCGGGCTCCGCGTACGCGGCGGCGCAGCGGAAGCGAGCGCGGCGGCGGTGAGCGGGCACGCCGCGCAACTCGGCGAGGAGCTTTTGGCAGCGCTGCTCGTCGCTGGCGCCCTCGCCCGCGTAGCGCGCCGAGTATACGCCGGGTCGTCCCCCGAGCGCCTCCACCTCCAGGCCGGAGTCGTCCGCGAGGGCGGCCAGTCCCGTGGCCTGGGCGGTGTGGCGGGCCTTGGCCGCGGCGTTCTCGGCGAAGGTGAGGCCGACCTCGGGCGGCAGGCTGACCCCGGGGAAGTCGCCCAGGCTGAGCGCCTCGACGGGGAGGTCCTCGGCGGCCAGAAGCTCGGCGATCTCCCGGGCCTTGGCGCGGTTGTGCGTGGCTACCACCAGCAGCCGGCGGCTCACTGCCCAGCCTGCTCCAGGGCTGCGCGCTGGGCGGCGATGAGCTGCTTGATGCCGACCTCGGCGAGGGCGAGCAGCGCGTCGAGCCGGTCCTTGCCGAAGGGCATGCCCTCGGCGGTGCCCTGGAGCTCCACGAACTTGCCGGCCCCGGTCATAACCACGTTCATGTCCACGGAGGCGACGGTGTCCTCAGCATAGGCGAGGTCGAGCATGGGCTCGCCGGAGACGACGCCGACGCTGACCCCGGCGACGTAGTCGAACAGGGGCAGCGCGCGGAGGACGCCGGAGGCCTGGAGGTGCTGGAGCGCCTCTCGCAGGGCGACATAGGCGCCGGTGACGGCGGCGCTGCGGGTGCCGCCGTCGGCCTGGATGACATCGCAGTCGAGGACGATAGTGCGCTCGCCAAGGGCGTCGAGGTCCACGACCGCGCGGAGGGAGCGGCCGACGAGGCGCTGGATCTCGGCGGTGCGGCCGCTGGCCTGCAGGCGGGCGCGGGGGGTGCGCTCGGCGCCGGCGCGCGGCAGCATGCCGTATTCGGCGGTGACCCAGCCGCGCTGGGCGCCGGCGAGGAAACGGGGGACCTCGTTGAGGACGGAGGCGGTGCAGATCAGTACGGTATCGCCGAGCTCGATGAGGCAGGAGCCCTCGGCGTGCTTGTTGTAGCCGGTCGCCATGGAGACCGGGCGGAGTTCGTCCGGCGAGCGGCCGTCTGGCCTGGGCATGGGGGCGCTCTCTCTGGCAGGGGGATGGGTTCAGCGGGACACGGGCGCCATCCGGAGCCGGGCGTAGCGGGGGAGCGGCGCGCCGATGAGGGGCCGGGCGTACTCGATGAAGGCCGGGGTGACGTCCCGGCCGTGGTCGGCGATGAACTCATCGGGCAGGGGGCGCTCGGCGTTGGCGACGGCCTCGAGCGGGGCGAGGCCGGGCTGGCAGCGGTAGGGCTCGCGGCTGACCCGCTCGAGGGTGACCATTTGGTCGCTCACTCCCTCGCAGGCGCGGGCGACGGCGGCGGCGCCGACCATCTCGGCCTCGGCCACGTCCACCTCGGACTGGGCGAGCCCGAAGACGCGCTGGATGGTGCCAGCCTTGTCGAAGCGGGCCTTGAGGCCCAACCCCTCCACGATGAGGCCCACCAGGTAGTCGGCGACGCCGCCCAGCTGGCGGTGGCCGAAGGCGTCGGTGCCGAGGGGGTGCTGGAAGGAGACGAGGATGTTGCCCTCGGCGTCCCGGAGCCCCTCGGAGGCGACGACGACGCAGCCGCGGCCTGTGTCCACCTGGTGCTTGACGGCGCGCAGGAACTCCTCCGGGTCGAAGGGGCGCTCGGGGAGCAGGATGAGGTGGGGCGGGTCGCCGGGCTGCTCGCGAGCGAGGGCGGTGGCGGCGGCGATCCAGCCGGTGTTGCGACCCATGGTCTCGACGATCTTCACCGGGTCCACGGAGTACATGGCTGCGCTGTCGAGGGCGGCGTCGCGGGTGGCGAGGGCGTTGAAGCGGGCGACGCTGCCGTAGCCGGGGCAGTGGTCGGTGTAGGCGAGGTCGTTGTCCACGGTCTTGGGCACGCCGACGACGCGCATGTCCCAGCTCTCCTCCGCGGCGCGGGCGGCGATGCGGTGGGAGGTGTCGGCGGAGTCGTTGCCGCCGATGTAGCAGAGGTAGCGGATGTCGTGCTGCCGCAGGAGATCGAGCAGGCGGGGGTAGTCGTCGTCGGAGAGCTTCTTTCGGCAGGAGCCGAGGGCGGCGGAGGGGGTGTGGGGCAGGAGGGCGAGGGCCTCCTCGTCCTCCTGTGAGAGGTCCGCGATGCGGCCCTGGAGCAGCCCCTCGATGCCGTTGGCCATGCCGTAGAGGCCGGTGATCTCGGGGTGGCGGCGGGCCTCGCGGATGACGCCGGCGAGGCTGGCGTTGATGACGGCGGTGGGGCCGCCGGATTGGCCGACGAGCAGGTTTCCCTTGAGCGGCATCTCACACTCCTGGTTGCGGCCGCCCTCAGCGGGTGAGCCAGCGGGTGAGGGCGTCGAAGCTCTGGTTGCGGCTGGCCATGAGGCGGTCCACCGCGCCCTCGGCCTCCCGTCCCTCGCGGATGACGACGTTGACGGCAAGGCCCACCGCGAGGGGATCGTCGTCGCCGGGGAAGAGGACGCTGCGGCCGACGAGGGCGCCGCGGACGTTCTGGCGAGCGCGGACGGCGTCGGCGAACTGGGTCAACATGGGGGTGGGGTCGTCGGGCGAGCCGCCGGCGACGACGACGAGGGGGAGGCTGGTGCTGCGGGCCACGCGGTCGAAGCCCTCGCAGTAGGGGACCTCGAGCCAGAGGCCGCGGGAGGAGTCGCCGAGGGCGGAGGCGACGCCGATGACGCGGACGATGTCGGCGACGGTGCGCCGCAGGCGCAGCCGGCCTTCGGCCTTGGCGACGGGCACGGGCTCGACGAAGATGTGGAGGGCGCGCTCGTTGCAGCCGGTGACGGCGCGGGCGCAGTACTCGAGGGTGCGGTTGCTGAGCTCGGGCTCCTCGGGGCAGATGCGGACGACGACCTTGCCGGCGTCGAGGTTGAGGTCCTCCAGGGACTCGGGGGTGAAGCAGGTGAGCCGGTCGTCGTTCTCCCACACCGAGCCGGCGAGGCCGGAGCGGTTCATGGAGCCAATCAGCACCCGGTTGTCGAGGAAGGAGGGGCCCCCCGCCTCGCGGACGAGGGCGTTGACGATGAGCAGGTCCTCGATGACGTCAGTGGTGGCGATGACGCCGTCCACGCCCGGGGAGGTGAGGATGCGCAGGATGCGGCCCAGGTACTGGTGGCGGTCACCCATGGCGATGGGGTTCTCGCCCACCGCGGTGAGCATGCGGGCGGGATGGTCGCCAGCGACGAGCACGAGCCGGCCGTCGGTGGCCAGGTTGGCGCGGCGCTTTCTGCGGGCGGCCTCCTGGAGGATGAGCTGGGGCCGGCGGATGCGGACGTCGGTGATGCGGTCAAAGACCGACATCGGGAAGAACGATGTCAGCTCGAACACGTAGTCCTCGAGGCTATAGGATATCATGCAGTGAGCACCTCCGGGTTCACAGGGTGGGGCGGGCGCTGCCCGCTGAGGACGGCGAGGATGTTCTGGGCCGCCATGGTCGCCATGCGGGTGCGGGTGGCGACGGTGGCGGAGCCGATATGGGGGAGCAAGACGACGTTGTCGAGCGCCACGAGGGGGTGGTCGGCGGCGATGGGCTCGGGGTCGAAGACGTCGAGGCCGGCGTAGAGGAGGCGTTTCTCGCGCAGGGCAGCGACGAGCGCGGCCTCGTCCACCACTGGGCCGCGGGAGGTGTTGATGAGCACCGCAGTGGGCTTCATGAGGGCGAGCTGGCGGGGGCCGATGAGGTGTCGGGTATCGTCGGTGAGGGGGGTGTGCAGGGTGACGAAGTCGCTCTCCCGCAGGAGCTCGTCGAGAGGGACGCAGCGGGCCCCGAGCTCGGCCTCGACCTCGGGCTGCCGCGTCGGGTCGCTGTAGAGCAGGCGCATCTCGAAGCCGCGGGCGCGGCGGGCGACGGCGCGGCCGATGCGGCCGAGCCCGACGATGCCGAGGGTGGCGCCGTAGACGTCCTGCCCCAGCAGGAGCTGGGGGGACCAACTGCGCCAGCGGCCGGCGCGCAGGAAGCGGTCGGCCTCGGCGATGCGGCGGGCGGCGGCCAGGAGGAGGGCCCAGGCGAGGTCGGCGGTGGTCTCGGTGAGGACGCCCGGGGTGTTGCAGACGACGATTCCGCGGGCGGTGGCGGCGGCGAGGTCAACGTTGTCGTGGCCCACTGCGCAGTTGCTGATGACGCGGAGTCGGGGGCCGGCGGAGATGACCTCTTCGTCAATGCGGTCGGTGAGCAGGCACAGGAGCGCGTCGGCGCGGCCCGCCTCCCGCACCAGGACCTCGTGCGGCGGGGGCGCGTCTGGGTCGGGCCAGAGCGCGACCTCGGCGCTCGCGCGGAGCATGGCGAGCGCCTCATCGGCGATTGGGCGCGTAACGTACACTCTCCCCACTGCTGGCTGCCTCGCGGCGGTGCTGCGAGAAGGCGCCGGCCCGCAGAAGCTTCGGCCGGCCCGAGAGACCCGGCGTCCCCGCCGCCCCGCCCGTTGCGGGGGCCGACCGTGTCAGCTTCGGCGGCGCAGGTGCGAAGTCCTCGCGCGCCAGGCCCACGGGGCCCGCTCTGTGTCGCGGTCTGGTCGCAGCGCGGTCGAGCTAGAGTCGGGCCCAGGCCTGGATGAGCGTGCGCTTGGCGTTGGCGATGACGAGCTCGGGGGACTCGCCGGGGAGGGGCTGGACCTCGAAGCTGACCACAGGCATGGTGGTGGGGGCGCTGTGCTTGAAGTATCCGCCGTAGATGAGGGCCTCGAGGAAGCGCTTGAGCTCCTCGACGCCGATGGCGCTGCCCGGGAGGCTGAAGCGAGGGTGGCGGTCGCCGTAGGCTGGGTGGGCGGGATCGGCGAGGTAGGCATTGCCAATGTGGACGTGGATGAGGCGATCTACGGCCGCGAGCACCATCTCGTGGACGCTCTCGCGCAGGAGCGGCTGGTGGCTGAGGTCAATGGTGAGGCCGAAGTTGCTGCACTCGGCGTAGACGGCCTCCGCGATGCGGGCGGCCTCGGGGGTGGGCCCGATGAGGGCGCGACGGTCGAAGGTGCGGTCGAAGCTCTCGAGGGAGAGGGCGAGCATGCGCTCACCGGCCTTCTGTTGGGCGTCGGCGCAGAGCTCCTTGAGGGAGGCGACGAGGGCCTCGGCGGCGGCGGGGCGGTCGGGCTCGCCGGGGTCGGCCCCGCTGTAGAGGCCGAGGATGCTGGCGCCGAGCTCGTAGGCTTCGTCCACTAGACCCTTGCAGAAGTCAACCGCGCGCTGGCGCTGCGCGGGGTCGAGGTGGCACAGACTGAGGCCCTCGCGCAGCAGGGCTCCCGCGCCGAGGAAGACCACGTCGAGGCCCGCGGCTGCCAGCAGGTCGGCCGCCTCGCGGCGCACCGCCGGGTCCTTCATGGAGGTGACCTCGACGGCGGAGAAGAAGGGGTCGAAGGCGACCTGCTTCAGGGTCTCGAGGATGGGCCCCTCGCCGCCGGCGGTGTCGGGGAAGGCCATGGGATGCACGATGCCGACGTGGCAGTATGATTCGAGCGGCTCTTGCACGGGCAGCTCCCTTCAGGGCTGTTGCTGGACCCAGGCGTGATCGGGGTCATCGCGGGGGTGCATAACCCGCTCCGGGCCGGCCAGCACCCAGAGGTAGTAAAGCTGGTAGCCCGGGGCGGCAGCGACCGGGTGGAAGCCCCGGGTGATGGTCACGGTGTCGCGGTCCTGAACGGCGTAGCTCTCGTCGTAGCCCTCGCCGTAAATGCGCTGGAAGCCAAAGCCCTGGGGCGGCTGGAGGCGGAAGTGGTAGACCTCCTCCAGCTTAGACTCCTGGGGCGGCTGGTGCACGTCGTGCTTGTGGGGCGGGTAACTCGACCAGAGGCCCGGGCCGTTGAACGTCTCCCCGACCAGCAGGCGCTCGGCGGCGAAGCCCTCGCCAGCGGCGATGTCGTAGATCTCGCGCCGGAAGGAGCCCCGGCCGACCGAGCGCGCTCGCACCTGATCGGGGCCGATGAGGGCCGGCTCCGGCCCCCGGGAGGCCGGAGCAGAGCACAGGGCGGCCTCGAGGGGGGTGCGCGCCGTGATGGCAAGGGGGACGCCAGGCGGCAGGTAGACCGCGGTGGGCTTGCCATCGAAGACGTTGGCGCGCGCGCCGACGTTCCGCCAACGGGCCTCTCCGGCCTCGATGTCGGCCTGGCCGCCGAGGATGACCAGCAGGGTCTCCTGCCCCTCGAGGGTGCGGCCGAAGGCGGCGCCGGGCTGGAGGCTGAGCAGGCCGAAGCTGATGTACTGGAGCTCGGAGTGCTCCGGCCCGATGATGTGCAGGTAGCCCGGTTGGACGGGCTTGGCCCGGATGAGCGCCATGGTGTCCTCTCGCCGCGGGGCGCGGCGCCGTATGGTAACAGGTTGGCTGGGCGAGGTCAACTCTCGCCGCGGAGGGCTCGCTCGATGGCCTCGCCGAGCCGCCCGGCGGCCGAACCGAGGTAGGCGAGACGGACGGCCTGGGCTTCGGCGGCGCCCAGGGGGCCTGCCCAGTGAACCAGTTGTCGCATCTGGTGCAGGACGCGGCGGGGGGTGATGCACCGCACCGGGTGGAGGCCGTCGAGGTCGCTCAGCCACCAGGTCCGCCGGGCGGCCTCGGGGCGGATGAGGATATTCTTCACCAGGTCGCGGAGATAGATCCCCCGGTTGTGCCAGAAGCGCAGGTGGGCAGCGAACTCGATGAGCAGGAGGCGGCGCTGGTCGGGGTCGGCGGCGGCGAGCACGTCGGGGAAGGGGGTCACCCCCTGCAGCCACTCGGTGGCGAGGTACTCGGTGATGGAGCCATCGGGGGCGCGGGCCGCGGCCGTGCCGACAGGGCCAGGGGTGAGTACGCCGACCCGCGGTAGGAGGTGGGCGGCGCGCCACGCGCGGTCCACTCGGGAGCAGGAGAGCGATCGCTCGAAGTCGTGGAGGGTGTGGCGGCGGGGGAACTCCTTGACGAAGAAGCACTGCCCCAGGCCCGGCGGGGCCACCCGGGCGCAGCGGAAGTTGATGGCCTCCACCGCGCCGGGCGCCGCGGCCGGCGCGCGGTAGAGGGAGACCAGCCGCCCCATGAGGTCGGGGGGCAGGCCGGGGGCGGTGCGGGTGCGCCAGCCGGGCCCGGCCTGCCCCCCGACCTCATGGGGCGGCTGG
>CAYLPT010000177.1:0-2597 GCA_964385645.1 uncultured bacterium
TTCTGCCAGCTCGAGGCGGTGGAGACGATCATCTGGCTCACCGAGGTGGCGACCGAGAGGCAGCGCCGGGAGCTTCTGGTGTACAGGGACGAGGAGGGGGCGGAGCGGGATCGCACGCTCGACGAGCCGGTGGATGCGGAATCGCTGGAGAAGGGCTACCAGGCGCTCCGGCGCTACTGCTGCAAGATGGCGACCGGCAGCGGCAAGACCGTGGTGATGGCGATGCTGGCGGCCTGGAGTGTGCTGAACAAGCTCCAGAACCCGCGCAGCGCGAAGCACTCCGACGCGGTGTTGGTGGTCTGCCCGAACCTGACGATCAAGGAGCGACTCCAGGTGCTCCGGCCGAACCACCCGGACAACTACTACGGGCAGTTCGACCTCATCCCGCCGGGGAGCATGCGGGAGCTGATGGAGCAGGGGGTGTTCCACATCACCAACTGGCACGCCTTCCTTCCCCAAAGCCCGCACGCGGAGGGCGGCAAGAACTATGCGGTGGTGAACAAGGGGCCGGAGTCGGATGCCGCCTTCTGCGAGCGGGCGGATGTGCTCGGCGCGCTTGCCGGGCGGCGCAACATCCTGGTATTCAACGACGAAGCGCACCACGCATACCGGCCGCTGCCGGTGGATGAGGAGAAGCTGAAGGGGCTGACCGCGGAGGAGCGGGCGCAGGAGAAGCAGGAGCGAGAGGAGGCGACGGTCTGGATCAAGGGGCTGGACCGGATCAACGCCGGGGCAGGCATCCTCGCCTGCATTGATCTGTCTGCGACGCCCTTCTACATCGGCGGCAGCGGCCATCCCGAGGGTTCGCCACTGCCCTGGATCGTGAGCGACTTCGGGCTGGTGGATGCCATCGAGTCCGGGATCACCAAGATCCCGCGCGTGCCGGTGCTGGACGAGACCGGGCGGCCGGCGCCGAAGTACTTTCGGCTCTGGGAGCACATCCTGGAGAACCTCGGGCCGGGCGAGAGGGGAGGCGCGAGGCGCCGGCCGAAGCCGGAGGCGGTGGTGCGAGAGGCGGACGACGCGCTCCAGCAGCTCGCCGGCCTCTGGCGAGCAACGTTCGAGTCGTACCAGCAGGAGGGCTCGCAGATTCCGCCAGTGATGATCGTGGTATGCGACAACACCAACCTCGCCGAACTGCTGTACGCGCGGATCTCCGGTGAGAGGGTGGAGCCCGACCCGGAGAGGCCCGGGAAGAAGCGGGTGGTGTTCGGCAACAGCTACGTCCAGTCGGACTACCTGCAGAACCACGCCGAACAGGCGCCGGACCGGCGACCTTCGTTGCGGATCGATACGCGGCTGCTGAGCGAGGCGGAGGCCCATCTCGACGGGGAGTCGAAGGCGGACATGGCGGAGGCGCTCCGGAAGCGAGTCAACACCGTGGGCAAGCCCGGGGAGCCGGGGCAGCACGTGCGGTGCGTTGTCTCGGTGGGGATGCTGACAGAGGGCTGGGACGCGTGCAACGTGACCCACATCCTGGGGCTGCGGGCCTTCGGCTCGCAGCTGCTGTGCGAGCAGGTAGTCGGCAGAGGGCTACGGCGGGTGGACTACACCAACTTCGACCCCGAGACGGGGCTGCTGCGCGAGGAGTATGTGGACGTCTACGGCATCCCCTTCGAGGTGATTCCGTTCAAGAGTCAGCCCATCACCCGTGCGCCGACGCCACCGAAGCCGACGACTTGGGTGCGCGCCCTGGAGGAGCGCCGTCACTTCGAGATACGGTTCCCGCGCGTCGAGGGGATCATCTGCGATGTGACCGAGGGGATCACGGTTGACTGGGACGCGGTCGAGCCGCTGGAGGTTGACCGGACGGTCGCTCCCACCGAGACCATCAGCCGGCCGAGGGTGGGGTATCAGATCGGCGCGCTCGGCGTGTCGGGCATCGGTGACATCGTGACGCAGACGCGGGAGGCGTTTTACGAGGAGGTGCGCCTCCAGGAGATCGAGTACGACCTGGCGGCGCGGGTTACGGTGGCCCTCGCCGAGGCGGAGGACGGGAGGCTGCGCCACTCAGCGCGGCACCTCCTTTTCCCGCACGTGCTGGGCGTGGTCCGACGGTTCCGGCGGGACAAAGTGAACTACCACGGCGTGAACCCGAAGGAGATCGGCGTCCTGCGGTACGTGGAGATCGCGACGCAGCGGCTCACCACCGCCATCCGGCCGCTGGAGCGCTCGGCGGAGATGCGCCTGATCCCGCGCCTCGAGCGGTACCGCCCGATCGGGAGCACGGAGGAGGTCTCGTTCCACACCGGCCGGCGCTGCCAGCAGACCTTCCGAAGCCACATCAGCCACGTGGTGCTGGACACCGAGACCTGGGAGGCTTCCGCGGCGTTCCACCTGGAGACCTCTCCGCACGTGGTGTGCTATGCCCGCAACGACCACCTCGACTTCGTGATCCCATACGAGTTCCTCGGCCAGCCGCGGGTGTACGTCCCCAACTTCCTGGTCAGGCTGACGGACGGCACCACCCTCGTCCTCGAGGTGAAGGGATACGAGGACGAGGAGGACCGCGAGAAGCACACCGCCGCCCAGCGCTGGACGGCCGCGGTGAACAACTGGGGGGAGCTGGGTAGGTGGAGATTTGCCGTGTGCAAGGA
>CAYLPT010000178.1:0-6194 GCA_964385645.1 uncultured bacterium
GGGTCGGGCCGGGGCTGGAGGCGCTCGGGCGGGACGCGCTGGCGCGCCTCGGGCTCGCGGTGGGAGATGGGGCCGGGGCGGAGCCGCAGGAATGGACGCTCTCGTATGGGGGTCAGCGGCACGTCGAGCGGGTGGCGGTGCCCGAGGTGAGGGCTGGGCAGGGCGCGCAGGTGCTGGCGAGCGCGCGGCGGGCGGGGGTGGAGGCGCCGTTCCTCGCCGGGCAGGGGCGGCTCTGGTACGTTGCCGCGGGCCCGCTGCTGGAGCGCAACCGCTTCTGGAGCGCCTGCATCTGGGCCGACGGGCTGCACGAGATGATGGGCATCCCGCACGAGGAGGAGGGGCGGCGGCTGGTGCCGGTGCTGCGGGAGGTGCCGGTGTGGGTCAGCGAGACCCAGGTGCCGAGCGCGGTGCGGCCCTTCCTGGAGGCGGGCCTGCCGGTGGCGGTGCTGGCGTGGACGCAGATGGGCGAGGTGACGCTGGCCGACCGGCCGGAGGCGACCCGGGGCCTGCGGGAGGCGGAGGCCCTGGGGGCGACGGTGGTGCTGGCGGCCGATGAGGAGCTGGAGGCCCGCGAGCAGTTCCGGCTGGCGTGGGAGGTGGGCCTGCGGCCCATCGGGTGGGCGGGGCCGGAGGGTGCGGAGAACCCGTTCCGGCTGCGGATCGCGGGGCCCGAGAAGTCGCCGCCATACTGCGCCGGGGGCCTGCTGCCAGCGCCCATCGCGGTGAGCGACGCCGGCCACATCGCGCCCGCGGACGAGCGGCGGCTCCAGATGCTGGAGGTAGTGCGCGACGCGGTGGCGCTGGTGTCCTTCGGGCTCTGGGCGCCGCCGGGGCCGTTCCGGGAGTTCATCTCCCGCCAGGAGCGCGCCGGCTGGCGGACGGCCGACCTGAGGGACCTCGGGGTGAGCGTGCGGGAGCCGCGGCGGACTCTGGTCTCGGGGAATGCCGTGGTCCGGCTGCCGAGCGGGTCCTCCTTCGAGCAGACCGTGTACGGCCCCCGCTGGCAGGTGGTGGGCAGAGAGACGGTGACGGCGCCTGAGGGGGGTGCTGTGGAGCTGTCGCTCAGGCTGCCGGCGGGCGCCGTGGCGGCGCTGGAGCCGGTGAGGCGCTGGGAGGAGCGCGAGTTCATCAAGGGGGTGACGCTCGACCCGTGCTTCTACGTGGGCCTGGGGATGGATGCGGAGGCGCTGGCGGAGGAATTGGCCGAGCGATATGCGCGCTACGGTGTCAACACCGTGTTCCTGTATGCTTACAATGTGAATGAGGGGGCAGCCTACCGGACCCGTTACCGGGGCGCAAGGATGAGCGAGTGGGGCCGGCAGGACCTGCTGGGGAAGATGCTGGAGGCGTGCCAGGCGCGGGGCATCCGGGTGGTGGCGTGGCTGTACAGCGGGCGGGACCGGGGGATGTGGGAGGCGCATCCGGAGTGGCGCGAACGGACCGAGAGCGGGCGGGAGTACAACCCGCTGCGGCTGCATACGGCGCACTTCCTGTGCCCGCGCAACCCGCAGGTGAGGCGCTGGTATGTGGGGCTTCTGCGGGACCTGGCGCGCCGGTACCCGACGCTGGACGGGATCGAGTTGTGCGAGCCGGTGGTGAACTGGTTCGGCACCCACGCCTGCCACTGCGAGGTGTGCCGGCGGGAGTTCGCGCAGGCGCATCCGGGGGAGCCGGTGGGGCAAGAGGTGTGGCGGGAGTTCCGGGCGCAAGGGTTGACCGAGTTTCTGAGCGAGTGCATCCGGGCCATCCAGGCGGAGGGGATTGACGCCTACATCATGACCATCAGCGATGCGTGGAGCAATGGCGCGATCCTCACCCCGCGGCGGCAGGCTGCCGAGTCGGGCTTCGACCTGGAGGCGCTGCTGGACGGGCCGCACCCGCCGGATTGGGTGAACTTCGAGATCATCTGGCAGCAGTGGGCCGCCATCTACGGCGAGGAGGTGTTCAACTACGACTGGGCGGAGGAGACTGCGCGGCGCCTGGTGCGGCGCACCGACGGCCGGGCGCGGGTCCTCATGCACGTGGAGCTGGTGGACTTCGGGGCGGTGGAGATGACGCCGGAGAGGCTGGCGACGACGATCAGACGGGTCGCGGCGGCGGAGCCGGCGGGGCTGGACTGCTATCACTCGCGGGCGCTGGACGAGCGAGACGGGTGGGAGGCGCTGCGGGACGTGTACGAGGGGCTGCCATGACCAGCGGTGCGGCGGCGGCGGTCCACTATGCGGCGCTGGGGCTGTGCCTGCTCGGGGCCTGGCTGGTGATTGGCTTCTACGTCGTGCTGAGCGCGGCGGGCGCGCTTTACGCCGTCGAGTCGCGGCGGCGGAGACGGCGCGTGCCGGCGCCGGCGGAGTGGCCGGCGGTGTCGGTGTTGGTGCCCGCGCACAACGAGGAGATCGTGATCGCCGGCACGGTGGACAGTCTCTTGCACCTTGACTACCCGCGCGACCGGCTCGAGATCATCATCATCGAGGACTCCTCGCGCGACCGGACGCGGCGGGCCGTGGAGCAGATGATGACGCGGGACCCGCGGGTGAAGCTGGTCTCGATCCCGCCCGGCATGGGGGGGAGGGGGAAGTCGTATGCGCTCAACCTGGGGCTGCGCTATGCGAAGCACGAGCTGATCGCGGTCTACGACGCGGACAACGCGCCGGAGCCGCCGGCCCTGCGGTACCTGGTGGCGGAGCTGATGGCGCAGCCGCGGCTGGCGGCCGCGGTGGGCAAGGTGCGGACGCTGAACCGGGCGGTCAACTTCCTCACTCGGTGCGTCAACATCGAGTTCGTGGCCTTCCAGTGGATCGTGCAGGCGGGAAGGTGGCGGCTGTTCGGGCTGGCGTCGCTGCCGGGGACGAACTACGTGATCCGGCGGGACGCCCTGGAGCGGGCCGGGGGCTGGGACGCGGGCGCGATCGCCGACGACGCGGAGCTGACGGTGCGCCTCAGCCAGGACGGCCGGCAGATCAAGTTCGTGCCCTATGCCGTGACCTGGGAGCCCGAGCCCCAGGCCTGGGGGGTGTGGCTGCGGCAGCGGCTGCGCTGGGCGAGGGGAGGCACCTACGTGGTGCGCAAGTTCCTCCCCCGGCTGGGGCGGGTGCGCCGCCGCGAGCTGTGGCTGGAGATCGCGCACCTGCTGAGCATCTACCACTTCTTCTTCGCCATCGTGCTGGTGTCGGACTTGGCATTGTTGGTCGGGCTGGTCTATGGGCTGGCAGCGGGGGCGGTGGGGGGGCCGCTGATGCTGCTGTGGGCGCTGGCCTTCTCGCTGTTCGTGCTGCAGTTGGGGATCGCGCTGGCGATCGAGGAGGAGAACTCGCCGCTGAACCTGCTGATCGCCGCGGCGATGTACTTCACCTACTGCCAGGTGTGGGTGTACGTGTGCGCCAAGGCCCACTACCTGGATCTGGTGAGGAGGGAGAAGCTGTACTGGGAGAAGACGGTGCGGTACCCGTATCCGGTGGGGGGAGGGGGAACCTGAGACTGGGCGGGATGATGGCATGGCCCTCGACGCAGAGCTGATGCAGGGACTCGGGCTGTTTCTGACCGGGCTGGCGGCGGCTTGCGCGCTGCTGGCCGCGGGCCGGCGGTGGCGGCGGTCCCGCGCCCGGCGCTGGGCGCGGGAGATCGCGGCCCGCCTGCGCGAACCGGCGACGAGCCTGGCCGACGTGGAGGCGCAGGCGGCCGCCATCGAGGAGCTGATCGGGCTCTCCGAGGCCGCGGCGGCGGCCGCCGCGGCGCGCGAGCTGCTGGGCTCCCGGGACCCCGCGGTGCGCTCGGCGGCCATCGAGGTGCTTCGGCGGACGCGGGCCCTCGAGGGCTGGATCAGGGACCTGCACCAGGGAGGCTATCGGGCGCGGGTGCGGGCCATCGAGGCCCTGGGCGAGGTGGGGGACGAGCGCGCGGTCGAGGAGCTGATCGCGGCCCTGGGCGACGATGACCCCGACGTGGCCGGGGCCGCCTCTCAGGCGGTGGTGGCCCGCGACCCCGACTACGCGGCCGACCGGCTGGCGGAGGCCCTCTCCAGCCCGCGGCGGCGGGTGGCGGAGACCGCGGCCGCCACGCTGGTGCGCATGGGGGAGGAGGCCACGGAGGCGCTCGTGGGCCAGCTCCTCAGCCCCAGCGCGCAGGCCCGGCGGCTGGCGGTGGAGGCCCTCGGGGCGATCGGCGGCCGTGGGGTGTGTGACCTGCTGGCGCCCCTGCTCGACACCGAGCCGGAGCCCCTGGTGAGGCTGGCGGCTGCGGAGGCGCTGGCGCGGCTGGGCGACCGCGCCTGCTTGGCGCGGATCAAGCGGCTTGCGGAGTCCGACCCGGAGTGGTTCGTGCGGGCGCGGGCCTACGCGCTGTTGGCGGAGTCCAACGCGCCAGGCACGGAGGAGTTCCTGCGGCGCTCTCTGGTCGAGCTGGGGCCGGAGCTGGCAGGCTGCAACGGGCAGGACGGGGGGGTCGAGGCCGTGCTGGAGGGGACGGAGCGGGTGCGCTCGGCGATTGTGACCGGGCTGCGGCAACTGGGGATCAGCGAGGAGGAGATCGCGCAGACGCGGGCCGCGGCGGAGGCGGCCGCGCCCGCCCCCGCGGGGGCGTCGGACCAGGCCGATGACCGGCCCGAGAGCGCCAGCGCGAGCGGCGACTGGGGGGAGCGGGGAGTCGAGCTTCTGCGCCAGCTCGGCGACCGTGACCCGGTGCGGCGGGCGGAGGCGGCGCGAGAGCTGGCCGAGCTGGGCCTGTGGGGAGAGCCGGCGCTGCGGCGCGCGCTGCGGGACCCCGCGCCCCTGGTACGGGCGGAGGCGGCGCGGTCGCTGGCCCGCATCGGGGCGGGAGACTGCCTGGAGGCGCTGGCCCAGCTGCTGCGCGACCCGGACCCGGAGGTGCGCCTGGCGGTGTCGAATGCGATGCGCGCCATCGTCATGCAACACGTCTCGCAGCCCCTCCAGGAGGGGCCGCCCCTGTAGCCTATGCCCCCCTGCCTCCCCTTGGCTAGAACGGGATGAACGACTGGATCTCGTAGCGAGTGCGGTCGAGCTCGTTGACCGAGAAACCGAGGTGGAGGGTGGGCCGGACCTCGTAGGTGACGCGGAGGGTCTGGCTCTGGGTGGGGCCGCTGAGCGGGCTCAGGTAGGAGATCACCAGCCGGTCGAAGAAGCGCTCGCCGAGCCGGAGAAGGACCGGTCCCTCGAGTGGAAAGTCGAGGGTGACCTGGTGGAGGCCAAGGGCGCTGCCGAAGGGCGGGAGCATGAAGCCGGTGATCTCACCCCCGGCGCCCGGGGACCGGCCGGGGTGGGCGAGCAGGTCCCCGAAGTTCTGCGTCCGCCCGCCCGGGGCCGGCGCTACCATAGGCCCGGCGAGCAGGGCCATCAAGTAGATCTGGTCCAGGTAGGGGATGGAGGCGGCGTTGAGCTGAAGCGGGGGGCCGCCGGGGGGATAGATCTGCCCCGTAGGATTCAGCTCGATCACGTAGTCGCCCACCCGGCCGTGGGCCTCGGCGGCGATGGTGATGGTGGGCAGGTCATCGGCCTCGCGGGGGGGAGAGGCCGGCTCGTGCCAGGTGACCCAGGCGGTTCCGCTGCGCACGGTGAGCAGGCCGTTGGGGAAGGCGAGCTGGCCCCGCTCTGACTCCACCCGCCCGTCGAGAGTGAGCGCATCCCGGTGGAGGCGCCCTCCGATGTCGAGGTACCCGGTGGTGGCGCGGGCGGGCGGCGGCTCGGCGGGGCGGATGAGGAAGCGGGTGGTGCGCGCCTCAGGCCCGAGCCGGAACCACACCTCGGGGCCTACGATGATCCTTACGTCCACTCGCGGGGCGAAGGGGAAGTCGGGCGCGGGGCTCATTGAGGGCAGCTCGCGCGGGAGGCCGAAGTTAGCGTGGGAGATGACGATCGGCTGCGAGTCGGGGGTCTCGAGCACCGGTCCGCCAGCTTCGCTGGTGATGAGGCGGAGGGCGCCGTCGAGCCTGGCGGAGACGAGGTCGCGGACGTACAGCTCCACGCCGTCGAGTGAGCAGGTGAGGTTGAAGTGGTTGCGGTGCCACTCGGCGGGGGGGAGGGCGCGCACGAGCACATCGCCCCAGATGGCGAAGGAGCCCCGGCCCACGGTGCCGCGGATGCCGGGCTGCTCGGGCGCGTCCGGCTCCCGGGCCACCAGGAGGCGGCTGCCGAGCAGGTCGGGCTTGAGGTGGAGGTCGGCGTCGAAGCTGACTGCGGGGGAAC
>CAYLPT010000179.1:0-9566 GCA_964385645.1 uncultured bacterium
GTGGTGGCGCGGGAGGGGGTGTTCAGGGGCTGAGGCCGGGAATGGACAATCGGCTGACGAAAGGGGGTGTACGCCGATTGCTTGGGGGAGTAGGAGTGGGTATAATGGCGGCACAGGGACTTGCCATCGCCGGGCCCGGCGGCTGGGGCAGTGAGGAGAGCTTGGGCGCTGCGGTCCTCGGGTAAGTCGAATTGCGACTGCGGGAGGAGAGCTGATGCCGGAGAAGGGAGCGATGACCGTCCGCGAGGCCGGGCGCAAGGGCGGGCGCGCGACTAAGTCGAGGCACGGCCCGGAGTTCTACGAGAGCATCGGGCGCAAGGGCGGGGAGACGACGAAGAAGCGACACGGCCCGAAGTTCTACGAGCGCATCGGGCGCAAGGGCGGACAGCGAGTGCGCCAGCTCGTTCAGCAGGCGAAGCGCGCGCAGCAGCGCTGAGGCGGCGCGGCAGGTGGGGAAGACTGGCGGCGGGCCCGCGCAGCGGCCGCCGCCCTTTGCCGTCTATCTGGCACTGCGGGGCCCCGGGTGCGGGGGGCTCGGCTACATCTCTGTGCGTCCTTCGAGGGCGCGGGCGATGGTGACGTCGTCGGCGTAGTCGAGGTCTCCGCCGACGGGCAGGCCCAGGGCGATGCGGGTGACCCTGACGCCCAGGGGGCGCAGGAGCCCGGCGAGGTAGGTGGCGGTCG
The DNA here is from genome assembly GCA_964385645.1 of uncultured bacterium. Taxonomy (GTDB): domain Bacteria; phylum Armatimonadota; class Hebobacteria; order Hebobacterales; family Hebobacteraceae; genus CAYLPT01. Next base: position 685 of record CAYLPT010000179.1, read on the forward strand.
CGTCGCCCTCGACGGTGGGGTTGGTGGCGAGGACGACCTCCGCGACCTCCCCGCCGCGCACTCGGTCGAGCAGCTCCTGGATGCGCAGGGAGTCGGGGCCCACGCCGTCCATGGGTGAGATGAGGCCCTGGAGCACGTGGTAGCGGCCGCGGAAGTGGCCGGCGCGCTCCATGGCGAGCAGGTCGCGCGGGTCGGCGACGACGCAGAGGAGGCGGGGATCGCGCTGGGGATCGGCGCAGATAGGGCAGCGCTCGGCGTCGGTGTAGTGGAAGCAGACAGGGCAGGCGTGGATGGTGTCCTTGACCTGAGAGATGGCCTCTGCGAGGGCGCCCACCTCCTCCCGGGGTGCCTGGAGCAGGTGGAGCGCGAGGCGCTGGGCCGACTTGGGGCCAATGCCGGGGAGCTTCTCGAGTTCGGCGATGAGGCGCGCGAGGGCTCTGGGGTAGGCGAGCATGGGGGCCGTCGGGGATGGCTAGAGGAGCCCGGGCAGGCCGAGGCCGCCGGTGAGGTCTCCCATCCTCTCCTGCTGGGCCTCGCGTGCTTTCTCGAGCCCGTCTCGGAGCGCGGCGAGCACGAGGTCCTGGAGCATCTCGATCTCCTGGGGGTCCACGACCTCGGGGCTGATGCGCACCTCCACGGGCTCGCCGGAGCCCTTGCAGACGACGGTGACCGCGCCCCCGCCAGCGGTGCCCTCGACGCGAAGGTCGGCCAGCTCCTGTTGGGCGGCCTCCAGGTCCTCCTGGAGCTTCTGCATCTGCCGCATGAGCTGGCGCTCGAGTCCGCCTCCGCCGGGTAGCTTCATGGTCGCTGCCCTCCTCCCGCGTGCTTCCACGCCCGCGGCCCCGCTCCTACCGCTACTCCTCGACCTCACTGCCGGGGAACATGGACAGCGCGTCCTTGACGACCTTGGGCAGCCCCTTCGGGTGGAGCTGCTCGGGTGCGCCGGCCTCGGCGTCGCCGTCGGCCATCCGGCACCTGAGGGTGACCTGGAGCCCGAAGACGCTTGCCAGGGCCTCCGTGACGATTCGCTGGCGCTGCTCGTCGCGGACGAGCTGGTCGTGGTGGAACTGGTGGTTGAAGGCGAGGGTGAGGACGCCCTCCTCGAGGGCTGCCGGAGTGGCCTCACGAAGGAAGGCGGCGACGGAGGTCTTCCTCCCCTTGCGGAGGTGGGCGAGCAGCTCATCCCAGCGGTGCTTGATCTCGGCTAGGTCGGCCGGCGGCCGGGGCGCCTCCTCCGCGGTCGCGGGTGGGGGCGGCTCGGCCTCGGGGGCCGCGGCGGGCGCGGCCTCGGGGGCTCGAGGGGCGGCGGCCCTGGGCGCGGCCGCGGCCGGCTCGGGGGTGCGGCAGATGCGGACGGCGGCGAGCTCGACGAGCAGGCGGGGCTGGGAGGCGAAGCGAAGCTCGCGGTCGGCCTCGGCGAGGAGGTCGAGGGTGCGCACGATCTCCTGTGGAGAGAGGGCGCTCGCCTGCTCGACGGTGCGGGCGAGCGCTTCCTCAGGGAGCGCCAGGGCCTCTCGACCTCTACGGTCCACCGAGACCAGGAGCAAATTGCGGTAGTGACCGATGAGGCCGATGAGGAGCTGCCGCAGGTCCTTGCCCTCGGCGACGACGCGGTCGAGCAGGGTGAAAGCGGCGGCGATGTCGCGCTGGGACAGCACATCGGTGAGGTGGGCGATGAGGTCGAAGTCAATGCCGCCCAGGATGTCGGAGACGACCTCGGGTGTGATAGGCCCCTCTGCGTAGGCGAGGGCCTGGTCGAGGAGGGTCAGCGCGTCGCGCACGGAGCCGTCGGCCGCTTGGGCGAGCATGGCGGCGGCCCTGTCGTCCAGGGGGAAGGACTCGGCCTCGGCGATGCGGCGCAGGGTGGCCTCGATGTCGGGCAGGCCGATGCGGTGGAAGTCGAAGCGCTGGCAGCGGGAGAGAATGGTGGGCAGGACGCGGTGGGGCTCGGTGGTGGCGAGGACGAAGACGACGTGGGCGGGCGGCTCCTCAAGGGTCTTGAGGAAGGCGTTGAACGCCTCCCCCGTTAGCATGTGGACCTCGTCCACGATGTAGACCTTCATGCGGGCGCCGGAGGGGGCGAGGCCGACGCGCTCGCGGAGCTGGCGGATCTCGTCTATGCCCCGGTTGGAGGCCGCGTCGATCTCGATGACATCGAGGGCGGAGCCGGCGGCGATGCGGCGGCAGGGGTCGCACTCTCCGCAGGGCTCGGCGGTGGGGCCCTGGTCGCAGTTGAGGGCCATGGCGAGCACGCGCGCGGTGCTCGTCTTGCCGGTGCCCCGGGGGCCGCAGAAGAGGTAGGCGTGCGCGATGCGGTTGGCCTTGACCGCGTTGGCCAGGGTCTGAGTGACGTGTCGCTGGCCGACGATCTCGCGGAAGGCCCGTGGGCGGTATTTGCGGTAGAGGGAGAGATACGGCATGGTCCCGGTCCCCCACGGGGAGCTTCGACGGGGCCGCGGGCGCTCCTGCCGGCTGGAGGCGTGCCGCGCTTGCCCCGCCGACGCAACCCTGGTAGACTTCGCCGACACGCCCGCGCGCGGGCGCCGAAGGGGAGGGAATGCGATGCGGGAGCCGAGGGAGGCACGTCATCTGACGCGTCGGGACTTCCTGGCGCGCGCGGCCGCGGCGGGGGCGGCGCTGGGGCTGGCGCGGTCGGCCGAGGTGGCGGGCGCGAGCGGCGGCGCAGGCCCCGCCGCAGGGAGTGGGCGCGCGAGCGCAGGCAGGGGAGGTGCGGCGATGGTGCGAGTGCAGGACGGACGGATCGAGGTGGAGACGAAGACGCTCACGGCAGTCATCGAGGGCGGCTCCATCACCTCCCTGCGCAGCAAGCTGACGGGAGAGGAGTTCATCGAGCCCGGCGCGGCGCGGGGCGGCCCGGCCCTCGAGCTCACCTACCCCCTCGGGCAGGCGGTGAGCATCAGCTCAGGCGAGCACGACAGGGTGAGCGCGCACGCGCTCTCCCCGGTCGCGGCGGAGGTGGTGTTCCACGCCTGGGAAGGGGACGGGGTGCTGCGGGTGTCGGCTGACCCGGAGACAGGCGATCTGCTCATCGAGCCGTCGGCGTACTCATCGCGGCCGGGGGTGCGGGCGTGCCGCTGGTGGCTACAGGGGTTGAGGTCCGACCTCAAGCTGGTCGCGCCCTTCTTCCAGGGGGTGAAGTTGGGGCTGGACGACCCCCTGATCCGGGACAGCCACTGGACCTGGCCCATGTTCTGGGAGGCGGGCCTGGCGATCCTGCAGGGCCCGCGCAGCGGGCTGTGGGTCCACGTGCAGGATGATCGCTACCGCTTCAAGGCGCTCAAGGTGGGCCGGGGCCGGGAGGCGAGCGCGCTGGGCCTGGAGAGCGAGGCCTATGGGCCGATAGACGCCAACCTGGCGGCGGGCGGCCTGTGCTGGCGGATCAACGTCTACGAGGGCGACTGGCGAGTCCCGGCTGGGCGCTATCGCGACTGGCTGTGGCGCTCCTATGGGCTCGGGGAACGGGAGGCGGCGCGGCCGGAGTGGGTGCATGACATCCGGCTCGCCGTGTGTTGGTGCCCCAGCGATGGCGAGATCCTCGACGCGGTGGCGGAGCGGGTGCCGCCGGAGCGGGTGCTTGTCCACCTCTACGACTGGCGGCGCGACCCCTATGACGAGCAATACCCTACCTATGTTGCGAGCGATAAGGGGCGGGAGCTGCTCGCCAAGGGGCGCGAGATGGGCTTCCACATGATGCCCCACTTCAACGCGGTGGACATGGATCCAACCCACGAGGCGGCGCCGCTGGTGCGCGACTTTCAGTACCGCGACCTGGAGACCAAGCGGGTGCACGGCTGGAGCTGGTTCGGCGGCCGGGTGCTGCCGGTGCCGGAGTCGAACGCCACCCGGCTCCAGTATCGGCACGAGAAGGTGATGGTGAAGATCCACCCGGGGCTCAGCATGTGGCGCAGCCTGCTGGCGCGGAGCATCCTCGGAGCGGCAGAGGACCTGTCGCTGGAGGTGGTGTTCGTGGACGTCACGCTGACCGCCGGGAACCTGCACAACAGCCTGGTGGAGGGGACGACGGCGCCGGAGGGGATGAAGCGGCTGATTGACGACATCGCGGGGCTGGGGAGAGGACTGGTGGTGGTGGGCGAGGGGCTGAACGAGATCACCATGCAGGGCCAGAGCTTCGCGCAGGCCCACCTCTTCCGCAGTTGGCAGACGAACATCGAGGGCCTGGAGCGCACGGGCGGCTGCCCGCTGAACCACTTCCTGTTCGGCCGCCTGTGCCGGACCATCGGCTACTCGGGGCTCCGGGGCCGCGACGAGGCGGAGGAGCTGCGGATGCGCCTCCACGAGGAGCACGGGGCGATCCCGACCATCACGCCGTGGTATCCGGACGAGATCAGGCGCCCGACCCCGGCGGTCGAGCGCGCGCTGCGGGCGGCCGCGGGCTAGCGCGGGGGGCAGGAGGCAAGTTCCCGCCCTACGCGCTGCGGGTCAGCGGGGGAAGCGCAAGATGCGCGGGCGGGGCGCCTGAGGCGCCCCGCCCCAACTTGAGGTGATCGTGCACCCGTCGTCGAACGGGTCGCCCAGGCGGTTGGGGCGCAGCCGGCTCGGGCCGGACGGGCTGCGGCACGCGGGCGCCGCCGCTTACCGCTGCTTCCTTCCGGACCTGACGGGGTTCACGGAGGTCCCGCTGCGCAGGGCCCGGCCGTCAACGCCGCTTACGCCCTCCTGACCCCAAACGACACGCCCTCGGACGGGGATTCGACCCCGCTGTAGCGGATTGCGGGTACAGGGCACCGCTAGCTCCCCGTCTAGCACGATCACCAAAGCTGTGCCGGCGCCTGCCTACTCGGTGTCCTCCACGCGGCTGATGGCGATGCTGGTGCGGTCGGCGCCCTTCTCGCGGGTGATAACGAGCTGGCGCTTCACGGCGCCTTCTTCGTAGAGCATCTGCACCATCTGCAGCTCGGCGGTGCTCATGTCGAGCGCGACCTGGGCCTTGGGCAGGCGCTGCTGATAGAAGGCCTTCACCGCCTCCGGAGGGTCAGGGGTGACGAGGTGAACTTGGGTGAGCCGGCCCTCCTGCTGCCCCTCCGCAGACCAGGTGACCGAGTGCTCGGCTTCGGCCCCCGGGTAGAGGGGAACGCCCAGGTCGGCCTCGGTGACGTGGGCCCCGACCTCAGTGGTGGCGGTTCCCTCCTCGGTGGTCACTGTCGCAGTAACCCTGCCCCCTGGCTGCTGTTCCACCGTGACCTCTCCCTCCGGAGTGACCACCCGTGTCCCTCTGCCACAGCCGGCCGTCACCACGCCCGCCAGGGCCAGACAGACTGCGGTCGCCGCAAGGCTCCTCATGCGCTGCCTCCTCATGTCTCCTGTGTCAGCTCGGCACGGCCGCCCGCGCCGAGCCCTGCACATCCCCAGTTCGGGGCCGGCGCTCCTTTCCCTCGGCCCTGGGAAGCGCGCGCCCTCACTCCCAGGGCTTGAGGATGACCTTGGCGCACTCGTGAGAGGCGGAGAGCTCGAAGGCCTCCTGGATGCGGCTCATTGGGAGCACGTGGCTGACGAGGTGGTCGAGCAGCGGCGAGCGCTCGATCACCCGCAGCACTGCCGCGACGTCAGCGATGTTGTAGTACCAGGACCCCACGACGGTGAGGCCGGTGCGGATCAGGTCGGGGCTGACGGTGATGGTGAGCTGCTCCTCATAGCACTCGCCGACGAAGGCGACCCTCCCCCGGCGCCGGGTGGCCTCGAGGCAGACCCGCTGGGCGGCGGCGACGCCGGCGCACTCGAGCGCGCAATCCACGCCGCGGCCGCCGGCGAGGTCTCTGATCTTGGCGACGAGGTCGGGGTCGGCCGGGTCGAGGACGTGCTCGACCCCCATGCGCCGGGCGCGCTCGACGCGGTAGGGGATGGACTCGACGACGATGCAGCGCGCGCCCCAGAAGTGGGCATTGACGACGGCGCCCAGCCCCACCGGGCCAGCGCCCGTGATGAGCACGGTGTCGAAAGGGCTCAGGCCGATGCGGCGATAGGCCCCGAAGGAGGGGCCGAGGGCGCAGCCGCTCAGGGCGGCGCGCTCGTACGACATGCCCTCGGGGATGGGCAGCAGCAGCCAGTCGGGCTTGACCAGGTACTGGGCCATGGTGCCACTGCCGTTGTAGGAGCCATGGACCTGCGCGAAGTCGTGGCTGTCCTCGCAGTATACATACTCGCCGGCCAGGCAGTGCTGGCAGCGCCCGCAGGAGAACTGCGGCAGGACGACCACGCGGTCGCCGACCCTCACGCGGCCCGGCTGGGCGATGGCGGCCACCTCGCCGACGGCCTCGTGGCCGAGGGTGTCCCAGTTCTGACCGGAGAGGAAGGCCTTGTACTCGGTGCACATTGGCGCGGCGTGAACCTTGACGACGACCCAGTCGCCCTTGGGCTGCGGGTCCGGGACCTCCTCGAGCGCGGCGCGGCGCGGGCCGCTGATGACCACCTTCCTCATGGGCTACCTCCCCCGGGGAGTGGTGCGACCCCCCAGGGTTCTCTCGCCGGACCGCTTTCCCTCTCTGGCAGGAAGGAGGCGCGGCGCGCGAGGGCGTAGTCGGCCGGCCGCGAGCAAGGGAGGTCAGTGGTGAGATACTGTGCGACGAGCGTGATGCTGCCGGAGCTGACGATGGAGGAGCAGGCCGGGCTGCTGGCGCGGCTGGGCTTCGACGGCATCGAATGGCGGGTGCGTCGGGCGCCCGAGGGGGCGCGGGGCCGGGGCTACAGCAACTGGGGCGAGCACCGCAATGACCTGACGCCGGAGAACTTCGCCAAGAACGCTGGGCGCATGAGGCAGGTGGCGGCCGACCACGGGCTGGTGATCGCGGGGCTGGCGACCAACCCGCCGGCCACGGACCTGGAGCAGATCCGGCTGCTGGGGGAGGGCGCCGCGGCGTGCGGCGCGCCCTTCGTGCGGGTGGGCTGCCCACGGGGCTACGACGGCTCGACGGACTACCACGCGCTGTACAGGGAGGCGGTGGAGGCCTATGGGGGGGCGGTGGAGGCGCTGGCCGGCTATGGGGTGAAGGCCGCGCTGGAGATCCACGGTGGGACGATCTGTGTGAGCGCTTCGCTGGCCCACCGAATCGTCTCCCGCTGGCCGCCGGAGCGGGTGGGGGTGATCTACGACCCGCAGAACATGGTGAAGGACGGCTACGAGACGACGGAGCTGGCGCTGGAGCTGCTGGGGCCGTACACCTGCCACGTGCATGCGGGCGGTCACCGGCCGGTCGCGAGGGGGCGGGACGAGCTGGGGACGGTGGAGTGGGAGTGGGAGGGCGTGCCGATGGCGGAGGGGCTGTACGACTACCGGCGGATGCTGCGGAAGCTCAAGGCGATGGGCTACGAGGGGTTCGTCAGCATCGAGGACTTCCGCGATGCGCCGCCGGAGGAGAAGCTGCGGGAGGGGCTGGCGTATCTGCGGCGGGTGGAGGGTGAGCTGGGGTGAGCGAGGGGATTTGAACCCCCGACCACCGGATCCACAGTCCGGCGCTCTACCGCTGAGCTACGCTCACCAGGCTGGGCTGGGGCAGGAGGCGCACTCCTGCCCTACCGCTCGACTGGCACGCCCGGCAGGATTCGAACCTGCGACCCGCTGCTTAGAAGGCAGCCGCTCTATCCACCTGAGCTACGGGCGCGCGCCTCTATGATACCATGTTCGGCGCGCTGGGCAAGCTAGGCGCTACTCCGCCTCGCGGATCTTGGCCTCTATCACCCGGCCGAGGTCGGCAGGGGTGTACGTGCCGCCCTCCATCTTCTGGAAGACGACGCGGCGGCCGTCGAGGTCGAAGCTCCACTCGCCGTTGATGGCCACGGTGGCGCAGGTGACGCCGAGTTGGTTGCGCCAGGTCGTGGACTCCGGTCCCATGAACTCGATGATCCTGAGGTGGATGTCGTCTGGGTAGCGCTTGTAGGCCTTCCTCAGCTCGGCGATCGTGGCTGCGTGGCAGGGGTTGGCCACCGGCACGAGGGCGATGATCTCGACCTTGGCGCCCGGCGAGCCGAGCTCCTCGACGCCGCCGCCACCGCCCCCCGCCGGGGGCGCGCCCGGGCCGGCCGGGCCCATGGCAGCGCCGCGCGCGCGGCCCCCAGGCTGGGTGCCGATGTAGACGGCCACCAGCGCAATGAGGACGACCACGAGCACGGCGGCGATCTTCTTCTCACCCGGTCCCATCGTTGTATGACCTCCTCAGCAGGGCTGTGAAGCTCGAACGCCGGGCCCAACCCTCACACCCATCACCGCGGCAGCGTGGAGCGGGGAACGGGACTCGAACCCGCGACATCCAGCTTGGAAGGCTAGCGCTCTACCAACTGAGCTATCCCCGCGTTCTGCTTCCCAAGCATTATACCCACCCACCCGCATCAGGGTCAAGCCGCGCGAGGGGCGCAGTGGAGGAGTGGCGGGCCTGCCGCCAGAAGCTCAGGGGCGGAGGCGGAGATGGCGCGGGCGGAGTGGGCGGGCCTGCTGGCAGTGTTGGGGGCGTTCTGCGCGCTCGCCGTGGCGCAGTCGCTGGCGACGCGCCTGCAGTGGGGGCCGGACGAACCCGCGCACGTGATCTACGTCCGCTCCCTGGCCGAGGATGGACGCTTCCCGGCGCTGTCCCACGCGGTGGAGGACAACGTCTATGCGCCGGGCGCGGCGCGCACGCACGCCGCGCACCATCCCCCTCTCTACTACGCGCTCGCCGCGCTGGTCTGGCGGGCCTTCGCCCACCGGCCCGAGGAGACGGTGCGCTACACCGACCGGGACGGTGTGGCCCACCAGCTCGCGGCCCCCGGGCCGGTGCGGCCGGTGCGTTTCCTGTCGGTGGCGCTGGGGGCGGCGACGCTGGTGCTGGTGTGGGCCACGGGGCGGGTGGTCTTCCCCGGGCGGCGAGACCTGT
>CAYLPT010000180.1:0-34972 GCA_964385645.1 uncultured bacterium
CCGCGCGGGAGACCAGGTGGTGGACCTCCCACTCCCGGCTCAGGCGCACCTCCGATTTGGTGGGGTGGACATTGGCGTCCACGGCCGCCGGGTCCAGCGCCAGCAGGAGCACCACCACGGGGTAGCGGCGCTCCGGCAGCACGCCCCGATAGGCCTCCTCCAGGGCGTGCGTGAGCGCCCGGTGCCGCACCCAGCGCCGGTTGACGAAGAGGTGCTGGCGGGCGCGGCTGCCCCGGTGGAGGTCGGGCGGCGAGACCAGCCCCCGCACCGCCATGCCAGGCAGCTCCAGGTGCACCGGAAGCAGCGCCTCCGCGAGCTCTCGCCCCCACACGCTGAGGGCCGCTGCCCGCAGGTCTCCTGCCCCGGCGTGATGGATAACCTCCCTCCCCTCCGCGCGCAGCCGCAGCGCCGTCTCGGGGTGGGAGAAGACGAAGCGCACGGCGACCTCGGTGATATGGCCCATCTCCGCGGTGTCGCTCCTGAGGAACTTCAGCCTGGCCGGAGTGTTGTAGAACAGCCGGCTCACCGCGACCTGGGTGCCGGCCGGCGCGCCGACCTCCTCAAGCTCGATGATCTCACCGCCCACCGCCCGCAGGCGCACGCCTGACTCCGCGCCGGCGGCGCGGGTGACCAGGCTGAGGTGGGAGACCGCGGCGATGGAGGGCAGCGCCTCGCCGCGGAACCCCAGGGTGGTGATCGAGAACAGATCCTCCGCGGAGCGGATCTTGCTGGTCGCGTGGCGCTGGAGGGCCAGCACCGCGTCCTCGCGGTCCATGCCGGCCCCGTCGTCGGACACGCGGATCAAGGCGCGGCCGGCCTGCTCGACCTCCACCTCGATCTGCCGGGCCCCGGCATCCAGCGCGTTCTCGATGAGTTCCTTCACCACGGAGGCCGGGCGCTCGATGACCTCGCCGGCCGCGATCTTGCTGGCGACGGACTCGTCGAGGACTACTACCTTCACGAGGCCCTGCTTCGCCAGGGCCGCACGGCTCCCTGCCCGGCCGCGCTAGCCGGGAGCGGCCAGGCGCTGCAGCGAGACACCGAGGCGCCGGAGACGATCCCTCAGCCGCGGGTGTCGGCCCAGGAAGCCGGCCAGCCGGGGGTAGACGGAGGCGAGCGCGGCCGCGGGCGTCTCCTCGGCCCCACCCTCCCGGATGCGCAGCAGCCTGGCGGCCAGCACCATGGGGTGGGGGTGGTGCTGGAGCAGCGGGCGGCCGACGAAGAGCGCCCAGAGCACCGGGCGAGGAATGAAGGGCTGGCTGGCGAGGTAGATGAGGCTGTGCCAGTAGGCGGTGCGCCGGCTGCTGATGTTGAGGCCCGACTGCCAGAAGTGAGACTCGAAGCGGTCCACGAGAGGCTGGTCGGCGCGCGCCACCTGTCCGGGCTTGATCACGCCCGCGGCCAGTGCCCGCCGCGTGACGGAGGTCCCCGGGAGGTAAGTCAAGCTGTGGAGGTGGACCGTGAAGGGCCGCGGCAGCCTCATCAGGATCCCGAAGCTGCCCCGGCAGTTCTCCTCCTCCAGCCAGGGTAGGTCCAGGATGAACTCGTAGCCCACCGCCACCCGGTGGCGGTGTAGGATGCGGGCCGCGGCGAGCACTCGCCGGTTGGTCTCGGTCCGGGTGAGCACCTGGCGGCGCACCTGCTCCGACCCGCTCTCGATCCCCACCCAGGCCAGCCGCAGCCCCGCCTGCCTCAGCCCGCGGATGCGCTCGTCGGTCACGAAGGACACGTGCAGAAACGTCTCGAAGGGCAGCCCGACCTCCCTCGGGAAGCGCTCGCAGAACTCCTCCAGCCAACCCCTGGGCGCGCCGGCCCCGAAAATCTCATCCCAGAACCAGACCAGCTCGACGTTCGGGTTGCGCTCGCGGCCCCGGTTGATCTCCTCGATGATGCTGCTGACGCTGCGATACCGGGCATGCCGGCGGTGGCCGGCATACAGCTCGCGCTGGAGGTAGTCGCTGGTGCAGAACGAGCAGCGGAACGGGCACGACATGCGCGAGACTGTCGTGTGGTAGATGTTGTGCCGCAGGGCCGGGTCGCAGACCTGGAGATGGTTCTCCTCGATGAAGTAGGAGTCCGGGTCGCCGTAGGTGACCGGAGGCGTGCGGTCGAGGTCTGCCATCGGGGCCCTGACCTCGTTCCGCCAGACGCGCCCATCCACCCGCGCCCAGATGTTGGGGATGTTGTGCACCGGCCCGCCGGCCGCCAGGGCGTCGGCCAGCTCTGCCGCGGCCTCCTCCCCCTCCCCGCGGCAGACGAAGTCCGCGTGCTCCAGGCACTCCTCAGGGCACACCGAGGGGTGTGTGCCTCCCAGCAGCACCGGCGCCCCGAGCTCCGCTCTGATGACCCGGCTCAGATGATAGGCGAGGTCGGCGACGAATGAGGTGCCGACGCTCATGCCCACCAGGTCCGGCTTGAGCCGGCGCAGGAGGGAGATGAGCATCTCCTCCTCCCGCGGGGTGACGGCGACGAACCTGCCCTGCCGCCCCTCCTTGAAGAAGACCAATGAGGTCTGGTGCCCCCGCGCCCGCAGGGCCGAGGAGATCAGCCGCAGGCCCAGGGGCTGCACGAGGTACAGCGACAGCAGGCAGATGCGCAGCCGGCGACCTTGCGGCTGTATCGGTCCCGCGGACGGGCTCACCTGCACAGGCGCTTCATCCACCACCGGGCGCTGCTCTAGATGCGTCTGGCGCGGTTCTCGGGAGGGGAAGGCCGGACATGGCTCACCGGAAGACCCACGGGCGAGCTTCGCCGCGCCGCGCCCACGCTCCTGCCCGGGCCGCGAGCATTCCGCGCAGCCGCGGGGCCGTGTTGGCGTCGCCGGCAGCCGCGCGGCCCTGCCCGGGGCCGCGGGCCGCGCGGCCCGCGGCCCCGGGCGCGGGGCGAACAAGCGCGAGCGCCCACTTGGGCGCTCAGATCACCAATCCCGGTAGTTCGTCCCGTCGAGCGCGACCAGGTCGCTGACGCTGTGCACGGTCCCGGTCGCGTTGTCGTAGCTCCAGTCGCTGGCCCCGGTGAAGACATCCTTCGGGAGCCCGCCGTCGCCGGTGAGCAGATAGGGCCCATCGTAGGCGCTGCGGTCAACCCATCCACCGCGGCCGTCGAAATCCGCGCTGATCGCGTCCCCGTCGGGCGCCATGATGTCCGTGAGGGCCGGCGGCCAGGCGCCGGTGGCGGCCTCGAACCGCTCGATCCCATCCCGGATCTGCTTCAGGTTGCCCCGGAACTGCGCCTCCTTCGCGCGGCGCGTGGCCGCCAGCAGGCGCGGGATCACGATCATCGCCAGGATCGCGATGACCGTGATGACGATCAGCACTTCGACCAGAGTAAACGCTCGGCTTCGACGGGAGGTCGAGCCGAAGATCATCACTTCGAGTACCTCCGAATCCACCGCCTACCTGCTCTATTCCACACCGGCCCCGCCGATCTACCAAGCGGTTCCCCTTCGCACCCACGTCGTCCCCTCCCCCAAGGAAGTGGAACGCTCCTGCTCGAACCAAAAGACTCACCCCCTTCGGAGGTGCGAGCGATGCCCCGCAGCGGCTTCCAGAAGGCCTGTGAGCTGGTCCTGGCCGAGATCACGCAGGTCCTCCCCCGCCTCCCCGCGGGGCAGGCAGAGGCCCTCGAGGAGGCGCTGCTGCAGGCCCCCGCCGTATTCGTGACCGGCGAGGGCCGCTCCGGCATGGTGGGCCGGTGCTTCGCCATGCGCCTCATGCACCTGGGCCTCAACGCCCACGTGGTGGGCGAGACCGTCACGCCGCCCCTCCACGCCGGCGACCTCCTGCTCGCCATCTCCCGCTCGGGCCGCACCGACACCACGGTCGCCCGCGCCCGGGCGGCCGCCGGCCTTGGCGGCCGCGTCGCCGCCCTCACCGCCGCCGAGCAGTCGCCCCTCGCCGAGGTCTCCCACCTGCTGCTCGCCCTCCCCACCTCGCGGCCGCGCCCCGCCGGCGAGAGTGCTCAGTATGGGGGTTCGCTCTTCGAGCAGTGCTCCCTCATCGTGCTGGAGGCGATCGCGCTGGACCTCCAGCGGCGGCTGGGGCGCACGCGGGAGGAGATGGACGCCCGGCACGCCACCATCGAGTGAGGCCGCGGCCGATGGCGAGCCCCGCCCTCGGTGGGTTGGCAGGCGGAGCAGGGGCGCACCACCAACTGGCAGGGCAGGGCTCACGAAAACCAGAACGCCCCCGCACATCCGCAGCGGAGGCGTCCCTGGCCCGGATCCCCGTCGCGCCGCCCGGAGGCGGCCCCGACGGTATCGCAAACACGGGGCCGAAACCCCGTGACGGCGCCATCCCCAGCTAACCACACCAGCTCTGATGTCGCAACACCCCGCCGGCCGCTCGTGTGTCACTCCCTGACCGCGTGTCGCGCCGCCGCAACACGCGAGGTCGGGGTAGGTCATGCCCCGCCACCCGTCGTACTGAAGGCGGGTGGCCAACACGCGCAGGAGCGATGGCATGAGGTTCGTGGAGCGATATCCTGAGATCGTCCAGCGCTTCGACCGCTTCTGGCGGGGGGAGGACACCGATCGCCCAGTCATGTTCGTGTGCGCCCCCAGGGAGGAGCCCGACCGCAGCGTCGAGCTCCCCCGCTATGCCAACCCGGCGGACCGCATCCTGGCCCACAACATGGTCGCGCAGGCGAGGCACCAGCTCGCGACCACGGCCTACTACGCAGAGGGCTTCCCGCACTTCTTCGTCAACTTCGGGCCCGGCTACCTCCACGCGTGCATCGGCGGAGAGGCCGACTTCAGCTCCCCCGACACCACCTGGTTCCCCCCCTTCCTGGCCGACATCGAGGAGTTCCCCAGCCTCCGCTTCCAGCCCGAGGGCCGCGCCTGGCGGCAGGCCATGGCGGCCACCGACGCGCTCCTGGAGGAGCTGGGCGAGGAGCTCGTCGTCAGCTTCACCGACCTCGGCGGCGTGGCCGACATCCTGGCGAGCGCGGTGGGCACCCAGCAGCTCCTGCTCGACGTGATCGAGCGGCCACAGGCCGTCAAGGCGGCCGTGGATCACTGCCACGAGTTGTGGATGCAGGCCTATGAGGCGAACCACGCGCGATTCGCCGGCCGGCAGGATGTCACCACGCCGTGGTGGCCCGTTCTCTCCCGGGGCCGCACCTACATGACGCAGTGCGACTTCAACGCCATGCTCGGCCCCGGAGCTTTCGCGGAGCTCTTCGCGGCCGAGCTGGGGCGGGAGTTCAGCGCGCTCGACGACGCCGCCTACCACCTCGACGGCATCGGCACCGAGCCCCACGTGCCCGCGCTGCTCGCCCAGCCGGCCCTCAAGTGCATCCAGTGGGTCCCCGCCCCGAGCGCCCGGCCCTTCGACCACGGCGACATGCTGCGCAGCATCCTGGAGGCAGGGGTCTCGATCACGTTCCTCGTCCGCCCTGACGAGGTCGAGCGCGCCTGCCGGGAGTTCGACCCCCGGCGGCTGCTCCTCAACACCTGGTGTGAGAGCGAGGCCCAGGCCCGCCACCTGGTCGAGAGCGCGCCCCGCTGGTGTGAGCGAGGTAGGTAGGGTTCTCAGCCGGCGGGGCGGCGCCGGTCCTCACCCGGGGCGGGGGCGCCGGCGGGAGGGCGATGAACAGCCGGTAGAGCGCCCACATGGCGAGCAGCATGAGGGCGATCAGCCCCACCAGGCGCGCCGCCGCCGCTCGCCGCCGCCTGGGGCTCACCGCAGCTCCCCCGACCAGCGCCGCGGCGCCGGCGCCGACGGCGCCGGCCCCTCGGAGGCCGGCTCCGCGGCCGCGCGCCGGCCGATCACCTCTCGCCTCACCTCGACCCCGTTCTCATAGGTGATCCGCACCACCTGGATGCGCCCGCCCACCCGCTCCTCGACCTGGCTTCTCGCCACCACCGTGACGGGGGGCAGCTCCCCGGGCAGGCGCAGCTTGTCCCCCACCCGCAGCCGATCGAGGTCAACGCCGGGGTTCGCGTGTCTCAGCCGGGTGAGCGAGACCCCGTGCTGCTCTGCGATCTTCCAGGCCCTGTCGCCGGGGCGGACGGTGTGTGTCTCCCGCGACTCCGCGGCCTGCTGGAGCTTCTCGATCAGGTCCTCGGCGCTGGCGCAGAAGCGCTCCACGGGCACCCGCTGGCGCACCACCTTCACCTGCTCCCGGAAGAAGGCGCGAGCCTCCGGGTCGGGGGGCGAGAAGTGGCGCAGCAGCATCGAGAGGGCCCTCACCGCCTCCTCCTGGGTGGGCAGCCCGACGACCAGCTCCCCGTCGGCGAGGATCGCCGCCGCCGGCGCCACCACCTCCAGCCTCTGTGAGAGCGCCCGGATCGCCTCCGCCTCGGGCTGGACAGGGTGGCGCACCGCGGGGGCTGTGTGGAAGGTCACCTTCTGCGCGAACTCAGCTACCTCGGGCGACAGCCCGGAGGCGGTCTTGATCTCGTCAAGGATCCGCTGCGCCTCTGCCCGCGACGGCAGCACGGCCACCGGATCGCCCTCCACCGCGACCAGGCAGACGCGCCGGCCCCCGGGGAGCGCGCCCGCGTAGAGCCCGACGAACACGCCCACGAGCGCGAGCAGCACCAGACGCTCGATCCACAGCCGGCGCCGGACCCGCCGCAGCTTCCTCTCCATCTGCACCGCGTCAGGCAGGTGCGACATCGCGCGCCACTCCCCGGCCTTGCCTACCGCCCCCTATAGGTATGACCCCGAAACAGCCGGTTTGTCCAGAGCAGGCGGGCGCGCCTTGTCAAGGAGCGGCCGGTCGCTCCACGCGGGACCACCACGCCAGGTCAAGGTCGGGAAAGAGGGAGTCCCGGCGCTCACACTCGCCGAGGAACACCTCGTCCTCCGGGGCGACGGGCTCTCCCGCCGCGCGGCGGCGGGCCATCTGCGCCAGCCGGGAGAACGCCTCGTGGTGGAAGGCGGCCCGCGCCTCGGCGTAGTCCCTCGCCGTCCAGGTCGAGATGAGGAAGGGCCAGTCGGAGGCCTCCAGCAGCAGCAGCTCCCGGGCCGCCTGGGAGACGATGCGCGCGAGCAGCGGGTCGGAGGAGCCCAGGGCCGCCTGGGCCAGCCCGGGCATCTCCGCCTCCGCCTGGTAGATGCGCCTCCAGATCCACGTCGTCCACTCGTTGAGCCAGATCCAGTGGAACCCTCCCTGCCCCCACGAGCCCTCCGGCAGCGAGACTGCCGCCTCCGGCGGGTGGGTCTCCAGGTACTCGGCGCAGGTCATCAGCTCCACCGCGGGGTCACTCGCCAGGCCCCGGAGCACCCGGTAGAGCCAGCGCGGCCCCTCGAACCACCAATGGCCGAACAGCTCGGCGTCATAGGGCGCGCACAGGAATCCCCCCCGCCCCGTCGCCGCGCGGTGGCCCGTCAGCAGTTCGTCTACTAGGCGGCAGAAGTGATCGGCGTTCTCCGGAATGCGCTCCTCGGCGCGCGCCGGCTCGTAGATCTCCTTGGCCCCCAGGTCAGACTGCGCGGAGGTCACCCGCCAGTAGCGGTGGCCGCCCGGGAAGCGCTTCTTGTGGAAGTCGAGGTACCAGCCATCTCCCGGGTACCCGTGCTCGCCGCTCCAGACCTGGATGCCGGTGCGCTCGTCCCGGCAGAACACCGCCACCGGCGGGCGATCCTCGGGCGCGGAGGCGACGAAGTAGACCTCATAGGGCGACTTCTCGACGCTCGCCGGCCCCGGCCGATAGGAGGCCCGAAAGCGCTCCCAGAGCTGCTGCAGCCCCGGGAACCGCTCCAGGTAGACGCCCGCGGTGGCCCCTCCCATCAGTGTCTGCGTGTCCACGATGAAGTACTGGAGGCCGTTCTCGGCCAGGAACTCCTCCACCCCCTTGCGCAGGACGGGCTGCCCCGGGCCGGCCTCCGGGATCGGGGAGGCCCAGGGGTAGCGGGGCCGATAGGCGCACTCCGGCAGCCAGAACCCTCGGGGCGGCCGCCCGAAGTGCCGCTGGTAGGCCCGCACCGCCTGCTTGACCTGGGCCTGGAGGCACTCGTCGCTGCCGAGCAGAGGCAGGTAGCCGTGTGTGGCGGCGGAGGTGATGACCTCAATGTGCCCGCCGTCCTGGAGGCGGCGGAAGGCGCCGATGAGATCGCCGCCATAGGTCTCCTGGAAGGCGCGGCGCGTCGCTCGCAGGTGTGTCTCCCACCTGTTGGCGAGGTCCGCGAGCTGCCCCTGCCCCGCGCCCTGGAACTGCGCCCGATCCTCCGCGGCGGCGCGTGCCCGCAGATCCAGGTAGGCCGCGAACTGGGACTTGAACTCAGGGTCGGCGAGCTGCTCGGCGAGCACCGGCGTGATCCCAACAGTGACCTTGGGCGAGACGCCCTCGGCCACCAACCGATCGAGCACCTCCAACAGCGGCAGGTAGCTCTCGGCCGCGCACTCGAACAGCATGTCCGACCCGTGCGGCCAGGTGCCGTGGGTCACGACATACGGCAGGTGCGCATGGAGCACGAAGGTGAAGGCGCCTTGGGGGGATGCGGTCACGCCTGAGGGCTCCTCTCTTGGTCTGCGGGCAGTTGGTCGAGCATAATGGCGGCCATCACGAAGGAGGCCATCGTCCAGGTGTGGGGGGCGGCCCAGTGCCCGCCGGGGCCGGCGCCCATCACCTCGGGCAGCAGGCCTGTGGTGGTCCCCGCTTGCAGCACCGCCCGCATGCAGGCGACCGCGCGGGCGCGGTAGCCCATCGCGCCGGCCTCGTCGCCCTGCCCTCGCACGGCCAGCGCGAGGCGCAGCAGGGCGCGGGCGAGCCACATCGTCGTCAGCGCGCCCGGGCCGCCGCCCGCGTACTGGTCGCCCTCGAAGCGCCGGATGGCCTCCACGCCATCTCCCCGGCCGAGGCGCCTCACCAGGGCCTCGACCATGGTGCGCGCCATGCCCAGCTCCTCCTCGACCTCAAGATCGAGGAACTCGAAGGGCGTGATGAGCCCGAGCGTGGAGGCGTCGGCCGCCAGGTCGGGCCGCCCCTCCTGGGTCAGGCCGCGGGCGAAGATGTCGCCCCGCCAGAGCCGAGCCATAACCGCCTGCTTGATCGCGGCGGCGGTGGCTTCCCACTGCTCGCCGATCTCGACCTCCCCCGCGATCCGGGCGAGGAGGCCGGCCTCCCGCAGGGAGGCGGCGATGGCCGCGTTGGTGTAGGTGAAGCTGCCCCGGAAGGTCTCCCAGAGGTCGAAGCCGACCCGGTGCAGGTTGGTGTCCGGCGAGAGCTGTTCGACCAGGTAGCCGGCCGCCCTGCGGGCCGACTCCCACACCTGCTCGATGAAGCTCACCCGCTCCGCCTCGCCGAGCTGGCGCGCCCGCCGGCCCATGGCGAACAGCACCGAGGCCGTCTGGTCAATCTGCAGCCCGTCGGCCGCCGTGCACCAAGCGGGGCCGCGCTCGCCGCTGAGCCAGTAGCGCTGCTCCCAGTAGCCCTCCGGGCGCTGGGCGCGCCTGGCCCAGGTGAGGAAGCGCGCCAGGTACTCGGGGTAGCCTGCTGACTGCATGCCGAGGCAGACCTCCACCGCGTCTCGCGGCCAGCAGTAGCCATAGCCGCCCGAGAGCTCGAAAAACGGGTCGAACTCGGGGGCCGCCAGGATGGAGCCGGTGTCGGGGTCGGCGAGCAGGTCTATGACCAGGAGGCAGCGCCCGTAGGCCTCCTGGAGATCGCGCTCGATACGCACAGGCCGGGCCCGCGCGAGGAACTCCCGCCAGCGGCTGCGGCACCAGCGGGAGAGCGCCTCCCAGCCCAGGGCGAAGGCGGCCTCCGCACGCTCGACCGCAGTGCGCTCGTTCGAGCCGGCGGCGATCACCAGGTCGCCCGTCGCCTCCTCGCCCGGGGCCAGCGACAGCGACCAGCCCAGCGCGAGGTCAATGTCGCCGATCTCCTCCGCCTGACGGTTCAGCGCGCCCCGCTCCATCTGCCGCTTCGCGGAGGTCTCGCTGCCCGCCGCCGCGCGGCCGCAGCCCCAGTCGTCGAATGGCCGCGCGCCGATGGCGAAGCAGATGTTGCGCCAGTACGCCGCCGCCACCCCCCGCTCGGGGTGGAAGTGCACCGCGTTCTTCAGCTCCACCTCGCCGAGCTGGAGGTCCAGGTACTGGTACAGCTTCGCCTCCAGCCTCCCCCCGCCCGTGTTCGAGGCCACGAACCGCCTCACGAACAGCGGCTCCTCCGGGTGCACGAAGTCGGTCACCCGCAGCGCCAGCCCCGACTCCCGGTGGCGTAGCTCGGTCTCGACGATGTTGGTCTCCGGCAGGTAGCGCTGGCTCGACTCCCACGAGGGATGAAAGGTCCACACCAGCGTCCCCCCGCTGCCCTGCCCGGCGGGCAGGTACACCGCGGGCATGCCCTCGTGCAGGTTCTGCGGGAAGTCAATGTGCGGGTAGAAGAACGACATCACCTCGGCGTGTGACCCCAGCGAGACCAGCACCCGGGAGTTGCCGACCACCGCGTTGGGCTGGTAGACCGGCACCCCTAGCCCCCCCGCCGCTCGAGGGCGCGCTGATACAGCCCCGCATACTCCCGCGCCGCGCGCTCCCACGAGAAGTCCTCCGACATCCCGCGGCGCACGAGCGCCGACCAGGCGGCCCTATCCCGGTAGGTCAGCAGCCCCCGCGCCAGGGCCCCCAGCAGCGCCACCGACGAGCGCTCGCGGAACGAGAAGCCGTTCCCTTCCCCCCGCTCGGGGTCGTAGTCGCTGACAGTGTCGGCGAGCCCGCCCGTGTGGCGCACCACCGGGATGGAGCCATACCGCAGGCTGATGAGCTGCCCCAGCCCGCAGGGCTCGTAGTGCGACGGCATCACGAACATGTCCGAGCCCGCGTAGATCTGGTGCGCGAGCCGGTTGTCGAAGGTCAGCGCCACCCCCATCGCCCGCGGGAAGCGCTCCGCCAGCCCCGACATCAGCTCATGGTAGCGCGGCTCCCCCGTGCCCAGCAGGGCGAACTGCGCCCCCAGCCGCAGCAGATGCGGCAGCGCCTCGGCCAGCAGATCGAGGCCCTTCTGCGCGGCCAGCCGCGACACCAGCCCGAACAGCGGCGCCTCCGGCTTCTCCTCCAGCCCCAGCCGCCGCTGTAGCGCGGCCTTGCACTTCGCCTTCCCCGCCAGATCGTCCGGGCCGTAGCGAGCCTCGATCAGCTCGTCGTGGCCCGGGTCCCATTCGGCGTAGTCTATGCCGTTCAGGATCCCGTAGAGGTCGCCTTTGCGCGCCGCTAGCACCCCCTCCAGCCTCTCGCCGTACTCGGGGGTCTGGATCTCCTCCGCATAGGTCTTCGAGACCGTGTTCAGCACATCCGCCCACACGAGCGCGCCCTTGAGGAAGTTCACCTGCCCGTAGAACTCGAGCCCCTCCATCGTGAACAGCGCCCGGTCCACCCCCACCGCCTCCAGCGTCTCCGGGCCGAATATCCCCTGGTAGCCCAGGTTGTGGATGGTGTGCAGGGTGGCGATCCCGCTCAGCGCGGGGTCCCCCGCATACTCGGACTTCAGCAGCACCGGGATCAGGGCGGTCTGCCAGTCGTTGCCGTGGATCACCTGCGGCCGCCAGTCCTCGGCGCGCAACAGCTCCAGCGTGGCGCGGCAGAAAAGCCCGAAGCGCTCCGCGTCATCCGGCTCCCCGTAGAGCCCGCCCCGCGCGAAGTAGTCGGGGCTGCCGACCAGGTAGGTGACCACCCCCCGGATGGCGTCGCTGGTCTCGATCATCACCCTCACGGTGCGGCCGCCCAGACACACCGTCAGGTCGCGGAGCCTGCGTGTCTCAATGTCCTCCTTCATCGTATCGTACTTCGGCACAATCAGCCGGACGTCGTGCCCCAGGCCGGCGAGCGCCTTCGGGAGCGCGCCCGCCACATCGGCCAGCCCGCCGGTCTTGGCGTACGGCACCGCCTCGGGAGTGGCCAGCAGAACCCTCAGAGCCATCATCACCTCACCCCTATGTAGTGTGCAGCGCGCGCCGCCTGGACGAAGGCCTCCAGGAGCCGCCGCTGTCGGGGCGCGCGCGGCATACGCTCCGGGTGCCACTGCACGCCCACGGCGAATCCGCCGCCCTCCGCCTCGATAGCCTCCACCACCCCGTCCGGCGATCGCGCGACCACCTTCACCCCCGGGCCCGGCTCGCCGTTCGCCTGGTGATGGGCGGAGTTCACTCGCACCCGCCGCGCGCCCAGGATCCGCGCCAGCAGGCTGTCGGGCGCGATCTGGACCCAGTGCCTCGCCACCTCGCCCCGGCCGCGGGGCGCGTGCCTCTCCGCCCCAGCGACCTCGGTCGGGATGTCCTGCACCAGCCGTCCGCCCAGGGCCACCCCCAGCACCTGCGCGCCCCGGCAGATGCCCAACACCGGCATCCCCCGCCGCAGCGCCTCCCTCGCCGCCGCCAGCTCCAGGCGGTCTCGCGCGACGTCCACCTCGCGCAGCGCCGGGTGAGGCGCGCCCCCGTAGCAGGCGGGGTCGAGGTCACCGCCGCCGGTGAGCAGCAGGCCGTCCAGGCTATCGAGCGCGTCCGCCCCCGCGTCAGGCCGCAGCGCGACCACCGCGGCGCGGCTGCGCGCGAGCGCGCGGCGATACGCGGCGGCGCTGCGGTCATCCCGTCTCCTCTGCTGCGGGTCGCGAGCGCGGGAGCCCAAGGTCATGCCGATCGTGGGGGGAGTGGATCGCCCGGCCACTGGAGAAGCCCGGGCGATTGTACCAGCCAGGCCGCGGCGGGGTCAACCGCGGCGCGTTCGCTGCGCGCCCAAGCGCTGAGCAGAGGGCTAGCCCTCGCCGGCTGAGCTGAGCCTGACCAGCCGTTTCGCGAGGCGCGACTTGCGCCGCGCCGCCTGACGCCGGTGGATGACGCCCTTCTGAGCCGCCTTGTCGAGCAGCCGGCTGGCCTGCCGACACAGCTCCGTAGAGACCATCGCGTCACCCGCTTCGATGGCCATCCGGGACTTGCGCACCGCGGTCTTAAGGCGCGACTTCCACGCCAGATTCCTCAGTCGGCGACCTCGGGAGCGGAGGATGTCCTTCTTCGACGACTTGATGTTGGCCAAGGGATGGCACCTCCAGACGAACGCCCGGGATTGTACCATGCCACCCCCGGCCAGCACAAGACCATCGCGCCCGCCTATTGGGCCGGGCGCTCGTGCGCGCCGCGGTCCGGCCCCGCGCCGCTGGGCACCGGATTCCCCCAGTAGCACCGGCCCCCGTGGTCCGGGATCGTGAGTCCTGAGTCCACACACGGCGAGTCCGCCCGGAGCTGCAAGCCCTCCAGCCGCTCCCGACTCGTCGCCTCGCCAGGCTCCATCAGCCTGGGGTCCTCCGTGATCTTGTGGGCGTCCTCGGGCTCCGTCCGGCGGTCGCCGCCGTAGAAGACATTGTGGTCGAAGACCACCCCCGTGCTCCGGCCGAGGTCGAAACCGCCCTGCCCCAGGTTGTAGAGGATGTTGTTGGAGTAGCGGATCCCGTCGGGCCACATGCGGTCCCGGTTGTGCCAGACCATCAGGGGATCCCCCCGCCCCTGCCCCACGTAGATAGTGTTGTTGTAGATGTGCGCGTTCGTGACCTTGCCGCCCACCTGGAAGATGCGCGCCCCGTCGTTCACACTCAGGTTGTAGCGGACGATCGCGCCGTCGTTGAACCGCCGCGGGCTAGGGTCGCCCTCCTCGCACAGCAGGATAAAGCCGCCCTCGTTGTCGTGGCTGTAGTTGTACTGCACGATGGTGCGGCGGCTCAGGCCGTCAACGTCAAAGCCCTGCCCGTCCTTGGTGGTGCGGGTCAGGTAGGCCTCGTTGAACTGCATGAGCGCGTCGTCCGTCTCCCACACCCAGATCGCCACATTGTAGTCGCCCGAGCGCCGGTTGCAGTTGCTGGCGACGTTGTGCTCGATCAGCGGCGCGTCCGCCATGCAGGCAATGATCCCGTCGCCGCCGATGTCGTCCACCACGTTGCCGCGGATGACCAGGCCGGTGTAAGGCTGCCAGTCGTCCCCGTGCGCGTACCGGCCCCAGTCGCTCCAGGTCTTGATGGCCGAGCGGTCGCAGGCGCGAACCGAGCAGCCCTCGATCAGCACGTCGTGGAAACGCGTGGGCGCCGAGCGCCCCTCGACATCGAAGAGGATCCCCGCGTTGCACTTGCCGCTGTCCCGCCCCTGGCGGAGGTGGCCGTTCACATCGTGCACCTCCAGAGCCCGCAGGTGGACGTGGCTGAGCACCCCCGCGTCCTCCCCCAGCACCCTCACGCCGGCCCGCGGCGCCGGGCCCTGCGGGCACGTGTTCGTCACCTCGAGGTTGGCGATCTCCCAGTGCTGCTGGTTGCGGAGGTGGACGGCCTCGAAGGCGCGGCCGCCGCCCGCGATCGCCGGCTTGGGCCCCTCGCCATAGCGGTCCACGACGATCGGCCGGCCCGCCTCCCCCGACCCCTTGGGCCACAACTGACCGCTCCAGCGACACCCGGCCCGCAGCAGGATGTGGTCGCCGGGCGCGAACGTGGTGGCGTTCACCTTCTCAAGCGTGCGCCAGGGCGCGCCCGCGCTCACGCCCGCGTTCCCGTCATCGCCCCGCACCGCATCCACGTAGTAGCTTCGCCCGCGGTCTCTCACCCTGATCTCCTGGGCCTGGGTCTGCGTCCGCCTGCTGCCGAGCGCGCCGCCCACCCCCGCCGCCAGCGCGGCCCCCGCGGCCTGCCGCAGGAATGCGCGCCTGCTAATGCGCCTCGCTCGATCCTTCATCGGTCGTGCCACCTCTCGCGGGTCACGGCGGGCTGTCCCGCGAGCGCGAGGGGCGCCGGCAAGTGGGATGGAATGAGCGCTCGGACCTCGCCCGTGCCTGCAGGCGCTCGCCGCCCGCGGCCCGACGGTACCCCGCATCGCGAACGCGTGTCAAGGGGTACCCTCGCCTTTCCCGCTGGTGCCGGGACCCAGAATCGAACTGGGGACACCCGGATTTTCAGTCCGGTGCTCTACCAGCTGAGCTATCCCGGCACCCGTGCGCGCTGGCGGAGCCGACGGGACTTGAACCCGCGACCTCTGGCTTGACAGGCCAGTGTGCTAACCAACTGCACCACGGCTCCGCGCCGCCCTCCCCAGTGGGCGAAACAGGGCTCGAACCTGTGACCTCTTGCTTGTAAGGCAAGCGCTCTTCCGCTGAGCTATTCGCCCGCGAGCCCACCCCGCTGGTGGGCGCAGCTGGGTTTGAACCAGCGACCTCTTGCGTGTGAAGCAAGCGCTCTTCCGCTGAGCTATGCGCCCCCCATGGTAGCCCCAGGGGAATTCGAATCCCCGTCTCCGGCTTGAAGGGCCGGTGTCCTAGGCCTCTGGACGATGGGGCCCCCGGCCAACCGGCCCCTCCCGGGGCGTCACCCGTCGGCGCCCCTCCGGGCCGCGCCATCGCCGCGATTCTAGCACGCGCTTCTTGGGGGTGTCAAGCGAGCCGCAGCCTCGCGGTTGATCCCTCGCCGCCCCAGGTGTATCATGCGGGCGGGAGCCAACACCATGGCCGACTGGCGCTACCCCGGTGCCCCGTCCGAGGCCGACGACAACCCCTGTCACGGCTGCCACGAGTGCGGCCTGCGCTGCTCGGCCGGCATCCAGATGGCCCGGGATGAGTTCGAGCGCATCCTCGCCCACCTGCGCGCCTCAGACCCCCACCAGGTCACCCGCGTCCTCGAGCAGGACAAGACCGTCGTCTGGTTCGAGGACATTACCACCGAGATGTGCCTGTTCTACGATGTGGCCCGCCGCCGCTGCATCGTCTACCCGGTGAGGCCCTTGGTGTGTCGGCTCTTCGGCCGGGTCGAGTGGCTGCCCTGCCCGCTGGAGCGCCCGCTGCCGCTGCTCCCCGACGGGCTGGCGGTCGTGCGCGCCTACGCGGCCCAGCGCAGGCTCACGTTCCCGGAGTGGTGCACCGAGCTGGGGCTCTTCGACCTGCGCCAACTCACCGGCGAGCGGCCCTGAGCCGCGCCGGGCCCAGCTCCTCCCCCATCCGCCCGCACACCGGGCAGCGCCCCCGCGGTACGGTCCACCACCCGTTGGTCCAGGTGCCGCAGTCGAACTCCACCCCCTCCTCGGCCAGCGCCACCGGGCACTCGTCGTATACTGCGTGGAAGCCCTCGAAGGTCTGGCAGCCGTCGCTAGTGCGGCCGCACTCGGGGCACTCGTACTTGGGCGACAGCAGCGTGCCGCGGGAGAACTGATAGCCCAGGAACCGCACCGGGCTTCGGCAGTGGATGCAGGTGGAGCCCTCCAGGCGCGCGAAGTTGACGCGCAGGAACTGGTAGCCCTGCCGCACGCCGGCCAGCTCGTCTCGGTAGTCGGTGGGGAGTTGGACCAGCTTGGGCAGGGGCATGCCCGCGGCGTCGAGGTTCTCCTGGAGGCGCGGGATGACCATTACGATTCGCGGCGCAAGGGCGGATTGCGAGACCGGCTCCGCGGCGCCCGGGATGGCGCCGGAGGCGAGCACCAGCACCGCCGCCACCATTACGCCCAGGACCAGCCCGAACCCCGCCCCGGCCAGACGGCCCGCCGGACTGCTGAGCTCCGCGCGGGCGGCCAGTCGGGCGCAGCCCCAGTCCACCGCGAGCACGGTCGCCACCGCCACCAGACCGAGCGAGAGGGGCCCCGAGACCGTCCGCGGCAGCCCAAAGGCCCAGCGCAGGGGCGCCTCCGCGAGCGGGTAGGCGAGCGCGGCGACCATCAGGCCCAGCAGCAGCGCGATGATGTCCCCGGCCGCGCTGACCACGCCCCGGCGCGCGCCGGAGAGGCCCGCCGCGGCGACGACCACGATCACCAGCAGGTCCACCTGGTTCATCGCGCCGGGGCCCGGCCGCCGGGCAGCGTCACTGCTGGCCGCGCTGGCAGGACATGGGGCTGACGCGCACCGAGACAACCACCTCCGCCCGGATGCGGTCGCCGGTCCTGCGGATGCAGTTCAGCGTCTGCTCCGGCCCCCAGCCCACGGGAATCACCAGCCGGCCCCCGTCGTCGAGCTGCTCGATGAGCGAGCGGGGCACCCGCTGGGCCGCGCACGTGCAGATGATGGCGTCGAACTTCGGCGACCCCGGCGCTCCCGAGCACGCCTTCGCCTCCTCACACCTCACCGATGAGAGGTACCCCAGCGCGCGCAGCCGCTCGCAGGCGCTCGGCCGCACCCCGGGCCTCCCCTCGTAAGCGCGGACCTCTGCCCCCATCTCCGCCAGGACGGCCGCCAGATAGCCCGACCCCAGGCCCACCTGCAGCACCCGCGCCCCCGGCCGCACATCGGCGATCTGGGCCATCATCGCCACCACGTAAGGGGACAGCATCGCGTGGCCGCCGCCCAGAGGCAGCTCCTCGTCCTCGTAGGCACGGGAGCGATGCTCCTCAGGCACGAACTGATCGCGCGGCACGCGGGCCATCGCCCGCAGTACCCGCTCATTACGAACCCCCTGCTTCCGAAGCCTGGCGACCATGGCCGCCCGCTCGGCGGCGAACTCACCGCCCGCGTAGGCCAGTCCCATCAGCGCGGCCAGGGCCACCAGACCCGACAGCAGGGGCCAGCGGCATATGACGCGGCCCGATGCCATCGTCCTCCACGACAGGGCGAAGCTACCCAGCCCATACCCGCCCTTGCGCTGCCGTAAACGTTCGAAGCGCTCCAGGGGCGTTCCTGCGGCCGGCCCGGGGCAGGAGAGGAGGAACGCGCGTGCAGGGCGGGGAAGGGATGGCAGATGGCTGCCCCGCCGGCGAGGGGACGCTGCGCGTGTGGGTAGGCTACAACGGGAGGACAACCCCGAAGGCTATGGCTGGCTATCGCATCGCGTCCAGGAAGGAGCTCGCCCCCTCCATCGTGCAGCTCGAGGTGGAGGCCCCACGGGTGGCGCGGAAGGCCCGCGCCGGGCAGTTCGTGATCGTCCGGGCCGACGAGCGCGGAGAGCGCGTGCCGCTCACCGTCGCCGACACCGACCCTGAGCGGGGCCTGATAACGCTCGTCATCCAGACCGCCGGGTACTCGACGCGGCAGATCGCCGCCAGGGGGCCGGGCGAGTCGGTCAGCGACGTGCTGGGCCCCCTCGGTCGGCCCACCGAGGTTCGACGGCACGGCCGCGTGGTATGCATCGGCGGAGGCGTGGGGATCGCCGTGCTGCACCCGGTGGCGAAGGCCTTCCGCCAGGCAGGCGACGAGATCATCTCCATCCTGGGGGCGCGCAGCGCCGACCTGTTGATCTTCGTGGACGAGATCCGCGCCCTCAGCGCCGAGCTCCACCTCGCCACCGACGACGGCTCGCTGGGCCGCCACGGGCTGGTCACCGATGTGCTGCGGGACCTGCTCGCGCGGGGGGAGAAATACGACTACTGCGTCGCCGTGGGCCCGCTGCCGATGATGCGGGCGGTCGTGGGGGTGACGAAGGAGCACGGCCTGCCCACCCTCGTGAGCCTGGACCCGATCATGGTAGACGGCACCGGCATGTGCGGGGCCTGCCGGGTCACCGTCGGCGGCGAGGTGAAGTTCGCCTGTGTAGACGGCCCCGATTTCGACGGGCGCCTCGTGGACTTCGACGAGCTGGCGCAGCGCAAGCGCGCCTTCGTCGAGGAGGAGGAGCGCTGTCGCCTGGAGCTGGCCGCCGAGCGACTCGAGGCGGAGCGCCGCGCCGAAGAGGGCCGCCCGACCTGAGGCAAGCATGACAGACAAGGCCAAGACCGTCAGCAAGACCGCTCGCGCGCCGCGCCAGCCGCTGCCCCGTAGAGAACCCAAGGACCGCGCGCGCGACTTCGAGGAGGTCGCCCTCGGCTTCGAGCTGGAGGCCGC
Organism: uncultured bacterium; assembly: GCA_964385645.1. Taxonomy (GTDB): domain Bacteria; phylum Armatimonadota; class Hebobacteria; order Hebobacterales; family Hebobacteraceae; genus CAYLPT01. Next base: position 18,706 of record CAYLPT010000180.1, read on the forward strand.
GCTCGCGGAGGCGAGCCGCTGCCTCCGCTGCAAGCGGCCCTCCTGTGTCGAGGGATGCCCGGTCGGCATAGACATCCCCGGCTTCATCGCCGCCCTCGCCGAGCAGCGCTTCGAGGATGCCGTGCGCATACTCAAGGACCGCAACAACCTGCCTGGCATCTGCGGCCGCGTCTGCCCCCAAGAGACCCAGTGTGAGGCCGTCTGCGTGCTCGGCAAGCGAAGCGACCCCGTGGCCATCGGCGCCCTCGAGCGCTTCGTCGCCGACTGGGAGCGCGAGCATTTGCCTCTGCGCGCCCACCACCAGCCCGACCCCGACGCCCCCAAGGTGGCGGTGGTCGGCTCGGGGCCGGGCGGGCTCACCGCGGCCGGCGACCTGGCGCGCTACGGCTACCGGGTGACCCTCTTCGAGTCCCTGCACTCCCCCGGCGGCGTCCTCCGCTACGGCATCCCCGAGTTTCGCCTGCCCCGCGACATCCTCGACCGGGAGATCGAGTACGTGCGCCGCCTGGGCGTGACGATCGAGACCAACGTGCTCGTCGGCAAGACGGTCACCCTCGAGGAGCTCATGGGCGAGGAGGGCTTCCAGGCGGTGTTCATCGCCACCGGGGCCGGGCTGCCCTACTTCCTCCACATCCCGGGGGAGAACCTCTCGGGCGTCTACTCCGCCAACGAGCTGCTCACCCGCGTCAACCTCATGCGGGCCCACCGTTTCCCCGAGTACCGCACCCCCATCCGGGTGGGGGCGCGCACCGCGGTCATCGGCGGGGGCAACACCGCCCTCGACGCCGCCCGCTCCTCGCTGCGGCTGGGCTCGCAGGTCACGCTGCTGTATCGGCGCACGCGAGCCGAGATGCCGGCCCGCGCTGAAGAGGTCGAGAACGCGCTCGAGGAAGGGGTGGAGCTGCGGGAGCTGACCATCCCGCTGCGCATGCTTGGCGACGACAAGGGCCGGGTGCGGGCCATCGAGTGCCAGCGGGCCGAGCTGGGCGAGCCCGACTCCAGCGGCCGGCGGCGGCCCGTGGCGGTGCCGGGCAGCGAGTTCCTCGTCGAGGCCGACACAGTGGTGATCGCGGTCAGCCAGTCGCCGAACCCGCTGCTGGCGAGCAGCGAGCCCCGGCTGCGGACCCGCAAGGACGGGCGCCTGGTCACCAACCCCGAGACCGGGGAGACTAGCGTGCCCGGGGTGTTCGCCGGCGGCGACATCGCCAACGACTCCGGCACCGTCATCGCCGCTATGGGCGACGGCAAGCGCGCCGCCCGCGCGATACACGAGTACCTCAGCCGCCAGTAGGGCAGGCACCCCGCCTGCCCGGCATAGGTCGGCCGCGGCCTCGCCCTCTGCCCGCCCGGAAACACCGTGTCCGGTGGGGCAGACGCCCTGTCTGCCCGAGACTGGACAGGCTGGGAGCCTGTCCTACCCGGGAGACCTGCGCCACCGCCATGGCAGCGCGGCGGGGTTCGGGCACCCCGCCCTGCAGCGGGAGGAGCAGCGGCGCGGGGCGCCGAAGTGGCCGGGCCGGGCGCGCCGTATGGGCGCTCAGACCGCGCACGGGCCGCGGAAACGCGGCCGGGCGAGGAGGGTGTGCCATGGCGGAACAGGCGGAGCAGACCGCGCAGGTGCTCAGGGCCGAGCGCTTCGAGCTGGTGGACGCCAGCGGCGCCGTCCGCGCGGCACTCGCGCTCGATGAGGAGGGCAACCCCGGGCTGATCCTGCTCGACAGCCAGGGCGTCCAGCGGGCCTCCCTGTCGCTGATGCCGGACGGCAGCCCGCGAATCACGCTTTACGGGAAGACCGGGCTCAGGAGAGCCTCGCTGGGCTTCGGCACCGAGTGGAAAGTGGGGCTTATCCTGGCCGACCGCCACCAGCAGGTCTTGTGGTCGGCGCCCTAGGGCCGGCTCAGCCTACCTCTCCCGCCTCTGCGGCCGCCTGGGGCAGCGTGCGCGCGATCCCCTCCAGGCGGTACCCGAACCCAGGCCCTCGTATCGAGGAGAGCGTGACCGCGCCATTGCGGCGGCGGTAGAGGCCGGGGTGGACCTGCTCCTCAGGCAGCGAGGCATCCGGGTAGAACTGCATGGCGTTGGTCTCCACGCCCATGATGGTGCCGGCGTGGGCGGCCAGCAGGCAGTGGGGGATCTGGGCGAGCATGGGGTTGGTGAGGTCCTGCACCATCAGCGTCATGCCGTGAGCCTTCGCCCAGCAGAGCATGAGGATGGCGCCGGTCTGAGTCTTGCAGGTCTTCAGCGCCACACCCGTCCAGCCCAGCGTCCGCCCCAACTTCACCAGCCGCCAGTCGTGCGCGCTCTCGTCCATGAACAGGGGCTTGCGGGCCGGCACGGAGTGGACGTCCAGGGGGTGTTCTTCGAGCTCGTAGGGGAAGGGCTGCTCGACGTAGAGGATCATCTGCCAGATCAGCGGGTGCTCGCGGAGGAGCCGGTCCAGGATGTCGGTGACGTAGGCGGGATCGGTGACCGTGCAGTTGAAGTCCGCCGTCAGCCAGCGCACGCCCGTCTCGCGGGCTATCTCGCCGACGGCCACCAGGCGGTCCCAGTCCCAGCCCGGGTCGTCGCCGCGGAGCTTGACCTTGAGGCAGCCGAGCCCGTCGCGGGCGATCCAGTCCCGTAGCAGCACGGGGTAGCCGTCGTCAGGCTCCTCGCCGGTGAGCTCTTCCTCCGAGAGCGGATCGCGGCCGCCCACCAGGTGCCAGGCCGTAAGCACGTCGGCGCGCGGGAACTCCAGGTAGTCGGCCGGGAAGCGCCCCCTGAACGAGATTCCGCTGCGCTCGGCCGGGGTGAGGAACTCCGTCAGGTCGCAGTTCATGTGCTCGGCGTCATAGGTCTCGTAGACGGGCCGGCCGAGGAGGTTTCCGTAGGCGTCGTGGAGCGCGAGGTCGAATGCGGAGCAGCACACCAGCGCGGCGAGCCAGGGCATGGCCGCGCCAGCTAGCTGCTCAGCGTTGACGCGCTGGCGCAGCGCGGGCAGCCGCTCGGCGATGAAGGCCGCCCCCACCTCCAGTGGGTGGCCGGCGCGGGGGAAGCCCGCCCACTCTTCGACCAGCAGCTCGCACAAGCGCACCATAGCCTGGCGCCGTTCCTCGTAGCTCAGCGCCGCTGGCCAGGCCCACTGCACGCTGAGGGGGGTCTCGCCCCACCCCTCGGCGCGCCGGCCGCCGCGGTCGGCGACGCCGAGCCGAACCCGCGCGCAGGTCACATGGGTGAGAGTCTCCGGGCCGAACTTGAGGGGCATGCGGGTCTCGACCGGAAGCAGGTGCAGTTTGCAGCCGATGGGTCTGATATCGGTTGCCTTGGGCATAGACTCCAGTGCCTTCCTTTGGGGGCTCAGAGGGACTCCTCGGCGAGGCGCCGCGCCATGTCGGCCCAGCGGGTGATGCGCTCCGGTTCGTTGCAGAGGGTGTGGGTGTCCTTCATCACGATGTGCAGAGGGCAGCCGCGGGCGATGGCGAGGGTGCCAGCGATCTCCCGCTCCGCGCCCTCCCAGTCGGGCTGGGGTGAGCAGATGAGCGAGGGATTGGGCTTGTAGACGTAGACGTAGCGTCCGCCCAGCCGCTCGGCGAGCCGCTCCCTGTTGGCCCAGGGGCTGACCGCGACCCAGCGCAGGTTGGGCACATTCTCCAAGAGCAGATCCAGAATGTGATCGAGTGGCTCGCAGCAGCCGTAAGCGACGAGGCCGAAGCGCCGCAGCAGCGGCAGTTGATACTGGAGAACGAACTCCCCGAAGAGCGCCGGCCCCACGCCAACCGTCTCCTGCGACTCCCCCCAGCAGATGCAGTCGGCGGCCCGGGGGGTCCCCTGATAGCCTGCTGCGGGCAGGTCGGCGGTGGGCATGAGCCCGCCGGTGCCGCAGATGTAGTGCGGCTGATTGTTGAGGCTGATCGCCCGCTCCCGCTCGAGGAGCTCGATCTCGGCCAGGAAGTCATCGCGGAGGAAGGCCATCAGCCGGTGCACGAGCCCCGGCCGGTCGTATAGATCCAGGAGCATCTGCTCGAGGCCGAGCCAGTGAACCAGCACACGGGTGAGACCATAGCGCCACGCGGTCTTGCCAACCACGCGGACGCGGAGCTGGTCGCCAAACAGATCGTGGGCGAGCTCGGCCGTTCGCTGCCCCGCCTGGGGATCGAGTCGGATGGGTCGGGGCCGCAGGCGAGCAGCGTCCTCCTCGCGCTGGATGACGGCCTGGATGCGATAGGCGCCCCGCGGCTCGGGGCTGGCCTCGGCGCGAGGCGCCAGCCCGTAGTCCTCGTATCGGTCGCCGGTGACCGGGATGGGCACGTCGAAGAGGTCCACGATGGGGTAGTCATCGGGGATATGCTCGTGTCGGAGCAGGCGGCGGCGGAGCTCGCCCTCCATCCAGTGGAGGCCGGGGTCGGTGCACTGGAGCTCCAGCCAGGCCGCCTCCAGCTCCGGCCAGGCCCCCTGCGGGTCGGCGAACACCATCGGGCGCCGCGGCTCGAGGTCGTTGGCGGCCTGCCAGAGCCGGACCTTCTCCTGCTCCCGGGGATCGCTGGCGATCTCGGCCACGCGGCTGGCGAGGTCGTGCAGCAGGGCGCGGTCGCGGGGACTGAACGGCAGGGCGGGCCTCCTTCAGCCTCTGTGGTCGGGGGGGGCCGGGGCGTGGGGCTCAGGTGAAGAGCGACCTGGCATAGGCGATGTCTTCGGCGATAAGCCGGTTGACGGAGGCCTCGTCGTCGTACTCAGCGGTCAGGCACAGCACGCCCCGGTAGCCGCGCCGCTTGAGCTCTGCGGCGACGCGGGGCCAGGAGGCCAGGCCCTGGCGCCCGGTGGTCCAGTAGGGGCGCCACTGGACGTCCTCGGCCTCGGGACCGTTGACGCGGCGCCAGAAGGCGTTCTTCAGGTTGACCATGCACAGGTGGGACCAGATGATGTCCAGCGCCATCTCCGGGTCCTCGCCATTGAGCGCGTTGTGGGCGGCGTCCCAGACCGCGGCGATGTGGGCGGGGTCGTACTTCTCGAGCAGGTGGCGCAGGCCCATGGCGTTGCACACGAAGCGGTCGCAGTGGTTCTGCACGCCGATGGTGACGCCGTGGCGCTCCAGCAGGGGCAAGAGTGCGTCATAGCGGCGCTGCTCCTCGGCGACCGCCTCCAGGTAGGGCCGGTCGCCGATGTGGACCATGACCCGGATGATGGGCACACCGGCCTCGGCGCAGGCGGCGATGGTGGCCTCATCCGTGGCGCCGGCGATGCTGGCGATGCGCACCCCGCAGTCGGCCAGCTGCCGGGCGGCGAGGGGAAGATCGGCGCCGACGCGCTCGGGCTCGACCTGGAAGCCGGGCCGGACGGGCAGCTCGATGGCGCTGAAGCCGAGCCTGCTCACGAACTCGCCCAGCTCGGGCAGCGGCATCTTCCAGGGCTTCGTGAAGACAGAGAACACCACGTTGTTGTCGCTCATGGGGCGCCCTCTTCGCCCCGCGAGATCGGGGTACCTGCCAGGCGGGCGGGGTTGACAGGGCATGCTATAATGCAAGGGGCAGGGGTAGAGGCCAGTTCTCGTGAAGCAAGTCGCCGCCGCCGACATCTCCGCCCGGGTAGCCGACCTCTGCATCCAGGCCTGCTGTGTGCTTCCCCCCGACGTGCTCGCGGCCATGCGGGCCGCCCATGAGCGGGAGGAGTCTCCAGCTGGCCGCCACATCCTCGCCCGGCTGCTCGAGAACGCCGAGCTCGCCGCCCGCGAGCACATCCCCATGTGCCAGGACACCGGACTGGCGGTGGTCTTCGTGGAGCTGGGCGAAGCGGTCTGCATCACCGGCGGCAGCTTGCCGGAGGCTATCGCGGCCGGCGTGCGGGAGGGCTACGCGCGGGGGTATTTGCGCAAGTCGGTGGTCCGCAGCCCCCTGGACCGGCGCAACACCGGCGACAACACGCCCCCCGTGGTGCACATCCAGGTGGGGCCGGGCGAGCGGCTCAGGATCGCGGTGGCGGCCAAGGGCGCGGGCTCGGAGAACATGAGCCGGCTGCGGATGATGGTCCCTGCGGACGGGCTGGAGGCGGTGAAGCGCCTGGTGGTGGAGACGGTGGAGGCCGCGGGGCCCAGCGCCTGCCCCCCGCTGGTGCTGGGCATCGGGTTGGGCGGCAGCTTCGAGCAGTGCGCGCTGGCGGCCAAGCTGGCCCTGCTGCGGCCTCTGGACGAGCCCAGCTCCGACCCCGCGGCGGCCGCGCTCGAGCAGGAGCTGCTGGATCTCGTCAACGCCACCGGAATCGGCCCCCTGGGGGTGGGCGGCCGGACGACCGCGCTGGGCGTCAAGGTCGAGACCAGGCCCTGCCACATCGCCAGCCTGCCCGTGGCGGTCAACCTCCAGTGCCACGCGGCCCGGCACGCGGAGTGGGTCTGGTGAGCGCGCCGGACCGGCCGGTGAAGCTGACCACGCCCCTGCGGGACGAGGACGTGCTGGCCCTGCGCGCGGGGGAGTGGGTGGCCCTCTCCGGCGTCATCTACGGCGCCCGCGACGCCGCGCACCAGCGCATCGTGGAGGCCCTGGCGCGGGGCGAGGAGCCGCCCTTCGACATGCGGGGGCAGGTCATCTACTACGTGGGGCCGACGCCCCCGGCCCCGGGCCGGATCGTCGGCGCCGCGGGGCCGACCACGGCGGGGCGCATGGACGCCTACACGCCGGCGCTCTTGGCGCGTGGGCTCAAGGGGATGATCGGCAAGGGCCCCCGGTCGGCCGCGGTGCGGGAGGCGCTGGCGAGGCATCGCGCGGTCTACTTTGGCGGGCTGGGGGGCGCGGGCGCGCTGCTCGCCCGGCACATCCGAGCGGTCGAGTTGGTGGCCTACGAAGACCTGGGCGCCGAGGCAGTCTGGCGCCTGGTGGTAGAGGAGTTCCCGGCCTTCGTGGTCAACGACTGCTATGGCGGCGACGCCTACGAGCAGGCGCGGCGCCACTGGAGGCGGGAGTGAGCCCGGATATCGCCATTCTCGACTACGGGATGGGCAATCTGCGCAGCGTCCAGAAGGCGCTCGAGCGCGTCGGCGCGCGGGCCCGCATCGCCGCCTCCCCGGGCGAGGTGGGCGAGGCCGACGGGCTGGTGCTGCCCGGCGTGGGCGCCTTCGGCGAGGCGATGGCCCGGCTGTCGCAGGCGGGCCTGGACGACCTGCTGCGGGGCTGGGCGGGGGAGGATCGGCCGCTGCTGGGCATCTGCCTCGGGCTGCAGCTCCTGTTCGCGGAGAGCGAAGAGTTCGGCCCGGTCGCCGGCCTGGGGGTGGCGCCGGGGCGGGTGGTGCGCTTCCGCGGGCCGGCCTTCGAGCCCCACGATGGGCAACCGGGGCTGAAGGTGCCGCACATGGGCTGGAACACCCTGAAGGTTGTGAGGTGCCACCCGGTGCTGGCGGGGCTGGAGCCGGGCGCGATGGCCTACTTCGTCCACTCGTACTACTGCGTGCCGGAGGACCCAAGCTGGACCGCAGTGGTGACTGACCACGGCCTGGAGTTCGCCTCCGCGGTGGGGCGCGGCAGCCTGTTCGCCTCCCAGTTTCACCCGGAGAAGAGCGGCGAGGTCGGCCTGCGGATGCTCGCGAACTTCGCGGCGCTGGCCGCCGGCGCGGGGCGGGGGTGCGAGTGATGGAGATCATCCCGGCCATTGACCTGCGGGACGGCAAGTGCGTCCGGCTGGTGCAAGGCCGCTATGACCAGGAGACCATCTTCGGCGACGACCCGGCGGCGATGGCCAGCCACTGGGAGGCCCAGGGCGCGCAGCGGCTGCACGTCGTTGACCTCGACGGGGCGCGGGAGGGCGTGCCACGCAACCTGGGCGCGGTGGGCGAGATCGTGCGCGCGGTACGGGCGCCGGTGGAGCTGGGCGGGGGACTGCGGGACCTCAAGACCATCGAGCGGGCGCTGGAGTTGGGCGTGGACCGGGTGGTCGTGGGGACCGCGGCGCTCGACCGGGCGCGCGTGCAGCAGCTGGTGGAGGCGGTGGGCGAGCGGCTGGTGGCAGGCATAGACGCCCGGGAGGGGCGGGTGGCCGTGCGTGGCTGGCAGGAGACGACGGAGGTGGAGCCGCTCGCGCTGGCACGGGAGCTGGCGGCGCTCGGGGTGCGCTGGTTCGTGTTCACCGACATCCTGCGGGACGGGATGCTGCACGGGCCCAACACCGCGGCCCTGCGGCGCATCGTGGAAAGCGTGGACGCCTCGGTGATCGCCTCCGGGGGCATCGCCACCATCGAGCACGTGCGCGCGGTGCGGGAGGCGGGGGCGGCGGCGGCGATCATCGGCACCGCGCTCTACGCCGGTCGGCTGACGCTGAGGGCGGCGATGGAGGCGGCATGTTAGCCAAGCGCATCATCTGCTGCCTGGACGTGGACCGCGGGCGAGTGGTCAAGTGCATCAGGTTCCTCGACCCGCGGGACGCCGGCGACCCGGTGGCGCTGGCCCGGCGCTACAATGACGAGGGCGCGGACGAGATCACCTTCTACGACATCACGGCCTCCCACGAGGGCCGCGAGATCATGCTCGAGGTGGCCGCCCGCACGGCCGAGGAGGTCTTCATCCCCTTCACGGTAGGAGGGGGAATACGCACCGTGGAAGACTTCAGGGGCGTGCTCCGGACAGGCGCGGACAAGGTGTCGGTGAATACCGCGGCCATCAGGCGCCCCCAGCTCCTGTCAGAGGCCGCCGAGCGCTTTGGGCGCCAGTGTGTGGTGCTCTCCATAGACGCCAAGCGCGCCGCGCCGGGCCCCGAGGGCAGGCCGCGCTGGGAGTGCTGGATCAACGGCGGGCGCACCGCGACCGGCCTCGACGTCGTCGAGTGGGCCCGCCGGGGCGAGGAGCTGGGCGCGGGGGAGATCGTCCTGAACAGCATTGACGCCGACGGCACCATGGCGGGCTACGACGTGGCCCTGGTGCGGGCCGTGGCGGAGGCGGTAAGCGTGCCGGTCGTCGCCTCCGGCGGCGCGGGCGCCCCCCAGCACGTGTGGGAGGCGCTGGTCGAGGGCCGGGCGGAGGCGGCCCTCATCGCCAGCGTGGCGCACTTCGCGACCCACCCCATAGCGGAGATCAAGCGATACCTCGCCGAGCGATCGGTGCCCGTGCGGCCCCCCCCGGTCGCCCCCTGAGCAGCTCGGCCTGCACGTGGAGAACGGCGCCGTGCCCGAACGACCAAGGGCGATCACCGCCCGCAGCGTCCTGCTCGGCCTCCTGCTGGCGGGCGGGCTGGTCGCGCTGACCCCGTACAACGACTACGTCGTCGGCAACACCTACATCGCCGGCAACCACTTCCCGGTCGGCGCCGTCTTCCTCCTCCTGGTGCTCTCGCTGCTCAACCTCATCGTCCACCGCCGACGGGGCCGGGCCCTGCTGAGCGCGGGCGAGATCGGCGTCATCTACATCATCATCATGGTCACCTCGGGCATCCCCTCCTCGGGGCTGCTTCGCTACATGATCCCGGTCTCCACCGCTCCCTTCTACTACGCCAACCCCGGAAACCGGTGGGACCAGATCCTGTGGGGCTACATCCCGACCTGGCTGGGGGTGGACGGCGAGGCCGCAACCTGGTTCTGGGAGGGCCTGCCGGAGGGCGCCGGCGTGCCGTGGGGGCGGTGGTGGACCTCCCTGTCCCGCTGGGGCATCCTGTTCGGCTCCTTCTGGCTGATGATGGTCTGTCTCGCGGCGCTGGTGCGCAGGCAATGGGTGGACCGCGAGCGCCTCACCTTCCCACTGGTGCAGTTCCCCGTCGAGGTGCTGCGCGCGGATGAGCGGGGCCCCTCCGCGCCCTTCTTCAGGAACCGGCTGGTGTGGATCGGCTCCGGCCTGGTGTTCGTCGTCCACGTCGTAAACGGGCTGCACCAGTACTTCCCCGCCATCCCCGCCGTGCCCACCTTCTGGGACATCAGCGGCACCTTGCCCGGCCGGCCCTGGAACGCCGCGGCTCCGCTCTACCTGGGCCTGTTCTTCTCCGCCATCGGCTTCGGCTATCTGCTCTCGCTCGAGGTGGCCTGCGGCTTCTGGTTCTCGGTGCTCTACATCAAGCTCCAGGGCATCGCCCTGGCCGCCATCGGCTATGAGGGCGGCAGCGCCTGGGGCGGGGCCATCAGCCAGGTCAGCATGTACCAGCAGATGGGCGGCCTGCTGGCGCTGGCCTTCGTGCTCATCTGGTTCCTGAGGGGCACGTTCGCCGACGCCCTGCGCAAAACCATCGGCCGCGCCCCCGAGGTCGAGGACGAGGGCGAACCCGTGCCGTACCGGCTGGCGATGGTGGGCCTCCTGGTGGGGCTGGGGGTCTCCTATGCCTGGCTGCTCGCCGCCGGCATGACCCCGGCCTTCGCCGCGCTGGCCCTGGTGTTCTTCCTCTGCATCGTCATCGTGCTCACCCGCATCGTCGCCGAGGCCGGCATCCTGATGATCCACGTCGCCTTCGCGCCCACCGACTACTTGCTGATGTTCGGCGGCTCCACCGCCCTGGGGCCGGGCAACCTCACCGCGCTCACCTTCGTGGACTGCGCGCTCACCTTCGACCTGCGCGAGTTCCTGATGCCCTCCGTCCTCAACGCCTTCCGCCTCTCCGAGAGCCAGGGCGTGTCCCCCCGCCGGATGGTTCCCATCATCGCCGTCGCGCTGATCGTGTGTGTGCTCATCGCCGCTCCCGTGTACCTGCTCACCTTCTACCGGCCCGGGGCCGCCCAAGTCGCGAACGTCGTCGAGCTCGACTACCACCCCCGGCGCTTCATAGGCACTCTCGCCTCCCGCCTGGAGGCCCCGGTGCAGCCCGGGGCCCTCGGCTACATCTCCGCCGCCAGCGGCGTGGCCATCGTCTCCGCCCTCGCGTGGCTCCGGCTCAACTATGTGTGGTGGCCAGTCCATCCCCTGGGGTTCGTGATGGCGACCTCCTGGGCCAGCCTGAACCTGTGGTTCGCGCTCTTCCTGGGCTGGCTGCTCAAGCTGCTCACCATCCACTACGGGGGCCTCCGGGGCTACGTCCAGTTCCGGCCGCTCGCCATGGGGATCATCATGGGGGACATCCTGGGGGGCGTGCTCTGGATCATCGCGGGGTTCTTCACCGGCATCGGCATCATGGTCACCGTAAACTAGGAGGCGCGCATGGACCTGGACGCGCTGAAGTGGGATGACAGGGGCCTGGTCTCGGCCATCTTTCAGCATCACGAGACAGGCGAAGTCCTCACCCTGGCCTACATGGACCGGGAGGCCCTGGCGCGCACGCTCGAGAGCGGGAAGGTGCATGTGTTCCGCCGCTCCCACGGTCGGGTGATGCTGAAGGGGGAGACCTCAGGGCGCGAGCAGCTCGTCAGGGAGATCCTCGTGGACTGCGACGCAGATGCCCTGGTGGTCCGCGTCGAGCAGATCGGCGGCGCGGCCTGCCACGAGGGCTACCGTTCGTGCTTCTACCGGCGCCTGGGGCCGGCGGGGCTGGAGGTGATCGGGGAACGGGTCTTCGACCCGGCCGAGGTGTACGGTCGGTGAGCAGGCGCCCCTGCATCGCCATTGACGGCCCCGCGGCCTCCGGCAAGACCACCCTCGCGCGGGCGCTCGCGGAGCGGCTGGGCTACCGCTACATTGACTCGGGCGCGATGTACCGCGCCCTCGCCTGGGCGGCACACCGGGCGGGCGTGGCGGCAGATGACGCCGAGCGCGTGGTCGCCCTGCTGGGGGAGGTCGCCATCGCGCTTGTCCCCCGGCCCGGGGGGGAGAACCAGGTGCTGGTGGATGGCCGGGACGTGAGCCAGGAGATCCGCGCCCCCGAGCTGGGGGAGCTGGCCTCGCGGCTGTCGGAGCTGCTGCCCGTGCGCCGCCGCATGGTGTCGCTCCAGCAGCAACTCGCCGCCGAGGGCGGGGTGGTGATGGAGGGGCGGGACATCCAGACGGTCGTGCTGCCCGAGGCCGAGGTGAAAGTCTTCCTCACCGCCACCCCGGAGGAGCGCGCCCGGCGGCGGCACGAGGAGCTTGAGCGCCGTGGCCACCCGCGCCCCCTGGAGGCGGTGCTGGCGGAGGTGAGGGAGCGGGACCGCCGGGACTCCACGAGGGAGCACTCGCCCCTGCGGGCGGCGGCCGACGCGGTGCACCTGGACACCACCGCCCTCCCCTTCGAGGAGGTGGTGGAGCGGGTGGTCCGGCTGGTGAGGGAGCGCACCGGCGTCGCGGCCGACGCGCCGGGCTAGCTCACCGGGCCTGGACGTGCACCCGCAGGCGGGCCTCCGCGCTGCTCGTCTTGGCCTCCCCGGCCGCGAGGACGGTGATGCGCGTCGAGAGCCCGATATCGTAGTCCCCCCGCAACAGCCGGCCCCTCGTGGTGTCGAAGAACTCCGTGGAGGTGATCGTCTGGCGCAGCTCGGGGACCTCGACGCCGCCCGCCAGCGGGCCCGCGCCTCGGAAGCGGACCTCGGTGAAGCCGCCGATCCTGGCCACGCCGAAGTCCCCCTCCCTGGAGTGCGAGTCCAGGGTCCGCGAGGAGGTGATCACGATCGGCGCGGCCGGGCCGAAGGGCAGGAGCTGGCTGACCTCCCGCCAGGTCTCGCCCACGCCCACCGGCCGGTCGGGAAACAGCGGCTGACCAAAGCCCGCCAGCGACCCACCCGCGGCCGCGGGCAGCGCCTGGCCGAGCAGCTCCATGAGGCCGGCGTCGGCGAGGGACAGCTCGCCCACCCGCCCGTCTGGGGCGACGGTCATCTGCAGCGGCAGATCGAGCAAGGGGAGCCTGAGCGCGTCGCCGGCCGGAGGGGAGTGCTCTCGGCCATTGGCGAACCAGCGGAGCCGGCCGTCCTCGCGGGAGAAGCGGACCTGATCGGCGCCGATGCTGATCTCGAGGTTGAAGCGAGGCGTGGTGGCCTCCAGGCGGGCGGCGCCGTCGGGGCGGACCTCGACCACGCGCGCCGACAGGGAAACGTCGCCGCGCAGGCCGACCGCCGTCAGCTCGCCCTCGGGGGAGTGCACACCGCCGGAGCCGGTGAGGGCGACCTCATAGCGGAGAAGGTCGCCGGGGGCGAGCTTGAGGGCCAGCGGCACGGCCTGGTCGGCCGCCGCGGCCGCGGCGCAGGCGCCGATCAACAGCGCAGCGAGGACGAGTCGCCTCATGGTGTCCCTCCCTGGGCCTGGAGCCCGTGGAGACTATACCACATCCTTGGCCGGCCTTTGGCCGCGGCCGGGTACGGGCATCGCTGGCGGGGCGGCCGGCCGTGTGCTATAATGTCCGCGGCGGGGTGAGGGTTGCGCGCAGCTCGGCAATACCGCTGCATACGGGGAGAACGGATGGAAGCTCAGCGTCGGATCTTGATCGTGGACGACCACCCGCCGACGGTGCAGTTGGTCAAGAGCGCAGTGGAGGGGTTGGGGCTCCAGGCCGATACCGCCGCGAACGGCGCCGAGTGTCTGCTGAAGGTGCACGAGCAGCGCCCCGATGTCATCATCCTGGACATCATGATGCCGGTGCTGGACGGGTTCCAGACGCTGCGTCTCCTGCAGCAGTCGCAGGAGACGAGCGAGATACCGGTCATCATGCTGACGGCCCGCTCCTCGGATGTGGATGTGGCCCAGGGCTGGCGCTCAGGGGTCACCTCCTACATCACCAAGCCCTTCGCTATTGACCAGCTCATGGCCCTCGTGCAGCGGGTGCTGGAGGGCACGACCTTGGCGCAGGAGGGGGCCGGATCAACGTCCCAGCGGTGACCCTGCGACCCCGTGGGGCCGCCGCGGGCTCGTCGTCGAGGAGGAGGAGGCATGCCTGGCTCAGAGATGATGGGCTGCCCTCACTGCGGGGCCCGGAACTCGACGAAGCGCGACTACTGCTATCAGTGCGACAAGCCCTTGCGGGGGCCCACCGGCGCCGCGCCCCAGGAAACCACGGAGTATGTCCCCACCTGCGCGAGCTGCTCTCACGCCTCGATCTTCCCCCCGCTCGGCCAGCGCATCAAGCCCGATGAGGTATGGTGCACAGAGCGCGACGAGGCGGTGCCCAGCGGGATGGTCGCCGGCGACTGCTTCAGCGAGGCCTTCGGCTGGAAGCGGGAGGAAATCCTCGACTGACCGCCTGCTTTTCGTGCTGGTCTCCACCTGCCTGTTGCAGCCGGCGGCCGCCCCCGGCCGGGCCGCGGATAGCTTAGCCTACCACCACCGCAGCGCGGCCGGCCTGGCGCTCCACGTCATCGAGGCGGACCTGAGCGATCCCCGGGTGCGAGTGGCGCCCGCGCTGGCCGGTGGGGGGGCCGGCCGCGACGAGGCCCTGTCCGGCTTCGTGGCCAGGCTCGCACCCGCGGCCGCCATCAACGGCACGTTTTTCGACACCCGCACCCGCCGGCCCATCGGCGATATCGTGATCGGCGGCGAGCTGCACCACTTCGGCGGGATGGGCACCGCCATCGCCTTCGCCCCCGATGGCGTGGACGTCATCCGCCTGCCCAAGAGCCGCACCGTGGACTGGTCCGAGCACACTGCCGCCCTCGCGGCCGGGCCGCTCCTGGTGTGGGGCGGCTTCCCCAAGCCCTGGCCCGGCGGGGAGGGCTTCGGGGACCCCAGCCTCTTCCGAGGCACGGCTCGGCGCTCGGCGGTCGGCGTGACCGCCGACAACCGCCTGCTGCTCGTCACCACCGATCGCGGGGCCTCCCTGCCCGCCCTCGCGCGCGCTCTGCGGGAGCTGGGCGCGCTCTACGCGCTCAACCTCGACGGGGGCAACTCGGCCGCGCTCTGGTACCGCGGGCGCACCATCGTCGCCCCCCGACGCCGCCTGACCAACCTGCTCTGCGTCTACCTGGAGAACCCGGCCGGCCCCGCGCGGGCGTTGCGTCCACCCCGCGGCCTGGACTGGCGGGCGGGTTACCGGCCCCGGCCGACGCTCACGCTGTCCGCCGAGGGCCTGCAGGTGACCGCGACCCTCCCCAGGGAGTGGTGGGGAGAGCGCGCGGTGCTGCTGGCGGCAGACGCCCCCCTGCCCGAGGGCGCTCTGGTCGCGATCGAGCTGGACGGGTCGCTCGTCGCGCTCGCCGGCCTTCTGCCGGCCGAGATCGCGCTCGACTGCTCCGACCTGCGGGGGCCGCGGCACACCCTCAGCATCGTGCTGCGCAACGCCCAGGGCGAGGAGCTGGCGCGCTCCAGCCACGTCTTTTCGCCGGCCCGCTGACCCCGTGAGATACTGCATCATCACCTACGGCTGCCAGATGAACGAGGCCGACTCGCGGCTGATGGCGGGCGTGCTCGAGCGCGCGGGGTGGCGGCGGGCCGGGGGGCCGGAGGAGGCCGACCTCGTGGTGCTCAACACCTGCTCCGTGCGGGAGAGGCCGGAGCGCAAGGTGCGGGGCCGGCTCGACGAGCTGCGCCGGCTGCGGGGGCGGCGGCCCGGCCTCGTGGTCTGCGTAACCGGGTGCATGGCCCAACGAGAGGGCGAGCGCCTGGTGGAGGAGGGCGCGGACCTGGTGCTCGGCACCCGCTGGTTCCACCGCATCGCGGAGTACGCGGAGCGCGCCCGGGCCGGCGAGCGCCCGGCCGTGCGCCTCGGCATGGAGGAGGATCCCTCGGCCGCCCTCGCTCCCGCGGACGACTCCCGGCCAGCGCCCCTGCGCGCCTTCGTCCCCATCATCCGCGGCTGCACCAACTTCTGCGCCTACTGCATCGTCCCGCACGTGCGCGGGCCCGAGGCCAGCCGCGCAGCCGACGACATACTCCGGGAGGTGGGGGACCTCGTCGCCCGGGGGACGCGGGAGGTGACCCTGCTGGGCCAGAACGTGCTGGCCTATGGCCGCGACCTCCCAGGCGGCGCGGATTTCCCCGGGCTGCTGCACGCCCTGGCCCGGATTCCTGACCTGTGGCGGATTCGCTTCACCACCTGCCACCCGCGGGACGCGGGCGACGACCTGATCGCGGCGATGGCCGAGCTGGCCCCGGTGTGTGAGCACATCCACCTGCCCCTCCAGGCGGGGACTGATCGGCTGCTGCAGGAGATGAACCGCGGCTATACGACCGGGCGCTACCTCGCCCTTGTCGAGGCGCTGCGGACCCGCGTGCCCGGGATCGCAGTGACCACCGACCTCATGGTGGGGTTCCCGGGCGAGACGGAGGCGGATTTCGAGGAGAGCCTGCGGCTGTATGAACGCGTCCGCTTCGACGCCGCCTTCACCTTCGCGTTCTCTCCCCGACCCGGGACCGCCGCCGCCGCGCGCCCCGATCAGGTGCCGCCTGCGGAGCGCCTCGCGCGGTTGAGCCGGCTCATCGCGCTGCAGAACCGCATTACCGTGGCGCGCAACGAGCAAGAGGTCGGCCGCACGGCCGAGGTGCTGGTGGGCGGCCCAGCCCAGCGG
>CAYLPT010000181.1:0-4081 GCA_964385645.1 uncultured bacterium
CCTCCAGCCTCCGCCGCACCGCCCCCCTTAGCGCCTCCATCGTCTCCAGCTCCGACACCCGCCGCGCGAACTCATCGTCCAGCTCCGGCAGCTGCTTGCGCCGGGCCTGCCTGACCGTCACCTCGAAGCGCGCCGTCTTGCCCGCCAGCCCTTGCTCAGGGTGATCGGCCGGGTAGGTAAGGGTCACCGTGCGCGTCTCCCCAACCCGCGCCCCCACCAGCGCTTCGTTGAGCTGCGGGAACAGCTCGTCCGCCCCCACCTCCAGCGGATACCCCTCGACGCTCCCCTCCTCGCGCTTCTGCCCGTCCACCACCATGTCGTAGTCAACCACCGCCAGGTCCCCGACCTCCAGCGCGGCCTCCGCCCCCAGCTCCACGTACTGCGCCAGACGCTCCCTCACCCGCTGCAGCTCCGCCTCCACCTGCTCCTCGGTCACCGGCACCACTCGCCGGGTAGCCTTCATGCCCTTGTAGTCAGGCAGCTCTACCTCCGGCCGCAGCACCACCTCCGCCGCAAACCTCAGCGCCCCCTCCGCGTCCAGATCCGCCCCCTCGATCCGCCCCATCGTCAGGGGCGTGATCTCCGCCTTGGCCACCGCTGCCTCGTAGGCCTCCGAGACCAGCGAGTCCACAACCTCCCGCTTGAGCGCCTCTTGGTCAATGTGGCGCTCCACGATCGCCCGCGGCGCCTTCCCCTTGCGGAAGCCCGGGATGTCCGCCCGCCGCGCAAAGGCCTTCACCAGCCGGCTTCGCTCCGCCGCCACCCGCTGTGACGGGACGCGCACGCTCAGGCGCACCCGGCCGCCCTCCCGGCGCTCGACCTCCACCTCCACCTCCGAGCCCGACTTCGCCGGCGTCGTCACCAACCTCGCTCCTTCACCCTCGACCCGCTGCTGCCCCGCCCGCCGCTCCCACGAGACAACGACCTCGCCACATCCCTGGGGCGAGGTCGCCTCATCACCCAGCCCAACCCTCACTCAACTGCCCAGCACAACCCACCAACAGACCTGGAGCGGGAGAAGGGACTTGAACCCTCGACCCTCACCTTGGCAAGGTGACGCTCTACCACTGAGCTACTCCCGCCCACACTCGATTGTACGAGCCCCCACACCACCTGTCAAGCCCAACCCCTGTGGGCGAGGGGAGACTCGAACTCCCACGGCGTCTCCGCCACGGGATCCTAAATCCCGCGCGTCTGCCAGTTCCGCCACTCGCCCGCCAGACACAGCTACCATAGCGGCGGCCCGAGGCCCCTGTCAAGCTCACCCCCGGGGCCGGCGCAGCCCCCTTAGATGTAGTCTAGCCCGATCATCGGCAGCGGTACCGGGAAGAGCGCCTCCGCCACCTGTGCCAGTCCTGCCGGCAACTCCGGCCGGCTGTCTCCGCCCAACATCAGCGCCGCCGCCTCCGACAGGCTCAGCTCCACCCGCTCGGCGCCTCGCTCTATCACACACACCTCCCCCACCTGCCCGAACGACAACCTCCTCGCCTCCGCGCGGGGCAGCCGCGCCCGCACATACGGGCGCAAGTCCCGCATGAGCCCCGGCACATCGAGCACCCGCACCGTGTGGTCCGGCAGCCGCCCGGGGCGCAGCGTCACTCCAGCCCGCTCCAGCAGATACCCCAGCTCCCGGTCCGCAGCGGGGAACGCGAACCGCAGCCTCTCGATCCCCGCGCGCTCCCCGATCTCACCCAGGGCCTCCACCAGCGCGGCGCGGGACCCCGCGTATTCATACACCCAAGGGCTCCGCCTCGCCCCCGTCTCCGGCACCCCCTGGGCGATGTTGACGTAGCCTAGCGTCCGGTCTCCCACTGCCACCCGCCAGAGCATCGGCTGATTGCAGTCCCACCAGAAGCAGCTCCGCGACAGGAACTCCAACGGCCTCACGAAACGCAGCGACTCCGCGTCGTACAGCGGCGCCAGCGTCGGCCACGCCTCCACCCCAACCTGCTCCACCCTCAGCCCCGATGGCGCGCCGCCCAGGGATGTAAGGTCAACCTCCGACCACCGGAACTCCCCCGCCGGCACACAGTGGTGCCGCCGATACAGGCTCCGGTCCCCCGACACCAGCAGCAGCCGCGCCCCTGCCGCCGTCATATCCTCCAGACACCGCCCTAGCACCGCCCCCGCGAGGCCCCGCCGCCGGTACTCCGCCTG
Organism: uncultured bacterium; assembly: GCA_964385645.1. Taxonomy (GTDB): domain Bacteria; phylum Armatimonadota; class Hebobacteria; order Hebobacterales; family Hebobacteraceae; genus CAYLPT01. Next base: position 2,158 of record CAYLPT010000181.1, read on the forward strand.
CGTGCACACACACCCGATGCTCGCCACCTTCACACGGCACCCGTACAGCGACAGGTCGTGGTAGTACATCTGGATGTTCGACACCACCCGGCCGCCGTCCACCATCACCCGCGCGTCTCGCCGATAGAGCGGTTGGCGGATCACCCTGCGCAGATGCTCCCACGAGTACGTCTCCGGGAAGTACCCCCACACCTCGCACAGCAGCTCAAGCAGCGAGTCCAGCTCCTCCGGTCGCGGCGGCCGAGGCCCTTCCATCCCATCCTCCCAGCGGCGGCGTGTGTTCCGCGGCCCCTGGAAGTTCGTCGGCCGGCGGGGCTGTCCTGCGCGGGCAGGAGAGGCCGCGCCGGCGCGGGAAGAGCATCTGGACTACGGCGGCCCCGGCCGCCGGTGCGGGATACGCATGACCGAGGCCCCCATCGAGCACACACCGCCGCCTCCCCAGCATCCCCCGCTCGCCGTGGGCCCGCTGTCGCTCACGGCCCTGATCCTGGCCACCCTCATCTCCGCGCTCTGGGGCACCAACCCCACCGCCCTCAAGATCGCCCTCCGCGGCCTGCCCCCGATCGGCGCCTCCGGGTTGCGCTTCGCCATCGCCTCCGTCGGCGTCTACGCCGTCTGCCGCGCCACCGGCGTCTCCGGCTGGCCCCGCCGGGGCGAATTCGGCTGGCTCGCCGGCGCCAGCGCCTTCTTCGTCGCCCAGATCGCGACCTTCACCCTCGGCGTCTACTGGGGCCGCGCCAGCCATTCCATCGTCCTGCTCCACACCTACCCCTTCTTCGTGGTCGCCCTCGCCCACTTCCTCATCCCCGGCGATCGCGCCACCCCGGGCCGCATCCTCGGCCTGGTGGCGGCCTTCGCCGGCATCGTCGCCCTCTTCGCCGGCGAGTGGGGCCGCTGGCAGCGCCGCGAGCTACTCGGCGACTGCATCCAGCTCATCAGCGCCTTCGTCCTCGGCTCCCAGGTGGTGTTCGTCAAGCACGCGGTGGCGCGCATCTCCCCCCACCGGGTCGTCCTCTGGCAGATGATCGTGGGCGCCTTCGCCTTCCTGTCCTACAGCCTCGCCTTCGAGGGCCTCGCCGCCGCCCGCCCCGACCTGCCCAGCGCCGCCGCGGTCCTCTACCAGGGCCTCGTCATTGGCACCCTCTGCTTCACCATCTGGACCTGGCTGCTACATCGCCACGCCGCCAGCCGCATCGCCATCTTCGGCTTCGTCGCCCCCCTTGTGGGCGTCGCCGCCAGCGTCGCCCTCCTCGCCGAACCCCTCACCCCAGCCCTCCTCCTCAGCGCCGCCCTCGTCGCCGCCGGCATCGTCACCGCCAACCTCTGGTGAGGCCGCGACCGCGCAGATCAGGCGGCCTGCCTGCCCCTCGCCCCCTACCCGTCTGCCCCCGGCGGTGGGTACCGCAACACCACGGTGACCTCCGTACCTGCCGGCAGCGGATGGCCGGCGCGCTCGAAGGCCGCCGCCAACCGCCCTGCCAGCCTCTGCTCCACCGGCGCCTGCCGGCCCGGGATCACCCGCAGCGGCGCCCGCACCACCCGTGCATACGTGGGCAGCTCCCGCGGCGGCTCCGGCTCTGGCGGCTCGCAGAACACCCCGAACTCCGCCTCGAAATCCGCCAGCGCCCGCCGCACAAACCCCACCACATCGGCCGGCCCCTCCGCCGGCACCGGAATCGTGGCCACGTACGCGACGTGGTTCTCCGTGTAGTTGTTCGCGGTCATGATCGCGCCGTTGGCGAAGTACCGAAGCTGCCCCATCGGGTCCCGCAGCCGCGTCGTCCTCAGCCCGAGCAGCTCCACCCGCCCGAACACCCCGTTGATCTCCACCAGATCCCCCACTGCATACTGGCCCTCCAGGATCAGGAAGAACCCCGAGATCACGTCCCGCACCAGGTTCTGCGCCCCGAAGCCCACCGCCAGC
>CAYLPT010000182.1:0-6215 GCA_964385645.1 uncultured bacterium
CTGCTGGCGATACTGGTGTTCACCGCCGGCTTCGACATGGTCTTCTACACCGGCTACACCGGCATGGACGACCTCCAGTACATCCGGGGAGCGCGCAGCCTCGCGACCAGCGGTCGGCTGACCATGCTCACACTCGGCCAGACCCGCCTCATGATGACCGGCCTCGTGGCCGTGGTGATGAGGCTCACCAACTACAACCTCTTCGTCGTCACCGCCGTCTTCGTGCTCTTCCACCTCGTGCTCGTCGCGCTCACCTTGTGGCTGGGACTTATGGTCCACGGCCCCCGCGCCGGACTCATCGCCGCCGGGCTGGTGGGGGTCTGCCCGCTGGCCGTCGCGTGGGCGGCCACGGTCTTCCCCGACATCCCCGTCACGGCCTTCTCCATGCTCGCCGTCACACTGCTGTTCTCTGCCGGCCGGAGAGCCCGCGAGCACGGCAGACGGGCCTGGCGCTCCGCCCCCTACCTCCTCGCCGGCCTCGCTCTCGGCCTGGGCTACATGGTCAAAGAGACCGCCCTCTTCATGATCCCCTTCTGCCTGCTGCTGATCGGATGGAACCTTGCCAAGCTCCGCGACCGGCGAGCCCTGCTGGCCAGCGCGGTCTTCCTGGGCGGCATGCTGCTGGTGCTGGTGGCGGAGTCGGCTGTTCTCTCTGCCTTAGCGCGCAAGCCCGTGTTCCGGCCTGTGGTCTCGGCTACCCGCCAGACAGCGTCCCAAGTCAGGCTCAAGCTCGAGCGCCAAGGGATTGACCCGGTTGGTCGGCTGCGGCTGGCGGGCCGCCACTACGTGAACGACGAGCATCTGGGGCTGTTCCGGTGGGCGATGGTCGGGGCGGTGATGGTCTACCCGTTCCTGCGGCGGCGTTCCTGGCAGCTCTGGGCGATGGCCCTCTGGATGTTCCTGTGCCTCATGTACGCCCCGACTCGGCTCACTTACTACCAGCCGCCATCGCTCCAGGCGAGGTACTTCATCTTCGCCATCCCGCCCGCGGCGATCCTACTGGCCGCGGGCGTGGACTCCCTCGGGGCCCGCGCTTGGCCCTGGGCGAGCCGCCGACTCGCGGGCCGGCTGCTCTTCGTCGCGGTCGCCGCGGCGCTGGCCTGCGCGGCGGCGGGGCACTCGGCGCGCCGCGCGAACCGACTGGCCGCGCGCCAGTACGTCACCTTCGAGGCCGCCGGCACGCGGCAGGCGCTCGACTACGCGCTGGCCAACTACGCGGAGCCGGTGGTGCTGTCGCGCTGGCTCAGCGCGCGCATGGCCCCGATGTTCTACGGGCCGACCTCGCGGCGGGTGGTGCTGACAGGCGCGGAGACGTCGGAGGAGTTAGCCCAGCGGCTCCTCCAGGAGCATGGGCGGTTCCTGTATCTCGACAGCGACCGTGAGAAGTGGGAGGGCGGCCGGCGGCTGGCCCCTGACCCATCGCCGCTTGACGAGCTGCTGAGGGAGGCGCTCGCGCGTGATGGCGCGCTGCTGAACGTGGACACCAGGGGCCAGTTCTCACAGTTCCGCACACGCCTCGACGCCGTGCGCTACATCCTGGGTGGCTCCTACGGAGAGGGGACTCGACGCGAGCCGGAGCGCGCGGTCTACGTTCGCGAGGTCACCGCCGCCCGGCCCCAGGCCGCGGTGGCGGAGGTGGAGTGAGGGGCGGCCGGGCGACGTCGCGCACCGGCCGCGTATGATGTGAGGAGGACTGAACGATGAGAAGGGTGGACCCGCGCAGGCTCGGCGCGATCGGCGGCGCCCTGGGGCTCGCCTGGCGGCTGGCCGCCGCCGTGGGTCTGCTGGCGGTCGCGCTCAGCGCGGCCCCGGCCGAGGTCGTCGTCACCCGGGACGACCTCGTGAGCGTGTTCGGAGAAAACGGAGCTGCATCAGCCGCGGTGTTGGCGGGGTATGAGGAGGCAGGACTGGGTGGGGCAATGGCCGCTTACCGAGAGTACCGACGGACGTCTGCACCGGCGCGCCTGTACTACATGTGGCCCGGGGGCCGAGGAAGCGCACGAGCGGCCGACAGACTGATGTCTGAGGGCGCGGCCATAGGCAGCCATCCGGCGTTCAGCATCAAGCCGCCGGTGCCCTGGGATGCCAACCCCTATCGTGACAGGTCCTGGCGGTATGGGCTGAACAGCCTCTCATGGCTGATGCCCGTCCTGGAGGCCTACCAACTGACAGGCGAGCAGCGGTATCTGGACTTCGCGCTCGCGGTTGTGCTCGACTGGCACCGCCAGAATGTCAGAGAAGGCCTCGCCAACCCCTTTGCGTGGTACGACATGGCCGTCGGACTCCGGGGTCCGGTGATAGCCTTCCTGGTGGACGCCGCCGCCCGTCGGGTCGCGGGAGGGGCGGAGCCGGGGCTCGCTAGCCGGGCTCCGGTCTCCCGGTGGGGGACTGCTCCTGCCTCGGAGGCGGTGTCGGACGAGGACCTGTGGCTGCTGCTCGAGACCGCGCTGCGCCACGGGCAGGAGCTGCGCGACCCGGCCAAGTACGCCGGCGACTACAACCACGGCCTCTATCAGATGCTCGGGCTGCTGGCGTTGGCGCGGGCCCTGCCCGAGGTGCGCGATTTCCCGGAATACGGCGAGTACGCCGAGTCGGTTGCGGAGCGCGTGCTGTTGAGCAACTTCTCGGTAGAGGGTGTCCACCTCGAGCACTCGCCGATGTACCAGCTCGTCCTCGTGAGAACGCTCGAGGCCATTCTTGATCAGGATCTGCTGCGCACGCCGAGGCTGCGGGAGATCCATCGGCGAGCACAGGATGCTCTTGCGTGGCAGGTGCAACCTTCGGGCTACTTGACCCGCTTCGGTGATACGGAGTACTTTGAGCTGGAACCGCGCCTGCTTCGGCCGGATCATCCCGATCGAACCGCCGCCCTGCTGTGGGTGCTCAGCAGAGGCGAGCAGGGCGCCCCGCCACAGGCTGCCTCTTGGGTGGCCAGGGAAGGCGGATTCGCCGCCTTCCGCGGCACCTGGACGCCCGAACGGGGTGAGTGGGAGAAAGTGTCCTACCTGGCCATGCAGGCAGGCCGCCACTCGCGAGCCCACAAGCAGGCGGATGACCTCACTATCGAGTGGTCAGAGCTGGGTCAACCGCTGCTGGTGGACTCCGGGCTCTTCAGGTACTGGCCGCGCGACGAGCGCCGCCGCTACTGCATGAGCACTCGAGCCCACAACACGGTCGAGATAGACCAACGCGATTACGACATCCCGCGGAACATCGCGCCAGAGCCGCGGTCGGCCATACAGAGGTGGACTCAGGCAGGCGATGTACGCGTGCTCGAGGCTGAGATCACGCACTTCGACACCGTGCGACACCGGCGCACCCTGCTCTTCTCGCCTGCTAAGTGGCTGATCGTACTCGATGAGCTGTCTTCCCCGAACGAGCATGAGTACACTCAGTGGTTCCACTTCCACCCGGATCTTGAGCTGGAGCAGAGGGGCGACGGGTTCGTCACCACGATCGGCGATACTGGTCGTATGCTCCACATGCGCCGCCTGGGCGCGCACGAGGGCGAGGCCCCCATCATGGTCAAGGGGCAGGAGGAGCCGCGACTTCAGGGGTGGACCTCCATCAAAACCGGCGAGTTCGTGCCCAACTGGGCACTCGGCTTCGCAGCGCGGGGCAGTGGCGTTGCGCTCGTTGCCCTATTCGTGTTGACTTCGCCCGACGAGGTGCCTGAGGAGCACAGGCTCGATGTCCAGGAGAACTCCATCCGTGTCACGTGGACTCTGGGCGGAGAGCAGCGGCGCGTCCGCCTTACCCGCGGGGAAGGGTCATTGTGGGCTCAGGTGTGCGACCCCAGGGATGAGGATGAGCGCTAGGGACCTCATGCTCGTGGCCGCCCGCCGGACGCACTAGAAGGGCTAGCTGCTATGGTGTACTATGTCGCAGGCTGCTCATGTCATCCCCAGCTCGCGCAGGAGCGAGTGATAGCCGCGGAGAGCGCGTTGCGCGCTGATCTCGCGTGGCTTGCGCTACCGGTGGACTACACCGTGTGGCGCCAAGGCAGCTGCTTCTTCGTCGGAGCGCAGTGCCACGGGGACCCGCGCGCGGGCCTCATCACCCTTGCCCCGGACCGCCGCCGCGTTGTGGCATACACAGGATACCTTATTGACCCCGACACCGCGTCAGCGGATGACCCCGGCGGAGTCTTCGCCCGCGTTGAGGTGTCGCCAACTCACATTACTTTTCGGAACTGCATCAGCCGGGCCGAGGTCGCCTATCTCTCCCGCACGCTGGACGGTTCCGTTCTGCTTGGCAACCGCGCGCGTGTGCTCGCTCAGATCGCGAGTGGTTGCCAGCCGCGGCTGAACGTGCCGGCGTTGCTTGGCCTCGTTACAGGCGGCTTCATCGTCGGCGAAGGTACACCCTATCAGGGTGTAACGGCGCTCCCGCCCGGAGCGCGGGCGATAATCAGCCCGCAGGGGCTGGCTGTTGAGTGCGAGGAGGTACGGGATATCCCACGCGGTCGGGACCTCAAGTCCCTCGCCCGCGATTGCCTTGACGTGCTTTGCGATCATCTGCGCGTCATCCGCGGGCTAGAGGGATGTGTGTCGCTCGGTTTGACGGGGGGGAAGGACTCGCGTCTCATAGCTGCGTGTGCCGCGGCCGCCGGGCTGCGGCTCGCGACCCATACGAACGGTCAGACAGACGATCCTGAGTGCGTCATCGCGCGACGGGTCGCGAGGCACCTTGGCCTCCCGCACGAGGTACGGCCGCCGTCTGGCGCGTCCCGCGGAGTGGTGCCGCAGCTTGACCTGCTCGAGCGCCTGGAGTGGGGAGTGCGGCTGGCGGAGGGTATGCTGAACATCTACGAGACGTTCGCTCCGCCGAAGCCTGCCCTGTCGTACACGCTTGGTGGCCAGTCGGGAGAGATGATCCGGGGCGGCTTCGCGCGCAAGGGGCAGGTTGACGCAGATGCGGCCCAGATGGCCTCAAGGCTGAAGGCCTTCGCGCCACTGAGGAACCGTGCCCTGCTCGCGCAACAAGGGTGTGAGGTTCTGGAGTGCGAGTTCGGAACATGGTGGCAAACCAACGTCGGGTCTTTCGTCGATCCGGCCTCTCTGTACGACAAGTACTACCTAGACTATCGCGTCGGGCGGTGGCTGGCGCATGCCCGGCACGCCAACCAGGGAGTCACGGTCAGTATCGTGCCATTCCTTGACGACCGACTTCTCAGGCTCGCCTTCGGCATACCCCGAGACCTCCGCGCCAGCGACAGGCTCATCTGCGAGGTGCTGCGGCAGGTTGCTCCCAAGCTCGTTCATATCCCGCTCTTAAACGACCGCTGGAACTTCGACCGCAAGCCTCCAAAGTGGGTCACCCCGTGGAGGCGCTTAGCCTGGCAACGCCGTACGCCCCTGAAGGCGCTCGCGCAGAGGCCGATCTCCATCACTTGGCGCACGGGCTATGCCGGCTACCTGCGCCTGCCGATATCGGAGGTCATACTTGATGAGAAGGCAGCTCCCCTGTACGAGTTCATCAGGCGGGATGTGGTCGAGCAGTGGCTGGGCCAAGAAGGGCCTTCGCCGCCGCACCGCGTGAACTCCATGATGGGCCCTGCTACAGCCGCTTACCTCCTCGCAAAGTAAGCGGGCGTGGCATGCGGTACCACCACGCGGCGCCCAGGGCTTGGGGGACAGGATGAGCAACTCCGCCCGCGCGCACCGCAGGGCCAACGAGGCAGGTGATGGAGCATCTCTTCGGGGTGGTCGGGCTGTCCTGCGGACAGCGCGAAGATGTGCTGCGGCAGGCGGCGCGGCGGGCCGAGGAGAGGGGGCTGGCGAGCACGGAGACCCTCACCATCGGCGCCGCGACGGTGGTGCACCTGTCCACCGAAGAGGGGCCGCCGTGCTCCCGCGTGTGCCGGAGCGGCGGCCGCGGCCTCGCGTGGGTGGGCCACGTGGTGGGCGAGGGGCTGGAGAACTGGCCCCCCGCGGCCTCCCTCCTCGCTCTGCTGCGGGACGATCCTGCGGCGGCGCTGTCGGCGCTGGACGGCCTCTACGCCATGGCTTGGTGCACCGATGACGGGACGGTGGGGCTCGCCGCCGACCCCTTTGGCATGTGGCCGCTGTACCACGCCCAGGTCTCTGGCGGCACGCTGTTCTCCACCTCAGCCGACCTGCTGATCCATGCCTTCCCCGGGCAGGTAACGCTTGACCCCCAGGCCGCGGCGGAGCTGCTTCACTTCCAGTACTGCCTGGACGAGAAGACGCTGG
>CAYLPT010000183.1:0-4486 GCA_964385645.1 uncultured bacterium
TCTGGTGGTCGGGGTTGGCTCGGTTCACCGTCGTCCCTCCTCGAGGTGTTGCCGCCGAGCGGCGGGCTCATATCTCATCACGCTCATCGGTTGTCTCTGACTTCGCATGTCGCCCGAGGGGGTCCTGCACCGGCGCCCCTGTGGCGGGGGCTCTGCTCGAGAGGCGCACTGCCAGCGCCACCACGCCCACCGCGGCCAGCTCACCGACCGTCATCCACACCCGCGAGGCCAGGGTGACGACCACCGCGAGCGCCTGGGGCATGATCGCGCTCAGGGCCACCACCAGCACCGCCTCCCGCACCCCTATCCCCGCAGGGGCGAACAGCGCCAGGATGCCGATCGTGCTGGCCAGCGCGAAGGAGCCGCAGAGGTAGAACAGATAGCCAAGCCGCACCGGGTAGATGGCCGATACGAGCAAGTATAGCCCCACCCCGAGCAGCAGCCAGTTGATGGCGAACACGACGACCACCGCGAGCATGTCCCGGTAGCGGATGGGCAGGGAGATGGGCGGCCGGCGCGCGAGCCTGAGGAGGGGGTTGATGGTCAGCTCCATGTGGCGGGGCCGGATCGCCAGCAGGAAGAACGCGACCAGTATCAGGGCCGGCCCGCGGTAGCGAGCCACCAGCGGCAGGTCGGCGAACAGGGGCGCGACGAGCAACACAAGGATGTTGGCCAGCAGAACGCAGATGCTCTCCAGCATGAAGGCCATGCTGATGCGCAGCGGGGAGCGGCCCTGTAGGTGGTAGAGGTGCACCCGGCCGGCCAGCAGGAACAACTTGCCAGGCACATACTTCCCAAGGAGCGAGTAGAACCAGGCCGCGAGCGCGTTCGGGACGGGGATGGAGCAGCCGAACTTGCGGGTCATCCAGTGCCAGATGAGCCCCCGGTTGAGCAGGTAGAGACCGAAGAAGGCCCAGGACAGGCCGATGCGCCTCCAGTCCAGGGCAAACTCGTGCTCCCGGAGCTCGCCCCAGTTTCGCCACAGGGAGACGAGGATGAAGTAGAAGAGGGCCCCGATGATGAGCACCCGCGCCAAGCGCCCGAGCCACTTGCCGTGGGGCGGAGGCTTCGTGCTCTGGAAGGCCAGGGCAGTGGGTTCCACGCCAGGCCTCAGAAGTTGATCATCAGCTTCATCGCCGCGATGTATGGATAGAACAGCGGCCTGGGGAGACGCATGAGCAGGTCGGTCCAGCGGTCGCTGCGGGACAGGCGCACGGGGAGCAGGAATAGGAACCCGCCCACGAGGTCGTTCCACCGGGCGCGATGGGGGCCGTCATAGGCGACGTTCATCCCGAGCAGTGGCGCGACCCGGCGCCGGCCCGCGATGTTCCACTTGTGGTAGATCAGCGAGCGCTTCTGCGCCCGGATGAGGGTGAGAGGGTCGGCCTTCTCCCCCGCCAGCGCGCCCTCCGCCAGCATCTCCTCGATCAGCGCGGTGCACTCCGGCGAGCGCGAGAGGAAGATCGAGTGCTTGACCGGGTGGCGCTTCAGCTCCGGCAGCCAGGCGTCGCCGAAGCTCATGTCCGACTGCTCCGCGAAGTGGTCCTCGCAGGAGAGACACCGGGGCGCGCAGTGGAGCCACAGATTCTGGTATACGCCGAAGTGGAGGAAGGGGAAGGTAATCTCGCGGCCGTCGCTAAGGCGGACGTAGCTGCGCCCCCGCCAGTGTCCCTTACGGAAGGCGAAGTCCTCGATCTGGTCCTGCGGGATGCCCTTCTTAGCGAAGAGCTTGTCGAGGAGCTTGCGGCTGGAGGTGTGGCCGCACAGGAGGCCCAGCCGATACGCGATCCTGTCTGCCAGGTTGGGGCGGGTCTGTTCGAGCTTGCGCAGGTGGGCGAGCTGGCAGGGGAGGGCGACGACGGCATAGCGCCCGGGGAGCTTCTCGAGCCTCAGGAAGTGAGGGGCAAGCGGGAAGTCGAGGTAGATGCTGGTCTGCGCGGAGAGTATCTCCTCGCGGGTGCGGGCGACGAAGGCCTCCGGCTCGAGCCTGCCCTGGCGCGGCCGCAGCCGGCTGACCAGCGCGCCGTCAATGCGGCCCGTTTCGAGCAGCCAGATGAGGGTGGCGGATACGGCGCCGCCGGAAGCGGCGCCGCGCCTGACCTCCTCGTCTCCGGCGTAGCCCAGGAAGCACTGGTGGAACCTCCCCAGCCAGTATTCGGGACCTTCGCGTGCACCGAACGGCACGGGCTACCTCGCTGCCTCTGTCGGCTCGCCCAGCAGGTTCGCCGCGAGCTGCCAGTTGCGGCGCGAGCTGGCGAGGACATCGGGGAGGTGGGCCTCGATCCGGGCCCTGATCTCCTGCTCGCTCTCCACCAGACGGGCGAAGCGCGCGGCGAGTTTCTCCAGGCTGAGCGCCGAGTAGTCCATCTGCCACTCGCCGAGCTCGAACATGTCGAGCACTTCGAGGTACTTATGGCTCCAGCCGACGAGCAGAGTCGGGACCCCCATCGCCAGCCCGGAGATCATGGCATGGAAGCGGGAGGCGAGGAAGAAGCGCGTCTTGCCGATGATGTGGCGGAGTTCCCCGGCGCTGAGGGCCACGTCGAGGAAGCGGCAGCGGTCCTTAGCGCGGACGCCCTGGTACACACGCCCGCAAGTCGGGAGGTCGTTGGTGCGGCTCTTCGCCCCGCCCGGGCGCGCGGCGTGGGCGAAGATCACGACGTTCGCGCCATAGGTCTCTGTCACGTGGTCCACGAAGCCTGCCATGATGGCTGTGTAGTCAATCCCGCGCTTAGCGCAGTAGCGCTCCACCACGGTGCTCGGCGACACCCCGATGAGGTGTGAGTGGAAGAAGGTGTCCTGGCAGAGGCTATCCGCCGAGGCGGCCGCCTCCGAGTCCACGGGCATGGCGAAGGCGACGTCGGCGCACACGGGGACGTCGCCGAGCCCGAGGTCGCGGAGGTGGGACTGCGTGATCGCGCCGCGGGCCACGATCGCGCTGACCCGCGGCAGGCAGCGCCGCGCGAGCCAGCGGTTCATCGGGGTGCGGAACGGGCCCAGGGCCTGGGCTGCCTTGAGGAGCTTCCGCTCGAGGAGCAGGGCGGGCAGGATCATGGCCGCGTTGTAGAGCACGATCACCCCCCGCCCGTCGGAGAACGAGATGCCGGCGACGTCCACGACCAGATCGGCGTCGAGGAGCGCGCGAACGGCCGGCGCCCGCCGGAGCCAGCCGCGGGGGAGATGCAGCGCGGCGAGCAGGCGGTGCAGACAGCAGAGAGGGATGACGATGAAGGCAAGAGGTAGGGGCTTGCAGGGCACGATCTCCAGGCGCGGGTCCCGGTTGAGGCGGCGGTCCTCGGCCGGGTAGACGCTAAGCACGTAGAAGCTGGTCCCGGGGGCCAGTTCGGAGAGATGGTGGACCGCGGCGCGCAACATGGCCTCCGCGCCCTTGTTCCCGGAGATGGTGGCCCCGATGATGGCAAAGCGACGCCCGATCGTGCTTCCCGCCTCCTGTGGCGCGCGGTAACCCGGCATTCCCCCAGCGGACACCTGCCCCCCGCCCTACTCCTCCGACCGGTCGAATCTGAGCTGCGCGATCTGCTCGGCGATGAAGCCCAGCAGGAAGAGCTGGATGCCGAAGCCCATCAGGAAGGCCGACATGTTGGTGAACCGATGCATGGTGATGAACGTATAGGCATACCAGCCCAGGCCGGCGAGGAAGAAGCCGCCCGCGAGGGGCAGGAACACCTTCACCGGCGCGAAGAGCGTGGCGATCTTGGTGATGATGATGAGGAAGCGGCTGCCGTCCCGCAGGTAGCTGATCTTACTCGTGCCGACCCGCCGCGCCGCCTCGATGGGCACGTAGGCGACGCTGTAGCCGGCGCGCAACAGCGCTAGCGTGATCGTGCTCGGGTACGAGAAGGTGTTCGGAAGCAGATACAGGAAGCGCCTCGCCACCTCCCGCCGGATCGCCCGGAAGCCCGAGGTCAGGTCGGGGATCTTGTGCCCCGCCACATAGCTGGCCAGGGTGTTGTAGAGCCAGTTGGCGAGCCCCCGGTGCAGGCCGGCCTGGGAGCCGAAGGTGCGCGCGCCGACGCACATGTCGTGCCCCTGGCGGATGGGCTCGAGCAGACGCGAGATGTCGGCCGCCGAGTGCTGGCCGTCGCCGTCCATGAGCACCACCACATCGCCAGTCGCCGCCCGGATCCCGGCCTTCACCGCCGCGCCGTTGCCCTTGTTGTAGGGCGACCGCACGACCGTGGCGCCGGCCTCCGCGGCGGCCTCGGCGGTGCCGTCGCTGGAGCCGTCGTCCACCACAATGACCTCCTTGAGGTCAGGCGCCTGCGCCAGCACGTCGCGCACCACCGCGCCGATCGCCTCCTCCTCGTTGTAGGCGGGAATGACGACGGAGACCGCGAGGGCCTGGCGGCCCTCGGCCCGTCGCGCCTGCCTGTCGAGCTGCGCTGGGGCCTCGGTCACGGTTCCTGCCCGTGTCTGCGCTGCCCTGATGTGGCGTGCGGTCAGATCAGCGCTCCACGAGGACGCG
>CAYLPT010000184.1:0-17718 GCA_964385645.1 uncultured bacterium
CTCACCGACGAGCAGGCCGGGGCTGTCGCCGCCCTCGGGGAGGCCATCGCGGCAGGGGGGTACCAGTCGTTCCTTCTCTACGGCGTCACCGCGAGCGGCAAGACGGAGGTGTTCCTGCGGGCTATCGAGCACGTGCTTGCGCGGGGCCGCCAGACCATCGTGCTCATGCCCGAGATCTCCCTCACCGCCCAGGCGGTGGGCATCTACCGGGCGCGCTTCGGGGACCGGGTCGCGGTGCTCCACAGCGCCCTCTCCCTTGGCGAGCGCTGGGACGAGTGGCACCGCATCCGCACCGGCGAGGCGGCCATCGTCATCGGCGCCCGCTCCGCCCTCTTCGCCCCCACCCGCGCCCTCGGGCTCATCGTCGTGGACGAGGAGCACGAGACCTCCTACAAGCAGGAGCAGGCCCCCCGCTACCACGCCCGCGACGTCGCCCTGGCCCGGGGCGAGCTCAACCAGTGCCCTGTGCTGCTCGCCAGCGCCACCCCCTCCCTCGAGTCCTTCCACGCCGCCGAGGCCGGCCGCCACCGCCTGCTGCGGCTGCCCACCCGCGTCGAGCGCCGGCCTCTGCCGCGGGTGCGGATCGTGGACCTGCGCTCCGCCCGCCCTCGCCCTACCGCGCTCTCCACCCCCCTGCGCCAGGCCATCGCCGCGCGCCTCCAGCAGGGCGAGCAGGTGATCCTGTTCCTCAACCGCCGCGGCTACGCCACCTTCCTGCTCTGCGCCTCCTGCGGCCAGGCGCTCCGCTGCCCCCACTGCGGCATCAGCCTCACCTACCACCGCGGCGCGGGACAGCTACAGTGCCACCACTGCGGCCTCGCCCAGGCTCCCCCCGAGACCTGCCCCCACTGCGCTGGCCTCCAGATCCGCTTCTCCGGCTTCGGCACGGAGCGGGTCGAGCAGGAGCTCACCTCCGTCTTCCCCCACGCCCGCCCGGGGCGCATGGACCGCGACACCACCGCCTCCAGGGGCGCCCACCTCCGGATCGTCGGGCGCTTCCGCCGCGCCGAGACAAATGTCCTCATCGGCACCCAGATGGTCGCCAAGGGCTTCGACTTCCCCGACGTCACCCTCGTTGGCGTCATCTCCGCCGACGTCGCCCTCAACATGCCCGACTTCCGCGCCGCCGAGCGCACCTTCCAGCTCCTCACTCAGGTCTCGGGCCGCTCCGGCCGAGGCGATCGCGAGGGCGAGGTCATCATCCAGACCTACCGCCCCGACCACTACGCCATCCAGGCCGGCGCCGACCAGGACTACGAGGCCTTCTACCGGCGCGAGATCGAGGCCCGCCGCGAGCTCGGCTACCCTCCCTTCTCTCATCTGGCCCGCCTCCTCGTCGCGGACGAGCACGAGGGCCGCGCTCTTGCCCGCGTCAACGCCCTCGCCGCCGCCCTCCGCACCGCCGCCGAGGGCCGCCCCCTCGACCTCCTGGGCCCCGCCCCGGCGCCCATCGCCCGCCTGCGCGGCCGCCACCGCTGGCACCTGCTGGTGCGGGGGCCGCGGCCAGAGGTGCAGGTCGCGCTCCGACAGGCCCTCGCCTCCGCCCCCGCCGCCGCACTCGAGGGCCTCGCGGTGGACATGGACCCCGTCTCCCTGATGTGATAGACTCGGTGTGGAAATGTCCGAGCAGCAAGCCAACGACCTGACCATCGTCCGCTACGGCCACCCGGCCCTGCGGCAGCCCGCCGCCCGCGTGGGCCGCATCGGGGAGGAGGTCCGCAGGCTGGTCGCCGCCATGGTCAGGGCCATGCGCGCGGCCGGCGGCCTGGGCCTCGCCGCCAACCAGGTTGGGGTCCCCCGACGCGTCGCGGTGGTCGAGTACGAGGGCAAGCTCATCTCCCTGGTTGACCCCGAGATCGTGAGCATGAAGGGCAGCCAACTCGCCGACGAGGGCTGCCTCAGCCTGCCCAAGCTCTACGGCCAGGTGGCCCGACCCACCCAGGTGGTCGTGCGAGCCCGCGATCTGTCCGGCCGACGCGTCAAGATCAAGGCCGAAGGGCTGCTCGCGCGGGCCCTCTGCCACGAGGTGGACCATCTCGAGGGCCGGCTGTTCGTGGACCGGGTCGAGGAGCCCAGCCTCTACTGGCTGATGGGCACGAACGAGGAGGGCCATCCCCTTATCCAGCCTACCACCCTCGACGACGCGCTCAAGGTTTTCACCGCGGCTCACCGCCCCCGGGAGGCCTAGGTGGCCGACTCGCTCAGGGTCGTCTTCCTGGGCGCCGCTGAGTTCGCGGTGCCCACTCTCCACGCCCTCGCCGCCGGGCCCCATGAGCTGTGCGCCGTCTTCACCCGCCCAGACCGACCTGCCGGACGCGGCCGACGTCTGCGGGCCTCGCCAGTCAAGCGTGCCGCGGAGGCGCTGGGGCTGCCCGTGCATCAGCCCGCCCGCGTCAGCTCGCCCGCGGGGCTGGAGGCGGTCCAGGCCCTGGAGCCCGACGTGGTCTTCGTCGCCGCCTTCGGCGAGATCCTCAGCCCGGAGCTGCTCGCCGCGCCGCGCCTCGGTCCGGTGAACCTCCACGCCTCCCTCCTGCCCCGCTACCGCGGCGCCGCGCCCATCCAGCGCGCCCTGCTCGCCGGGGAGCGCGAGACCGGCGTCACCCTCCAGTGGATGACCCCTGAGCTCGACGCGGGCGACATCATCCTCCAGCGCGCCACCCCCATCGGCCCCGAGGAGGGCTTCGGCTCCCTGCACGACCGCCTCGCTGCCCTTGGCGCCCAGGCCGCTGCAGAGGCCCTCGACCTCATCGCCCGGGGCGAGGCGCCCCGCCTGCCCCAGGCGCGCGAGCGGGCCACCTACGCGCCCCCAATCCGCCGCGAGGAGCTCTTGCTCGACTGGCGCCGGCCGGCCGCCGAGCTGGCCCGCGTCGTCCGCGCCTTCTCGCCCCGGCCGGGCGCGCGCACAGGGCGGCAGGGGCGGCTGCTCAAGGTGATCGAGGCGCGGGCGCTGGCGCCCCCGGGCGAGCGAGGAGGAGTCCCGGGGCAGGTCATCGAAGTCGCCGGGGGAGGGTTCGTGGTGCAGACTGGCGAAGGTGGCTTGCTGGTCCTTCGCGTGCAGCCGGAGGCGGGGAAGGCGATGTCCGCCGCCGACTACCTGAAGGGCCATCGCCTGAGGCTGGGCGAGGTACTCGATCTCGAGCGGAGCGCGGGGCCGCCGGCCTCGTCGGGGCGGCGTCCGAGGGAGGGAACCCGCTAGTGGGCGGAGGCGACGCGGAAGACATCGAGCGCCGTTGCGACCAGGCCATGGAGCTCAAGAACCAGGGGCGCTACGAGGAGGCAGAGGCCGAGTTTCACCGCCTGCTCGAGTGCCACCCGGACCACGCCCGCTCCCGCCTGGGCCTCGGTCTGGTGTACTGCTTCGTGGGCAAGTTCGACGAATCGCTGGCCGAACTCAAGCGCGCCGTCGAGATCGCCCCGGAGTGGGTTGAGGCCCACCTCAACCTGGCCAAGACCTATGCCATGCTCGGCATGTACGACGAGGCCCGCGTCGGCTTCCACCGCGTCCTCGAGCTCCACCCCGACCACCCCGAGGCCAAGAAGCAGCTCAGCTACTTCGAGGACCCCGCCTAGCAGACGCCCACGCCCGCCGCCTCTCCGCCTTCGCTGCGTGCGGACCTTCCCCGCCCTCCAGCTCGCCTTGACACCCGCTGCACCCCCCGGCTATACTCCGCGCCGACCCGCCAGTCCATGCTCCAGTTCACCCTGCACAACACCGACCCCACGGGGGCCCGCGCCGGCCGGCTCCAGATTCGCGGGCACACCCTCGACACCCCCGCCTTCCTGCCGGTGGCGACCCAGGGCAGTGTGAAGGCCCTCTGCCAGCGAGAGCTCGCCGCCCTTGGCGCGCAGATGCTGCTCGGCAACGCCTACCACCTCTACCTGCGCCCCGGCCTCGAGCTCATCCAGCGGGCGGGCGGCCTGGCCCCCTTCATGGGTTGGCGCGGCGCGACCCTCACCGACAGCGGCGGCTACCAGGTGTTCAGCCTTGCCCCCCTGCTGGAGGTGAGCGAGGAGGGAGTCGCCTTTCGCTCCCACGTGGACGGCGCCGAGCACTTCCTCACCCCCGAGGCCGCCATCGAGATCCAGCACGCCCTCGACGCCGAGATCATCATGGCCTTCGACCAGCCAGTCGGCTACCCGGCCGACCGGGCGCGCGCGGCGGAGGCAACCGCGCGCTCGGACCGCTGGGCCGCGCGCTGCATTGAGGCCCACCGCGGTCGCTCCACCCAGGCCCTCTTCGGCATCGTCCAGGGTGGCTTCGAGCTCGACCTGAGGGGAGACAGCGCCCGCCGCCTCACCGCCCTGCCCTTCGACGGCTGGGCCGTGGGCGGGCTCTCGGTCGGCGAGCCCAAGGACCTCACCTTCCGACTCGCCGCCCACACTGCCGCCCTCCTGCCCGCCGACAGGCCCCGCTACCTCATGGGCGTGGGCACGCCCCAGGACATCGTGCAGGGGGTGATGTGCGGCTACGACCTGTTCGACTGCGTTCTGCCCACCCGCCTTGGCCGGAATGGTACCGCCTACACCAGCCGAGGTAAGATCAACCTGAGGAACGCCCGCTACCGCGACGACTTTGGGCCCCTTGATCCAGAGTGCCAGTGTGAGGTGTGCGCGACCTACACCAGAGCCTACCTGCGCCATCTGCACCAGGCCGGCGAGATCCTCGCCGCGCGCTGCCTGAGCTACCACAACACCCACCTCTATCTGCGGCTCATGGAACAGATCAGAGGGGCCGTCGCGGCGGGAGACTACGCCGAGTTCGCGGCCCGGAGGAGCCTCTATGCCTGACCCGGTCACGCTCGAGGACGTGAAGCGCCGCCAGGACGTGAAGACCTACATCGCCCGCTGCGACCGCAACATGGAGGCGATCGGCTACACCGAGCACGGCTTCCGCCACTCCGAGATCACCGCCGAGCGGGCGCGCGCCATCATGCGCTCCTTGGGCCGCAGCCCGCGGGAGGCGGAGCTGGCCGCCATCGCCGGCTACCTGCACGACATCGGCAATGTTGCCACCCGCGAGGACCACGGACAGATCGCGGTGATGATCTCCTATGACATCCTCAAGGAGATGGGCATGCCGCCGGAGGAGCTGGCCGAGATCATGGCCGGCGTCGGCAACCACGAGGAGCAGTACGGGGACCCCTTCGGCCCCGTGGCGGCGGCGGTCATCATCGCCGACAAGTCAGACGTCGCGCGCAGCCGGGTGCGCGACATCCACCCCTCCCGCTACGACGAGCACGACCGCGTCAACTACGCCACCATGTCCTCCGCCGTCAAGGTCAACGGCGAGCGCACCGTGGTCTCCCTTCACCTGGAGATTGACACCGAGATCGCCTCCATCATGGAGTACTTCGAGCTCTTCCTGCACCGCATGGTCATGTCCCGCCGCGCCGCCGAGGTCCTCGGCTGCCAGTTCGAGCTCATCATCAACGATACCAAGCTGCTCTAGCCGCGGCGGCCGCGCCTGCCGTGGGAGGTCCCTGTCGCGACCCGCTGGCGGCGCTCATGCCCCCGCCCCGATCGCCCTCCTGCCGCCCTTCAGGCACCCCTGGGCCCGGTTGCGCGGGGCGGGCTGAGCCTGCTATAATGTGTGCCAACCGCACCCCGTGGGCTCCGGTCGGACCTGGATGGAGGAAGGGCCGCCGGAGGAACGGATGCAGATAGAGCTGCTGTCGGTCGGGACCGAGCTGCTCCTGGGAGAAATCCTCGATACCAATGCGGCTTACCTGGCAGAGAAGCTATCCGGGCTGGGGATCAACGTCTACTACCAGACCACAGTCGGTGACAACCTCGAGCGACTGGCTGCCGCGCTGCACATCGCCCTGGCGCGAGCCGATGGCGTGCTCGCGACCGGGGGACTGGGGCCCACGGAGGATGATCTTACCGCAGCCGCCGTCGCCCGCGTCGCCGGCCTCGAGCTGGCCCTAGACGAGCAGGCGGCCGCCCGCATCCGGGCGTTCGCCCGCCAGCGTGGTCTAGCCTCGGCCGATGGGCTTCTCAAGCAGGCGCGCGTGCCCGCGGGCGCGCGCCCCATCCCCAACCCTGTCGGCACGGCCCCGGGTTTCATCCTCTCCACAGGCGGAAAGATCATCATCGCCCTCCCCGGCGTGCCCACCGAGATGACGGCGATGGCCGAGCAGACTGTCCTCCCCTACCTGGCCGAGCTCGCCGCCAGGGAGGGTGCCGCCACCATCGTCTCCCGCGTCCTACGCTTGGCCGGCATCGGAGAGTCGCAGGCCGAGGCGCAGCTTCAGGACCTCATCCAGGCCCAGAGCAACCCCACTATCGCCCCCCTCGCCAAGCCTGCCGAGGTCCGCATCCGCCTCACCGCTCGCGCCCCCGACCGGGCCGCCGCCTTGGAGATGATCCGGCCCCTCGAGCAGGAGATCAGGCGCCGCCTCGGCGAGCACATCTACGGGGCCGACGACGAGACCCTTGAGCAGCTCATAGGCGGCCTGCTCCGGGCTCGGGGCGAGACCCTTGCCCTCGCGGAGTCCTGCACCGGCGGGCTCATCGGTCACCGCATCACCGCGGTCCCCGGCAGCTCGGCCTACCTGCTCGCCTCCCTCGTCACCTACGCCGATGAGGCGAAGGTGCGGTTCCTCGGGGTGCCGCCGCAGATGATCCGCGACCACGGCGCGGTCAGCGCCGAGGTCGCCCGGGCGATGGCCGCCGGGGCCCGGCGCGCCTGTGGGGCCGACGTGGGGCTGTCTGTGACCGGGATCGCGGGGCCCACAGGCGCCACAGACAGCAAGCCGGTGGGGCTGACCTATGTGGCGGTCGCCGACGCCGACGGCGGCGAGGTCGAGGAGCACCACCTGCGGGGCGACCGGGCGATGGTCAAGGAGCGTGGGGCCCAGGCGGCCCTGTACCTGCTCCTGCGCCGGCTCAGGAGGCGGGCGGCGTGAGCGAGAGCGTGCGCAGCTTCATCGCAGTCCCCGTGCCGGCCGAGACGGCATCCCGCCTCGCGGCGGCCCAGGAGCGCCTGCGCGCCTCCGGAGACGATATCAAATGGGTGCGCCCCGAGAGCATCCACCTGACGCTGAAGTTCCTGGGCGCCGTGGAGCCGGAACGCCTGCGTGCTTTGTGGCAGTCTCTAAGGGAGGCGCTCGCCGGCCAGAGGAGCTTCATGGCCCGCCTGCGGGGCCTGGGCGCTTTCCCGGGGCCAGCCCGAGCGCGGGTGGTATGGGCCGGGTTGGCGGAGGGAGCCGAGGAGCTGGGCGCCCTGGCGGCGCGGGTCGAGGAGGTGTGCGCCCAGCACGGCTTCCCACCTGAGGAGCGGCCCTTTCGGGCCCACCTCACCCTGGGCCGGGTGCGCCGGCCGGCGCCGAACCCGGGCCTCGAGGCGGCCATCGCCGCCGGGGCCGACGCTGAGCTGGGGGAGGTCCCGGTGGAGCGGGTGCTGCTGATGAAGAGCGAGCTGAGGAGAGATGGAGCACGCTACCACGTGCTCGACGAGATAGCCCTGCTATGAGGGAGGCAACATGCCCGAGCGCAAGACCGAGAACAAGGACAAGGCGCTGGACCTGGCGCTGACCCAGATCCAGCGGCAGCATGGCAAAGGCGCCATCATGAGGCTGGGCTCCTCCCAGCGGCTGGCGGTGGACGTGATCCCCACCGGGTCCCTCAGCCTCGACATCGCGCTGGGCGTGGGCGGCATCCCCCGCGGGTTGATCACGGAGATCTACGGCAACGAGGGATCGGGAAAGACGACGCTCGCCTACCACCTGATCGCGCAGGCCCAGCGCGCTGGCGGCACCGCGGCCTACATTGACGCCGAGCAGCGCATGGACCCGACCTACGCGCAGGCCCTCGGCGTCAACCTCGATACCCTGCTCATCTCCCAGCCCCAGACGGGCGAGCAGGCGCTCGACATCGCCGACATCCTGGTGCGCTCCGGGGCCCTCGACATCTTCGTGGTGGACTCGGTGGCCGCGCTGGTGCCTCGCGCCGAGCTGGAGGGGGAGATGAGCGACGCCCACGTGGGCCTCCAGGCCCGCCTCATGTCCAAGGCCTTGCGCAAGGTCGCGCACTCCATCCGGCAGTCCAACACTGCCGGCGTGTTCCTCAACCAGATCCGGGAAAAGGTGGGCGTGATGTTCGGCAACCCGGAGGTGACCCCCGGCGGCCGGGCCCTGAAGTTCTGGTCCTCGGTGCGCATCGAGCTGCGCCGCATCGAGTCCCTCAAGCAGGGCAACGAGGTCGTTGGCGGCCGCTCCCGGGCCAAGGTTATCAAGAACAGCGTGGCGCCACCCTTCCGCCAGGCCGAGCTGGACATCATCTACGGGCGGGGCGTCTCGCGCGCAGGCAGCATCCTCGACAAGGGCCTGGAGCTCGACGTCATCTCGAAGTCGGGCGCCTTCCTCTCCTGGGGCGAGGTACGGCTGGGGCAGGGGCGGGAGAACGCCCGCTCCTTCCTGGAGGAGAACGCCGAGGTGGCCGACGAGCTGGAGGCAGAGATCAGGCGCCGCGCCGGGCTGGGCGCACGCCCCCCGCGGGAATCGGAGCCCGATGAGGCGGAGAGCGAGCAGGGATAGCGGGGGACCGCTGGACGTGGAGGCGGCGCGGGAGAGGTGCCTGCGCCTGCTGTCCACCCGCGCCCGCTCGGAGGCCGAGCTGCGCAGCCGGCTGCGGAGGGCCGGCTTCTCGCCGCAGGTCGCCGAGGCCGCGCTGGAGCGGCTGCGCGGGGCGGGTCTGGTGGACGACGCAGAGTTCGCCCGCGCCTGGGTGGAGGCCCGGCGGGCGGCCGGCGGATCGGGGCCGGCGAAGCTGCGCTGGGAGCTGCGGCGCAAGGGCGTCGCCGAGGAGCTCATCCGGCGCTTTGTGGACGAGGCGCGCGACGAGCAGGCCGAGCTGGCCGACGCCCTCGCGCTGGCCCGTCGCCGGATGGCGCACGGGCCAGCCGACACCGCGGCCCTGGGAAGGCTGCGCCGGCTGCTCCTGCGGCGGGGCTACGGGGATGAGACGGTGGAGAGCGTGATGAGCCGGTACCTGTCGGAGGAGGGATGAGGATGGTTCTTGGCTGCGTCCGGGCGGCGCCCGGGAGCAGAGCTGACGGGCCCACGCCGGGGCGGCCCGGGCGCAGCCTTCGCACGCGGGATGGATCTCGCGCTCCGGCCGAGCACCGGCCGGCTAGCTGCCGGCCGGGGGACAGCGTGGCCCGGGCTGCGCGCCTCGGCGGAGCGCATTGCCAGAAGGGAGCGTGGAGTAGTTGCCTGAGCATGTGAGGTTGCTCTTCGTCGGATTCGTCGCCGAGATCGCATTGCTGGTCGTCTTCTTCGTGCTGCTTGTGCGCGCGCACTTGCGCGGG
Organism: uncultured bacterium; assembly: GCA_964385645.1. Classification (GTDB taxonomy): domain Bacteria; phylum Armatimonadota; class Hebobacteria; order Hebobacterales; family Hebobacteraceae; genus CAYLPT01. The sequence continues at coordinate 9,311 of CAYLPT010000184.1, forward strand.
AGGCGGGAGCTGGCCGAGGGCAAGCGTGAGCTGGACGACGCCCTCAAGGAGATCGAGGCGCGGCGCAAGGAGGCCGTCCTCGAGGCGCGCGAGGAGGCCCACCGGCTGCGCAAGGAGGTGGAGCGCGAGAACCGGGACCGCCGGCATGAGATCCAGCGCATGGAGCGCCGCCTCAGCCAGCGGGAGGAGGCGCTCGACCGCCGCATGGAGGCCATCGAGCAGCGGGAGCGCGGCCTGCGGGATCGGGAGGCCCAGCTCGAGCAGCTCCGCCAACAGGCCGAGAACGAGCGCCGGCGCTGGCAGGAGGACCTCGAGCGCATCGCCGGCCTGAGCCGGGAGGAGGCCCGCCGCATCGTCCTCGAGGAGGTCGAGCGGGAGGCCCGCCACGAGGCCGCCATGCGCCTGGAGCAGATCGAGGAGGAGACCCGCCTGGAGGCGGAGCGGCGCGCCCGCAGCATCATCTCCCTGGCCATCCAGCGCTGCTGCGTGGACCAGGTCGCCGAGACCACCGTGACCGCCGTCCCCCTGCCCTCCGATGAGATGAAGGGCCGCATCATCGGCCGGGAGGGCCGCAACATCCGCGCCTTCGAGCAGCTCACCGGCGTGGACCTGATCATTGACGATACCCCCGAGGCGGTCGTCATCTCGGCCTTCGACCCCATCCGCCGGGAGACCGCGCGCATCGCCCTGGCGACCCTCATCAGCGACGGCCGCATCCACCCGGGCCGGATCGAGGATGCCGTCGAGCGCGCCCGCGCCCAGATCGAGGAGCGCATTCAGGAGGCCGGCGAGCAGGCCACCTTCACCACCGGCGTCACCGGGCTCCACCCCGAGCTCGTCAAGCTCCTGGGCCGCATGAAATTCCGGACCACCCTGGGCCAGAACGCGCTCGACCACTCCATCGAGGTCGCCAGCATCGCCGGCGTGATGGCCGCCGAGATCGGCGCCAACGAGGCCGTCGCTCGCCGCGCCGGGCTCCTGCACGACATCGGCAAGGCCGTGGACTTCGAGGTCGAGGGAACCCACACCGCCATCGGCGTGGACCTCGTGCGCCGCTACCGCGAGAGCCCCGAGGTCGTCCACGCCATCGCAGCCCACCACGAGGACGAGCCCTTCCGCTCTGTCGAGGCGCTCCTTGTCTACGCTGCCGACAGCATCTCGGCGGCCCGGCCCGGCGCCCGCCGTGAGACCCTGGAGGGCTACATCAAGCGCCTCGACGCCCTCGAGAGGATCGCCCAATCGTGCCAGGGCGTCGAGCGCTGCTTCGCCATTCAGGCCGGCCGCGAGGTCCGCATCCTCGTCAAGCCCGATGAGGTGGACGACACGATGGCCGTCGCCCTCGCCAAGGAGGTCGCGGACAAGATCCAGAGCTCCGAGCTCGAGTACCCGGGCCAGATCAAGGTCACGGTCATCCGCGAGACGCGGGCCGTCGAGTATGCCAAGTAGCCCCGGATCTCCCGCCATGCCTGCCATTCCTCTGCGCCAGGCGAGCGCCCCGTGAACCTGCTCTTCATCGGCGACATCGTGGGCCGGCCCGGGCGGGAGGCGCTCCGCTCCTGCCTGGAGTCGCTGGTGGCCCGGCACAGGGTGGACTTCACCATCGCGAACATCGAGAACGCCGCCGGGGGCATGGGCGTGACCCAGCCCGTCGCCGAGGAGATCCTCGCCGCCGGCGTGGACGTGCTCACCACCGGCAACCACGTGTGGCGGCACCGGGGCGCCGTGGGCTACATAGACGCCGAGCCCCGCCTGCTGCGCCCGGCGAACTACCCGCCGGGGGCGCCCGGCCGGGGCGCCGCCGTCTTCATGACCGCCCACTCGGGCCCCGTGGGCGTGCTCAACCTGCTCGGGCGCACCTTCATGCACCCCCTGGATTGCCCCTTCCGGGCGGCGGATAGGGAAATCGAGCAGCTCCGTGGAAAAACCCCGGTGATTGTGGTAGACATGCACGCGGAGGCCACCAGCGAGAAACTGGCGATGGGCTGGCGCCTCGACGGCCGGGTCAGCGCGGTCCTCGGGACCCACACACACGTCCAGACCGCAGACGAGAGAATTCTGCCTCGGGGTACGGCCTACATCACGGATGTGGGCATGACCGGCCCCCGGGACTCGATCCTGGGGGTGAAGGCCGAGCCGGTGATCGAGCATTTCCTGAGCGGGATGCCGACCCACTTCGAGGTCGCCGGCGGCCCCACTGTCCTGAACGGCGTGGTCGTGAGCATAGACACAGAGACCGGACTCGCGCGATCCCTGGAACGTGTGATAGAATCTGTGGGGGCACAGACCTGACATCCAGGGCCCGAAGGGGCCCATTGGCAGCCGGTGTTTGAGGCAGGATTCGCGCAAGAGCTGACATCATGGATTCCAGGAGGACTTCAGCCATGGAGGTCCTGCGGGTCTCGACCAAGTCGAACCCCAACGCCGTCGCGGGCGCGTTGGCCGGCGTCATCCGGGAGAAGGGGGCCGCTGAGCTTCAGACCATCGGCGCGGGCGCGCTGAACCAGGCCGTGAAGGCCGTTGCCATCGCCCGCGGCTTCCTCGCCCCCTCCGGCGTTGACCTCATCTGCCGCCCAGCCTTCGCCGACATCACCGTGGACGGCCAGGAACGCACCGCTATCCGCCTCATGGTCGAGCCCAAGTAACCCCCGCGCGCCCCAGACGGACCCCGGGCCCGCCTACAGTATCTTCTCCAGCCCCACCACCAGGCCCCGGAGCGACCGCACGCGCCGGATCGCCATCAGCACCCCCGGCAGGTACGACTCCCGGCTCGTCGAGTCATGCCTGATGGTCAGCGTCTGCCCCAGCCCGCCCAGGATCACCTCCTGGTGGGCCAGCAGGCCCGGGAGGCGGATGCTGTGCACGTGGATGGCCCCCTCCGCCTGCCCGCGCGAGGGGCGGCCGTCGGAGGAGTCCCGGCCCGCCAGCTTGCTGCCGGGCGCCTCCGCCATCATCCGCGCGGTTAGCAGCGCGGTGCCGGAGGGCGAGTCCAGCTTGCCCTCGTGGTGCATCTCGACGATCTCCGCCGAGTCGAAGTAGCGCGCGGCCTGGGCCGCGAACTGCATCATCAGCACCGCGCCGATGGCGAAGTTCGGCGCCACCAGCGCCGGCACGCCCCGCCGCTGGCACAGCGCCGCGATCTTCCCCAGGCCCGCCTCCGTCAGCCCCGTGGCCCCCACCACACACGGCACCCCGGCCTCCAGCGCCGTGCACACGTTCTTGAGCACCGAGTCCGGCAGCGTGAAGTCCACCATCACATCGGCCTTGGCCGCCAGCGCCTCCGGCAGCGACACCTGGATGGGCACCGAGATCGGCTCCACGCCCGCCACCACGCCGGCGTCCTCCCCGATCCGGCGCCGGTCCACGGCCGCCACGACCGCCATGTCGTCCTGGGCGGACACCGCGCGCACCACCTCCCTCCCCATTCGCCCCGCCGCCCCCAGCACGAGCACCCTTATCAGCGCCATAGCCCTGTCTCCTCCCCGAATGGCCCGACGACCACCAGCGCCTGCCGTTCCGCCCTGAAGGCCTGCTGCGCCGCCGCGTGCAGGGCTTCGGCGCTCACCGCCCTCACCCCTGCGCGCAGCTCCTCGAACGACAGCACCCGGCCCCAGTAGAGCTCGGACATGGCGAGGTGATGCATCCGGAAGCTGGTGCTCTCGGCGGCCAGCGCCAGCGCCACCTCGAGCTGGGTCTTCGCGCGCTCCAGCTCCGGCTCCCGCGGCCCCTGGGTCCGCAGCCGCTCCACCTCCTGGTCCACCAGCTCCAACAGCAGCCCCACGTCCCTGGGCTCACATCCCGCGTCCACGCTCAGCAGCCCGGCCGCCCGGTAGCACTGCAGGGAGGAGCCGATGCTGTAGGCCAGCCCCCTCTTCTCCCTGATCTCCTGGAAAAGCCGCGAGCTCGCGCCCCCGCCCAGGATCACGTCGAGCACCGCCAGGGTGTCGCGCTCGGGCGCGCTCTGGGCGCACCCGGGCGTCCCGATACACAGGTGGCCCTGCCCCGTGTCGCGCCTCACCACCCGCCGGCCGGCCTGGAAGGTCGGCGGCTCCCGCCGCGGCACCGGCTCGCCCGCGGGCAGTGAGCCGGCCAGCCTCGCCACCAAGTCTACCAGGCGTGCGTGGTCCACGCAGCCCGCCGCGGCCACGATCAAGCGCTGCCCGACCCGGGCGCGCGCCAAGTGGTCCAGCACCAGCTCCGGGGTGAAGCGCCCGACGCTCTCCACGCTGCCCATGAGCAGCCGGCCCAGGGGATGGCCGGCCCAGGCTGTCTCGAGGAGCAGCTCGTGCACCCATTCCTCGGGAGTGTCCTCCACGTGGCGGATCTCCTGGATCACCACGCCCCGCTCGCGGGCCAGCTCCTGGGGCGGACAGACCGACTCCAGCAGCAGCTCGAACAGCAGCCCCAGCGCGGCCTCCGCCTGCTCGGCTGCGGTGCGGGCGTAGAGGTGGGTGAACTCCCGGTGGGTGATGCCGTTGACCTGCCCGCCGATGTCGTCGCAGGCCTCGGCGATGTCGTGCGCCGAGCGGGTCGCGGTGCCCTTGAAAAGCATATGCTCGGCGAAGTGGGAGATGCCCTCCAGGCCTGGGGGCTCCTCCTCGACGCCGCCCGCGAGCCACACGCCCACCGAGGCGGAGGCCACCCGCGGGATGCGCTCGGTGAGGACGCGCACCCCGTTGGGGAGCGCGGTCCTGCGGGCCCACGGCATTCTCGCCGCGCGCCCCCCTCTCTTCACCGGCGCGTCGGGCACCCGGGGGCGCTCACCGGCGACGGCGCCGCCGCGGGCCGCGGTGCTCTCCCTCCCGCGGCCGCTCGCCGGAGGTCGGGGCCAGGAGCTCCTTGCGGCTGAGCCGGACCTTGCCCTGGGGGTCTATCTCGATCACCTTCACCAGGACCTCGTCCCCGAGGTGAAGCACGTCCTCGACCTTCTCGATGCGCTCGCGGGCGATCTCGGAGATGTGCAGCAGCCCGTCCCGGCCCGGGATCAGCTCTACGAAGGCGCCGAAGGGAACGATGCGGACCACCTTGCCAGTGTAGGTCTCGCCCACGGTGATGTCGCGGGTGATGTCCTGGATCGCCTTCAGCGCGCTCTCGCCGGCGGCCTGGTCGGGCGCGGCGATGAAGACCCGGCCGTCCTGCTCGATGTCTATCTCGACATCGAAGTCGGCCTCCAGTTTCTTGATCGTCTTGCCCCCGGGGCCGATGATGTCGCCGATCTTGTCCGGGTGGATCTCCAGCGTGAACACCCGCGGCGCGTGCGGGGCCAGCTCCGGCCGCGGCTCCGCCAGGCACTGCCCCATCCGCTCCAGGATCTGCTCCCGCGCCCGCCGCGACTGCGCGAACGCCTCCCGCACCCACTCCAGGGGCAGGCCGCGCAGCTTCACGTCCATCTGGAGGGCGGTGATGCCGCCCCGCGTCCCCGCCACCTTGAAGTCCATGTCGCCGCTGAAGTCCTCCACCCCCTGGATGTCGGTCAGCATCTGGTGACGCTCCCCGTCACTCACCATGCCCACCGAGATGCCCGACACCGCGCCCCGGATCGGCACCCCCGCGTCCATCAGCGCCAGGCTGCTGCCGCACACGCTCGCCATGGAGCTGGAGCCGTTGCTCTCCAGCACCTCCGACACCACGCGGATGGTGTAGGGGAACTGCTCCTCGTCCGGCAGCAGGGGCAGCAGGGCCTTCTCCACCAGCGACCCATGCCCCACATCCCGCCGGCTGGGGCCCCGGATGGGGCGCACCTCGCCCACGCTGAAGGGCGGGAAGTTGTAGTGGTTGATGAAGCGCTTCGACTCGATCACGCTGAGGTCGTCCACGAGCTGCTCATCCCCCACGCCCCCCAGGGTCACCACCGACATCACCTGGGTCTGCCCCCGGGTGAAGAGCGCCGAGCCGTGGGCCCGGGGCAGCAGGCCCACCTCACAGAGGATGGGCCGGATGTCCTCCGGCCCCCGCCCGTCCGGGCGTCTCCCCTCATCCAGGATCATGGCTCTCAGCTCTTGATCGGTCTGGGCCTCGAGGGCCGCCTTCACCTCCGAGACCCGCTCCGGGAACTGCTCTTGCAGCTCCTGCGCCAGCGCCTCCAGAACCGTCGCGGTGGCGCCCTCCCGCGCCTTCTTGTCCGGGTTCTGGATGGCCTCCCGGATGGCGGCCCCGTGGCGGGCCACCGCCTGCCGGATGTCCTCGCCCGGCGTCACCACGGGGGCATACTCCAGCTTCGGCCGGCCGGCGGCCGCCATCAGCGACCTCTGGACCTCAATCAGCCGCTCACAAGCGGGCATGGCGAAGGCGATCGCATCCATCACCAGCGCCTCCGGCAGCTCGTCCGCCATCCCCTCCAGCATAATCACCCCGCCCGGCCCCAGGGCCACTATCAGGTCGAGGTCGCTCTGGTCCCGCTCCGCGTAGGTGGGGTTGAGGACGAACTCCTCCTCCACCCGCGCCACGCGCACCGCGCCCACCGGGCCCTGGAAGGGGATGGTGGAGATGCTTAGCGCGGCCGAGGCGCCCACGATCGCCAGCACGTCGGGCGCGTTCTCCATGTCCGCGGAGAGGATGGTCGCCACCACCTGGACGTCGTTGCGGAAGCCGGAGGGGAAGAGGGGGCGCACGCAGCGGTCCACCCGGCGGGCGGAGAGGATCGCGTTCTCGCTGGGGCGGCCCTCCCTCCGGATGTAGCGGACGCCGGGGATCTTGCCCGCGGCGTACATCTTCTCTTCGTAGTCCACCAGCAGGGGGAAGAAGTCCATGCCCTCGCGCGGGTCCGCGATGGTCGCGGTCACCAGCGCGATGGTGTCGCCGAGGCGCACGCACACGGCGCCGTCGGCCTGCTTCGCCAGGGTCCCTGTCTCCAGCGACAGGACGCGTCCGTCGAGGTCACATCGCTCGATCGCCATACAGTGGTTTCCTGTCCGGGGAACGCGCGCGCCCGCCGGCACCCCGACAGGAGCACCACCTGCACCGATGTCTGCCGACACCCAGCCCCCCCGCCGGTCTCGGCACGCATTGGTTCAGGATCGTCCCCCGGGGACGCCCTCGCGGTCGCGCCGGGCAAGCTTCTGCCGGCGCTCCCCTGTGTTCTCTCAAGGTGCGAACCGGGCCCACCGGGCCCGGCTAAGCGCGAGTGGGCCGCGTCTTGTCCCGCAGCCCGAGCTTCCCTACTAGAGTCCGGTACCGCTCCACATCTACCCGCGCCAGGTAGTTCAGCAGCCGCTGCCGCCGACCGATCATGATCAGCATGCCCCGCCGCGAGTGGTGGTCCTTCTTGTGCACCGCCAGGTGCTCCTGGAGCTGGTTTATGCGCGCCGTCAGCAACGCCACCTGCACCTCGGGCGAGCCCGTGTCGCTCTCATGGATCCGGTTGCCCGTCACGATGTCCTGTTTCGCTTCCTTCACCAGCGCCACGGCCGATCTCCTCCACTCGCCTTTCGGGATTCCCCCCGCTTCGCCACCCGCGCGCGTGCGCACCTCGCATCATAGCACATCCGCGGGCTCCTGTAAACGGCCCAGCACCGCTCGCGCCCTGTTTGCGTCCCGCGCCATCTGCTCCGCCAGCGCCGCCCCCGACGGGAAGCGGCGCTCCCGCCGCAGCCGGGCCGCAAACGCCACCCGCATCCGGCGCCCCACCAGAGGTCGCCTCGGCTCTCCCTCCAGCAGGTGCACCTCCAGGCCCCGAGGGCCGTCCAGCTCGAAGGTGGGCCGCACGCCGATGTTGGCCACCGCCGCCTGCAGCCGCCGGAGTCCCGCCCAGCAGGCGTACACGCCGTCCGCGGGAAGCAGCTTGCCCGCCGGCGCCGCGACGTTGGCGGTGGGCCAGCCCAGCCGCCGGCCTCGGCCCCGCCCCGTCTGCACCTCCCCCTCCACCTGGTAGGGCCGGCCCAGGCGCCGCCAGGCGCCCTCCGCATCGCCCCGCGCCAGGAGGGTGCGGATCTGGGTGCTGCTCACCGGTTCCCCGTCCACCATCACCCGCGGGACCACGCCCAACCGGAACCCCCGACGCCTCGCCAGCCGCCGCAGCAGGGCCGTCGTGCCCTCGCCGCCCGCGCCGAAGCGCCACCCCTCCCCGACATGCAGGCAGCAGGCGCGCAGCCGACCCAACAGCGCCTCCTCGATGAAGCGCTCGGCGTCCATGCCGGCGAGCGCCTCGTCGAAGCGCGCGATCACCACCAGCTCCACGCCCAGCCCCCGCAGCAGCGCGAGCTTCTCCTCCGTGGTGGTCAGCAGCCCCGGCCCGCCGGCGGCGGAGAGCACCGCGTCCGGGTGGGGCTCGAAGGTCAGCACCGCCGGCGAGGCGCCCTCCTCCGCCGCCGCCCTGACCGCCTCCCTGATGATCGCCTGGTGGCCCAGGTGCACCCCGTCGAGGACCCCGATCGCCAGGCACAGCGGCCGGCGCGGCCGCGCCCGCTCCAGCC
>CAYLPT010000185.1:0-2694 GCA_964385645.1 uncultured bacterium
GGGCCCGGGAGCTGCCAGAGGGCTTCGAGGAGAACAAGGCGCAGCTGCTGGAGAGCCTTCGTCGGCAGCGGGAGAGCGACCTGTGGGAGCGATACAAGCGGGGGCTGCGGGAGCGGACGCGCATCGAGGTGGTGGACCCGGAGCTGCTGGGCTACCAGGCGTTGATGGAGGGCAACCACGAGGAGGCGCTGGCGAAGTTCCGGGAGGCGGCGCCGGGCGCGGCGGCGCGGGGGGTGGGAACGGCGGCGATGCTGTACACGCTGGCGAGCATGCTCCGGGAGCGGGGAGAGCTGGAGGAGGCGGTGAACGCGTACGAGGCGGCGGCCGACGCGCTCTCCACCCGGGCTGCGGCCGGGCCACTGGCCGAGGCGGGCCCTCTGTTCCTGCCGGGGGCGCGTGCGGAGGCGCTGTTGGGCCTGGCGGAGACGCACGAGCAGCTCGGGGAGGTGCAGGACGCGCTGCTCTGGTACCAGGCGGCGAGTGACTCCGCTGACGACCCGATGCTGCACGAGCGCATCCTGGCTGCGTATCAGCGGCTGGGCGCGGAGGAACTGGCGGCCCGCGAGCAGCAGTGGCTGCAAAGCTACCTGGAGGAGGAGGCGGAGCGGCAGCGGGCGATGGAGGAGTTGTGGGAGGAGCAGCAGAGAGAGCAGGAGCCCGCGGCAGAGCCGTAGGCGACGCTGTCGGCGCGGAGGCCCAACGCGGGGTTGCCGCGCCGACCGACCGTCGGGTAGAATGAGGTGGCGGAGTACGCGTTGAGAAAGGCCAGGGTGTGATGAGTGATGAGCGTCTGACTCGGAGGGACCTGCTCAAGCGCGCGGCGGCGGCCGGGCTGGCGGCGTATGGGCTGACTGAGCTGACGGGCCTGTCGCCCCTGGGCGAGGCCGGCGCGGCGCAGGCGGCCCCCGAGCCGACGATTGCGGTGGCCTCCGATCGAGAGCCTGCGCAGCTCGTGCGGGCGGCGGTGGAGGCGCTGGGGGGGATGGACAAGTTCGTGCGGCGTGGGGCAACGGTGCTGGTGAAGCCCAACATCGCCTGGACGCGCCGGCCGGAGCAGGCGGCGACAACGAACCCCGAGATCGTGGCGGAGGTCGTGCGGCTGTGCCGCGCGGCCGGCGCCCGCCAGGTAAAGGTCATGGAGCACTCGGTGGACCGGCCGGACGCGGTGCTGCCGGAGATCACGGGCATCGGGCCGGCGGCCCAGCGGGCCGGCGCGACGGTGACCATGGCCTCCTCGCCGGCGCTGTACCAGCGGCTGCGCCTGCCCCGCGGCAAGGCGGTCACACAGGTGGATGTGCTGCGGGAGGTGATGCGGGCCGACGTGTTCATCAACGTGCCCATCGCGAAGGTGCACAGCGCTACCGACCTGACCTTGGGCCTCAAGAACCTCATGGGGGTGATCTGGGACCGAGGCGCGTACCACTCCAGCCCCAGCCTCGACCAGGCGATCGCCGACTTCGCGGGACAGGTGAAGCCCCACCTGGTGGTGCTCGACGCCTATCGGGTGCTGCTGTCCAACGGCCCCAAGGGCCCGGGACGGACCAAGGACCTGCGCACCGTGGTGGTGGGGGCGGACCCGCTGGCGGTGGATGCGTATGGGGCCAAGCTGCTGGGGAGGGAGCCGGGGCGGGTGAACCACTTGGCGCGGGCGCGCGAGATGGGGGTGGGCGAGCTGGACCTGGCGCGGATCAAGATCCGGAATGTCTAGGCGCTTGCGGGCGGTCCGCCGAGCCTCACAGCTCGTCTTCCTCGCCGCCTTCGTGGTCCTGCTTGGGCTCGCCATCTACCCGATCAGGCCTCGGGTCCCCGTGGACCTGTTCTTGCGCGCCGACCCGTTGATCGCGCTCTCGGCGATGGTGTCGCTGCGCCGGCTGGTGTTCCCCCTGCTGTGGTTCGCGCTGCCGGTGGTGGTGCTCACCGTGCTGCTGGGGCGGGTGTACTGCGGGTGGGTGTGCCCGATGGGCACCGCGATTGACGTCTCGGAGCGACTCCTCGGGATCCGCGGCCGGCGGCCGGCGGAGGCGCCGCCGTGGCGGCGGGCCAAGTTCTACCTGCTGATTGCGCTGCTGATGACCATGCTGGTTCCGGCCGCTCACCGGTCGCCCCACGAGCTCGCCCTCTCCGAGAGCGTGGGGCTGTCGGCCGCCTACGCGGTGGACCCGATCGCGCTGCTGACGCGGACCTTCACGTTGGCCGGCGTGCCCGCGCTCCAGTGGTTCGTCGGCACGACCAGCGATACCATAACCGCGTGGAGCTACTCCGAGCTGGCCGATCGGCTGCCGTGGCTGGCGCGCGCCCTTTCGCCGGGCCAGCTTGTGCTGTCCCGCATCTCCCGGCCGGTGCACTTCAGGCTGGGGGTGGTGACCTTTGCCATCTTCGCGGGGATAGTCGCGCTGGGGCGGCTGGCGCCGCGCTTCTGGTGCCGCAACTTGTGCCCGCTGGGGGCTCTGCTGGGGGCGATCGGGCGTTGGTCGCGGCTGAACCTGGCGGTATCGGAGGCGTGCACGCGGTGCATGCGGTGTGTGAACGAGTGCAAGACGGGCGCGATCACGGAGGACCCACACCACTACCTGGGGACCGAGTGCATCCAGTGCTACAAGTGCATCGCGGTGTGCCCGGTGGAGGCGATCTCGCTGAGCGGGGGCCGCCGGGAGGTGGGCCGGAGCGACGAGGTGCGGCTGGACCGGCGGCGGG
>CAYLPT010000186.1:0-2709 GCA_964385645.1 uncultured bacterium
CCTGGAGGACAGCCCCAAGTGCCCCCGCTGCTCCCTGGTGGGCATCTGCCTGCCGGACGAGGTGAACCTGCTGAGCGCGGGCCGGGAGGCCGGGGCGGGGCCGGTCCGGCGGCTGCTGGCGCCGGCCGCCAACCGCCTGCCCCTCTACGTCCAGGAGCACGGCGCGCTGGTGGCCAAGAGCGGGGACCTGCTCCAGGTCCGCCAGGGCCGCGAGGTGCTCCACGAGGCGCGGCCGCTGACCACCTCCGAGGTGTGCCTGTTCGGCAACGTGCAGGTCACCACCCAGGCGCTGCGCGAGCTCGTCTCCTGCGGCATCCCCGTGTGCTACTTCTCCTCCGGCGGCTGGTTCTACGCCATTGCCCATGGCATGTCCCATAAGAACGTCGAGCTCCGTCAGGCGCAGTACCGCGCGGCCGACGACCCGAAGCAGTCCCTGGCCCTCGCGCGCCGCTTCGTGCAGGGCAAGATCCGCAACTGCCGCACCTTTCTGCGCCGCAACCACCCCGAGCCACCGCCGGCCGGGCTGCAAGAGCTGGCGCGCCTGGCCGGCCGCACCCGCACCGCCGGCGACCTGGGGAGCCTGCTCGGCCTCGAGGGAGCGGCCGCCCGGGTGTACTTCGCCCACTTCGCGGGCCTGCTCAAGCAGAGCGGGGAGGACGGCGAGATGTCCTTCGACTTCGCCTCCCGCAACCGCCGGCCCCCGCGCGACCCGGTGAATGCCCTGCTCTCGCTGGCCTACGCCATCCTCGTCAAGGACCTCACCGTCGCGCTCCTCGCCGCGGGCTTCGACCCCTACCTAGGATTCTACCACCAGCCCCGCTACGGCCGGCCCGCCCTCGCCCTGGACCTGGCCGAGGAGTTCCGACCCCTCATCGCGGAGTCGGCGGTCATCGCCGCCATCAACAACGGCGAGGTCCGCCCCGACGACTTCGTGCGCCAGCTCGGCGCGGTGTCGCTCACCCCCAGGGGCCGTCGCCAGTTCCTGGCGGCCTACGAGCGCCGGCTCGCCCAGGAGGTGACACACCCCGTCTTCGGCTACTCCATCAGCTACCGCCGCGTCCTCTCCGTCCAGGCCCGCCTGCTCGGGCGCTGCCTGCTCGGCGAGGTCCCGTCTTACCGGCCCTTCTGCACCCGCTGACCATGAGGCACTGGTACATCGTCTGCTACGACATCCGGGACCCCGATCGGCTCCGGCGCGTCCACGATAAGATGGAGGGCTTCGGCGCCCCCCTGCAGTACTCCGTCTTCGGCTGTGACCTGACCCGCCAGGAGAAGGTGACCATGATCGCGGCCCTCGCCGAGCTCATCAACCACCGCGAGGACCGGATCATGATCGTGGACGCCGGCCCCATGGAAGGAAGCGGGCCGGAGTCGGTCGAATTCCTCGGACAGGCGCCGCCTGACCTGGGCGAGCGGAAGCCGGCCATAGTCTAGCGAATATGGCTGCTGAGCGGGCGCAGATAGGCTTCGAGCGGCGCGGTGATGGCGAAATCCCGGGAGGCGCTCGCAGATTCGGCCGCAGAGGCACAGAAGCTCACAGGACGCCGCCAGCGGGCATTCCGGAGGGGCGCGGAGGCGCTCTGACGGCGCTGACGAACCCCGCCGAGGAGGGGATGATCTGTTCCGAGGCGAACCTCTCGAAGGGCGAGCGAAAAGCAGCCTCTCAGCCCGGCCCGGGGGGCTTGTAGCCGCTCTCAAGGAGGGCTGTCTCCACGGCTTTCGAGCCGTGGCCCCATTGAAGCGTCGTGTCACATAGCGGGGCGGTCGAGCATCGGCACAGTCTCCACGGCTTTCGAGCCGTGGCCCCATTGAAGCGTACTCCTCCAGCTTCCGGCTCGGGAGCGGGCCGAATGTCTCCACGGCTTTCGAGCCGTGGCCCCATTGAAGCCTCCGTTTGCCGGGCCTCAGACGCCGGCGCGCAAGCGTCTCCACGGCTTTCGAGCCGTGGCCCCATTGAAGCGGATCATCCTGACGGCGAGTTGTCCGTGGGGAGCGCGGTCTCCACGGCTTTCGAGCCGTGGCCCCATTGAAGCAGCTCGTAGCTCTCCGCCGCCCGCACCCGCGGATAGTGTCTCCACGGCTTTCGAGCCGTGGCCCCATTGAAGCACGGCCTGCCGCCGCTGACGCTGTAGCTCGTTGCTGGTCTCCACGGCTTTCGAGCCGTGGCCCCATTGAAGCTGACGACGACGCAGTATCGCTGCTGCCGCGTCGCCTCGTCTCCACGGCTTTCGAGCCGTGGCCCCATTGAAGCCCGGCGTTCCGGGCGGCCCAGACGGGGACCCGGGCGGCGGCCCGGCCGTCTCCACGGCTTTCGAGCCGTGGCCCCATTGAAGCAGCTGGGCGGCTCGTTGCTCTAGCTCCCGCAGGAGCTGTCTCCACGGCTTTCGAGCCGTGGCCCCATTGAAGCATCCACCAGATCGGGGGAGTGAATCAGCAGGTGCCCGGTCTCCACGGCTTTCGAGCCGTGGCCCCATTGAAGCATTGACGAGGACGGCAAGGTGCGCTTCGACCAGATGGAGTCTCCACGGCTTTCGAGCCGTGGCCCCATTGAAGCAAGGCGCGCGCCAAGAGAATCGAGAGGACCTCTGCCCGTCTCCACGGCTTTCGAGCCGTGGCCCCATTGAAGCGCCCCCCTCCCGGAACTCGGCCTCAATCACCCCCTCCGTCTCCACGGCTTTCGAGCCGTGGCCCCATTGAAGCAACGCCTGC
>CAYLPT010000187.1:0-6039 GCA_964385645.1 uncultured bacterium
CCTTCGGGGACTCCGACCAGGTCCGCGTCGGCGACCACGTCCTCGCCATGGGCAGCCCCCTCGCGTTGTCGCAGTCCGTCACCATGGGCATCGTCAGCAACACCGCCATGGTCATGCCCGAGATGCTCTGGCCCCAGCGGCTCGAGCTGGAGGGCGAGGATGTGGGCTCCATGGTCCGCTGGATCGGCCACGACGCGCGCATCAGCCAGGGCAACTCCGGGGGGCCGCTCGTCAACCTCGCCGGCGAGATCGTGGGCATCAACGAGATCATCTTCGGCCTGGGCGGCGCGATCCCCGGCAACCTCGCCCGGGCCACCGCAGAGCGCCTGCTTGCCGACGGAGCCGTCCCCCGCGCCTGGCTCGGCCTTGGCGTACAGCCCCTCCTGCGCTCCCAGCGACACCAGGAGGGAGTACTCGTCAGCGGCGCCGTCCCCGGCTCCCCCGCCGAGGCGGCGGGGTTCCAGCCCGGCGACGTGCTCGTCTCGCTGGCTGGCCGGCCGGTCAGCGTCACCGTCCCGGAGGAGCTGCCCATCTTCAACCAGTACGCCGCCTCCCTCGAGATCGGCCGCGCCGCCGAGGCGGTGGTCCTCAGGGGCGGACAGCGGCTCGCGCTCCAGGTCACGCCGGACCTGCGAGAGCCCCGCCAGCCCCGGCCCCGGGAGCTCGGCGCCTGGGGAATCACCGCCCGCGACCTGTCCCTGATCGAGGCCAGGGAGATGCGCCGCGAGACCCGCGACGGCGTCCTCGTCACCAGCGTCCGTCCCGGCGGCCCCGGCGATGAGGCGAAGCCCAAGCTCCTCGAGCGGGACGTCATCGTCGCCGTCGCCGGCCGGCCGGTCAGGGGCCTGGCCGACCTCGACGCCGCCACGGAGGAGGCGCTCGCCGCCCAGCCCGAACCCGCCCCTGTGCTGGTGTCCTTCGACCGCCGCGGGGAGCGATACCTGACCGTAGTGCGCCTGGGCAGAAGGCCAGAGCCCATCCCAACCCAGGAGGTCCGCCGGGCCTGGCTCGGGGTCGAGACTCAGGTGCTCACCCAGGAGCTCGCGGAGGCCCTTGGCCTCCCCCAGGCGGGCGGCGTCAGGGTCACCCAGGTCCTCCCCGGCAGCCCGGCCGAGGAGGCCGGCCTGCAGGTCGGCGACCTGCTGCTGGAGCTCGACGGCCATCCGATCCCCGCCACGCGCCCGGAGCACCTCGAGGTCTTCCCCGCGCTGCTCCGCCAGCGCGACATCGGCGCGCAGGTCCGCCTGCGCCTCCTACGCGATGGGCAAGAGCAGCAGGTGGCGGTCGCGCTCGCTGCTTCCCCGCCCTCCCCGCGGGAGCTGCGCACCTACCGCGACGAGCACTTCGAGTTCACTGTCCGCGATCTCGCCCTCGAGGACCGCGCCCGCCAGCAGCTGCCCGAGCACGAGCAGGGCGCGCTCGTCGTGGCCGTCAGCGAGGGAAGCTGGGCGGCCCTGGGGCAGCTCGCCGTGGGCGACCTCATTGTGGCGGTGGACGAGCGGGCGACGCCCGACCGCGCGCGCCTCGAGCGCGAGATGCAGCGCATCGTCGAGGAGAGGCCGGAGGCCGTCGTCTTCCACGTCCGCCGCGGCATCCACCATATGTTCATCGAGCTCCAGCCCAAGTGGGGCGACGAGTAGCACACGCGGGCCCAGCCCCGCGCCACACCAGGACGCGAGAGGAGACGAAGATGCGAAGCACACTGGTGCCGATCCTGTGGCTAGCCGCGCTCGGGGCCGCCGGCCTCGGCGCCCCCGACAGCGCCCGCGCCGCCAGCCCGGCGGCCGCCGCGGCGCGATCGCTCATGGACCGCTACTCCCAGTCCGTCGTCACCGTGCGCGTGGTGGCCAAAGTTCGTATGGTCATGGAGGGCCGGGAGATGGACGAGGACGAGCAGACCCAGGAGGCCAAGGCCACCGTCATCAGCCCCTCAGGGCTGTGCGTCACCGCGCTCTCCAGCGTGGACCCGGTCCACATCGTCGAGATGATCATGGCCGGCCAGGAGGGCTTCCGCTGGGAGGCCGACATCACCGATGTCAAGATCCGCCCCGCCGAGGGCCGCGAGATCTCCGCCCGCATCGTGCTGCGCGACCGGGACCTGGACCTCGCCTTCATCCAGCCCACCGAGCCCCTGCCCCAGCCCATGGCCCCCGTTGACTTCGCCCCCGCCGTGGAGCCCGGCCTGCTCGACCAGGTCCTCATCCTGACTCGCCTCGGGGAAGTGGTGAACCGGGAGCCCGCCCTGCTCACGGACCACATCGCTGCCCTCGTCGAGAAGCCCCGACGCCTCTACGTCACCGGCATGTCCGTGCACATGACCGGCCTGGGCTGCCCGGTCTTCACCCTCGAGGGGGCCCCTGTGGGCCTGCTGGTCATGCGCGCCCTGCCCTCGACCGGCGCGGACGAGCGCGACATGCTCCCCGTCATCCTCCCCGCGGCCGACCTGCTCCGCGCCGCCGGCCAGGTCCCCGGGGACTAGGGCGCAGGCTCGCAGTCCTCTGGGGCAAGGGCCTGAGGTTGTCCTGAGCGAAGTGCAGCAGACCTCCCCTTCCCCGCGCAGGGCGGACCTTGAGGGAGGAGCCCCGCGCTTGCCGCGGGGCTCCGAAATGTGCTAGACTCTCCGGCGAACTTGCGACCCGCTCGCGTGTCGAAAGGCCAAAGGTATGCTGGCCCGAGAGCCGCGCGAGCGCGCACTGTCACACATGCGCCACATAGGACCGGCCCCGGTGAACGATCGTCCAGCCCAGGACGGCGAGCGCGACTCCCACTCGGCGGCCGAGGCCTTCGATCGCCTCTTCCAGGCCTACGAGCAGAAGATCTTCAACCTCATCCTGCGGCTCGTCGGCGACTATGAGGAGGCCGCCGACCTCACCGCCGAGACCTTCGTGCGCGCCATGCGCGCCTACCATCGCTTCCGCCACGAGGCCCAGCCCTCCACCTGGCTCTACCGCATCGCCCTGAACCTCTGCAAGAACTACTTCCGCCAGCAGCGCCTCCGCCGGCGCGTCCACGCCTTCTCCCTCGACAGCCCCCCGGAGTCCGCCCCCGACTCCGCCCCCCGCGAGATCGAGGACTCCACCCAGTCCCCAGAGCACCGCTTCGCTGCCCGCGAGCTCCAGGAGCACGTCGCCAAATGCCTCCTCCAGCTCCGCCCCGACTTCCGCACCCTGATCGTCCTGCGAGACGTCCAGGGCCTCTCCTATCAGGAGGTCGCCGCCGCCCTGGGCTGCTCCGAGAAGGCCGTCAAGTCTCGCCTGTTCCGCGCCCGCACCCAGCTCCGCCAGGCCCTCGACCCGTACCTCTCAGGTCAGGGGCCCCAGGGCACTCCCCGCTAGGTCGGCCGCTGCCATGCCCACTACCACCGCCCCGGAGGACGCGATGCATCGGGCTCTCTTCCTCGCTCTCTTCGCTCTCATCTTGCTCGTCGCTCCGGCCGGCCGGCCCGCCGCGGCTCAGGCGGAGCCCGCGCTGGAGGCCGCGCCCGCCCAGTCCGAGCCTGCACCGGAGGCCGCCCCGGCGCTTGAGGAGATACCCCCCAGGCCCGCGCTCCCTACCGCCCCCCCGGTGATCACCAGCGTCGACATAGTGGGGCATCGGCACATCCCCGCCGACCTCATCCGCGCCGCCATCAGCAGCGAGCCCGGCGCCCCCTACTCCGAGGACCGGGTGACCCGCGACCGGCAGGCCGTCCTCGACCTGGGCTGGTTCGAGACCGTCGCCGTCGAGCGAGAGGGAGTGGACGGCGGCGTGCGGCTTCTCTTCCGCGTCGCCGAGAACCCCGTGGTCAACGACATCCAGTTCGAGGGCAACCGCGCGCTCAGCCGCGAGCAGCTCCTCGCCGCCATGGACACCCGGCCCCGGCTCGGCGCTGAGGTCGTCACCCCCGATATGGTCTTCAGCCGCGCCCGGCTGCTGCGGGACGTGCAGGCGATCGAGGACCGCTACCGCCGCGACGGCTATATCCTCGCCATGGTGGCCGACCGCGCGATGACCAACGATGGCGTCCTTATCCTCACCATCGCCGAGGGCATCATCGAGGACATTCGCATCGAGGGCAACACCCACACCAAGACCCACGTCATCCGCCGCTACCTTCGCACCCAGGTCGGCGACACCTACAACGACCGCCAGGTGGCCCGAGACATCGCGCGGCTCGTCGGGCTAAATTACTTCGAGACCGTCCGCCGCGACGCCGAGATGGGCACCGACTACGGCCAGGTGATCCTGGTCATCACCGTGGTCGAGAAGCGCCGCACCGGCCTCGCCTCTGTGGGTGGCGGTTACTCCTCCGTCCAGGGGCTGGTCGGCTTCGTGGACCTGGTCAAGACCAACCTCGGCGGCACCGGCCAGATGGTCAGCTTCCGCGCTGAGTTCGGCGGCCGCGACAGCTACGAGGTCGGCTACCGCCACCCCTGGGTCATGACCCCCGAGACCCGCCTCAGCCTCGGCCTCTACAACCGCTTCATCCTCCGAGAGGCGTTCGTGCGCACCCCCGAGGACCAGCGCCGAAGCATCCTCTACGACGAGCGCCGCTCCGGCGGCAACCTCACCCTCGGGCGCCCCCTGTCCGATTTCACGAGCGCCTTCCTGAGCCTGCGCGCCGACGAGGTCTCGATCTCAGGCTTGACTGCCGAGGAGGAGCCCTACCTCGGCGGCGCCGCCTTCCTGCCCCGCCGCGTCCGCAGCATCACCCTCGCTGGCATCTCAGACACCCGGCTCCGCGACGAAACCGACGACCGCTTCAACCCCCACCGCGGCGCCTTCCACCAGCTCTCGCTCGAGTTCGCCGGCATGTTCGGCGGCGCCGAGTTCAACAAGTACACCCTTGACAACCGCCGCTACTTCCGCGTGGGCGAGCGCAGCGTCCTCGCCCTCCGCCTGCTCTGCGGGGTCACCACCGGCGACCCGCCCTACCTCGAGCAGTTCCTCATCGGCGGCACCGAGTCCCTGCGCGGCTTCCGCAGCGACCGCTTCGCCGGCGCCCGCATGGTATTGCTCAACACCGAGTATCGCATGCGCATCACTGATACCATCACCGGCGTAGCCTTCCTCGACGCCGGCGACGCCTGGGGCGGCTCCATCGCCGCCGACCCCTTCTTCCGCGGCGACCCCTCCTTCACACCCCACTTCGGCTACGGCGCCGGCGTCCGGATACGCACCCCCATCGGGCCCCTCCGCCTCGACCTCGGCTTCAGCAGCGAAGGCACCGAGACCCACTTCGGCGTAGCCCACATGTTCTAGCCCGCCGCGCGCGGGCCGAGAGGAGCTCACTATGCGCAACCCCATCACCGCCCTCGCACTCCTCGCCTGCCTCAGCGCGCTCTCCAGCGCGCCTCTCGCCGCCCAGTCGCCCTCCGTGGGCGTCGTGGACATGGAGCGCGTCGCCGCCGAGTACCGGGCCATGCAGCAGCTCAACCGCCAGTTCCAGGACTTCCAGCGGCAGCAGGAGACCCTCCTCCAGCGCCACCAGCGCGCCCAGATGCTCGCCGACTCCGAGCGCCAGGAGTACTTCGACCTCCTCGACAAGAGCGCACCCACCCAGGAAGCCGCCAACCGCATCGCCAGCCTCGAGCGCCTCTCCGCCGAGCGCTCCCGCACCCTCACCACCCTCCGCGAGACCACCGACCGCACCCCCGAGCAGGACCAGGAGCTCGAGCGCCTCGCCGCCCTCCATGAGCGCCGCACCGACGAGCTGCTCGCCCTCCACGGCGCCGTCGAGCAGACCGTCCTCGCCAAGTACGAGGAGCTCTCCAAGATCATCACCGACAGCGTCAACGCCGCCGTCAAGCAGACTGCCGAGGCCAAGGGGCTGACCCTTGTGCTCCGCAAGGAGGTCGTCCTCTTCGGCGGCGCCGATATCACCGACGACGTGCTCGCCCGCCTCAACGAGTCGCCAGCCGGCTAGCAGCCCATGCCCCCCATCACGCTGCGCGACCTCGCCCAGGCCCTCGGCGCCGAACTTGTCGGCGGCCCCGCGGACGCCGAGGTGCGCGGCATCACCGGCCTCGACAATGCCGCCCCCGGATGCATCGTCTACGT
>CAYLPT010000188.1:0-75617 GCA_964385645.1 uncultured bacterium
TGTATGTGCTACGCAGCGTCTCGGGCCGGCGTCGCTACGTGGGCCAGACCGACGACCTGGAGCGACGCCTCGCCCGCCACAACGCCGGCCTGGTGTTCGCTACCGCTCCCTACCGACCCTGGCGACTCCTGCACGCGGAGCCACGGTCCCCCATAGCTGACCCACAAGGGTACGCCCGAGGGTGGTGAGCTTGCCCCGAGCGCAGCGAGGGGAGTCCTGGCCGCGGAGCCACCGGGCCGCCGTCCTCCCGCACCACCCACCGACAGTAGCCCTCACCGCAGGTCTCGCGCGTGCCCCCGTACGGTCGCTACTCCCGCCTCGGAGGCAGGCCCCGGCGGTGCGCGGGTCGAAGACCAGGCGGGCCGGCCGCTCGAGGGCTTGGCGGGGCCGGCTCACCGAGCAGGAGGTAGAGCCATGGCGCGCAGGGCGATCCGCGGTCCCCTCAGGGCGAACCCGAGGAACCCGCGGTACTTTACCGACGACTCGGGGGAGGCGATCTACCTCACCGGCTCGCACACCTGGAACAACCTCCAGGACATGGGCAAGTCCGACCCGCCGCCGGAGTTCGACTTCGACTACTACCTGCAGTTCCTGGAGGCCCACAACCACAACTTCATCCGCCTCTGGGCCTGGGACATGCTCTGCACGTGGGACTACGCCGACACCGTCCGACCCTTCCCCTGGGCGCGCACCGGCCCCGGCCTGGCGCGCGACGGCAAGCCCCGCTTCGACGTCACCCGCTTCGATGACGAGCACTTCACTCGTCTGCGCACCCGGGTCGAGGCCGCCCAGGACCGCGGCATCTACGTCAGCATCATGCTGTTCGAGGGCTGGGCCGTCTTCCGCTCCAACCGCACCCGGCTAGACATGCACATCTTCGCCAAGCCGAACAACGTGAACGGCTTCGACCTCGAGGCCTCCGAGGAAGACGGGGTGCTGAAGGACTGGATCACGCTGCGCAACCCGCGCGTGATCGCCGCGCAGGATGCCTATGTCCGCAAGGTGGTCGAGACGGTCAACGACCTGGACAACGTCCTCTACGAGATCTGCAACGAGGCCGGCCGGCACTCGCACGACTGGCAGGACCACTTCATCGCCTTCATCCGGCGCTGCGAGGCGGAGCTGCCCAAGCAACACCCCGTGGGCACCACGGGCGGCATGGGCACGCTCAACGAGCGTCACTTCGCCAGCGACGCCGACTGGGTATCGCCCGAGGGGTGGGTCCCGGAGGGGCAGAAGAGCGGCTATCGGGAAGGCACGTACACCTGGGGGGAAGCCCCACACGAGCGCGGCGACAAGGTGGTGCTGCTAGACACCGATCATCTCTGGGGCATCGGCGGAGACGAGGTGTGGGCGTGGAAGAGCTTCTGCCGGGGCTACAACGTGCTGTACATGGACCGCT
This sequence comes from uncultured bacterium, assembly GCA_964385645.1. Taxonomy (GTDB): domain Bacteria; phylum Armatimonadota; class Hebobacteria; order Hebobacterales; family Hebobacteraceae; genus CAYLPT01. The sequence continues at coordinate 1,403 of CAYLPT010000188.1, forward strand.
GCGACGACTTCCCGGCGGCGTTCTACGAGCACGAGTGGTGGCCCGAGCGCTTCAACCCGTTCCTGCGCCGGGAGATGGGCCGCATCCGGGGCTTCGCCCAGCGCATGGACCTCAACGCGGCCCTCCCGCGCAACGACCTGTGCTCCACCGGCTACTGCCTCGCCGACCCGGGGCGGGAGTACCTGGTCTATCAGCCGGGCTCCGGAGGGTTCACGGTCGCGCTCGAGCCGGGCTCGTACCAGTACGAGTGGCACAACCCGAGCACGGGCGAGCCCGCGGGCGAGGGCGAGCTGTCCGCGGAGGCCGGCCCCCGCCGCTTCGCACCGCCCTTCGAGGGTGATGCAGTGCTCTACCTGTCGGCAAGGGGGCGGTAGCATCGCCGCTCTGTGTGCGGGCAGGAGGCGAACTCCTGCCCAACAGATGGCAGAGGCGGCGCGCGCTCAGAGGAGGCGCTTCAGGAGGGCGAGGGCGCCCTGCCTCCAGGCGGCGCGATGGGTGATGCCGGCGCCGCCGGCCGCCACCTCGTCGAGGTGGTCCAGGTACCACTGGTAGGAGCGGATCAGCGCGTCGGCGTTGCTGTAGCGCGGCCGCCAACCCAGCGCCCGCTCGATGCGCTCGGTCGCCACATAGGAGTCCCGGTCCGCGGTGCCGTAGACCCACTTGTAGAGCGGCGAGAGCTTCAGCACCTCCAGCGCCCGCAGCATCGGCTTGACGAGCCAGGCGGGCGTGGGCAGCACCCGCGCGCCCGTGCCCGCGTACTCGCACAGCGCCCCTACGTCCTCCCGCACAGTGCCGAATGAGGCCGCGCCCACGTTGAAGGTGTCGTTCGCGCGGGCGGCGGGCGCGGTGCACAGCAGCCAGATCGCCTCGACGAGGTCCTCCACCTCGAGCAGCTGGTAGCGGTTGCGCCCCGATCCGATGACCGGGATGCGCTTGCCGCTGTGCACCCAGTCGTAGAGGATCGCGAACACCCCCAGCCGCCCGGTCCCGATGAACGTCTTGGGCCGCACGATGGGCACGCACAGCCCCTGGGCGCGGTGCTCCTCACACACCCGCTCGGCGGCGATCTTGCTCTCCCCGTAGGGGCCCACGCCGATGAGCGGGTCGCCCTCCTCGATGGGATGCTTCTTGGGCACGCCGTAAACCGCGGTCGAGGACACGAACACCACCCGCGGCACGCCGCGGCGCCGGGCAACCTCGAGCACGGTGCGCGTGCCCTCGACGTTGACCGAGAAGATATCCTCCCGCCGCCACAGCGGCAGCGCGGCCGCGGCGTGCACTATCACGTCGCACTCGGCGGCCCTCACCGCTCGGTCCACCGCCTCCCGGTCCCTCACGTCAGCCTGCGCGAAGCGCGCGCCGGGCGGGTACTCGTTGGCGGCGAAGGGCGCAATGTCGAGCAGGGTTACCGAGCGCACGCGGTCGGCCAGCGTGTGCGCCAAGTGGTAGCCCAGGAAGCCCGCGCCGCCGGTGACGAGCAGACTCGGCCGGGCGGGAATGTGAGGCACCGGATCGGACATGCTGCTCATGTTTTGTGCCGACCCTCGGCCCTCCTGCCGGGGCCGGCAGGGGGGAGCCAGACGGTGGAGTATGTGGCCGGTATGGTCAGGGTATGGCTGGATACAGATATCGGATCTGATGTGGACGATGCGGTCGCGCTGCTGTGCGCGATCCGACACCCGGAGATCGAGCTGGTCGGCGTCTCGACCGTGTTCGAGTGGGTGACAGCGCGCGCCTGGCTGGCGAAGGAGATGCTGAAGCGCGCTGGGTTGGGGCAGGCGCCCGTGCTGCCCGGGGCGACGACGCCGGTGGGCGGCGAGCCGCGCACGGTGGCGCCGGGCTCCTACGGGCTGCTGGCGCCCCAGGGGCCGCCGGACGATCCGGGTGAGGACGAGGCCCGGGTGTTGGCGATCGCGCGGGAGATGGAGTCGGTGGAGGGTGCGTTCCACCTGCTGACGGTGGGGGCGCTGACGAACGCGGCGCTGCTGCTCCAGCTCCGCCCGGGGATCGCCGCGAAGTGGAGCGGCGTGACGTGCATGGCCGGGCGGCTGGAGGGGGAGGCGGAGTGGAACGTGTCCTGCGACCCGGAGGGGGCGCGCTCTGCCTTCGCGGGGCTGAGCCCGCGGCTGGTGGGCCTCGAGGCCTCCAGCGACACGCTTGCGCGCGAGGAGGTGGAGGCGCTGCTCGACCCCAGGGACGCCGCCTCGGCCTTCCTGCGCGACTGCTACCGGTGCTACCGGGAGGCGGGCTGGCACCAAGACCCAGAGACGGCGCCGCTGACGCTATTCGACGCCATCACGCTCCTGTCGCTGGTGCGGGAGGAGGCCTTCGACTTCCGGGCAGTGCGGGTGCGGATGGAGCCCGGCGGGGGGCTGCGGCTCGACGAGGAGGGGATCCCGGTCACCTACGCGTTCTCCAGCGATTGGTCGGTGCTGAAGCCGGTGGTGTGCGGCCTGCTGCGCGGCTGAGGGGCTGCCGGGTCAGATGTAGAGGTCGGCGAGGCGACGGCTGCGGCGGTCGAGCGCGCTCAGGTCCTCGATCAGGTAGCGGTTGCCGTCGGCGTCGCGCATGACGACGCGGTTGCGGCCGATGAACCAGACCGACTCCGAGCGGGAGACCAGGTCGAAGCTGCGCCAGCCGCGGTCGGTCTGAACCTCCCAGCGCGTGATGCCCGTCCCCGCGCGCTCCTCGACCCGCTCGATGCGCGTGATGCGGGGCATGAAGTAGGCCTGGTCGGCCTGGGCGATGACGAGGTCCCGCGACTCGCGGTCGAGCCGGCGTGGGTCCACGAGCAGGCCCAGCTCGTTGCCCTCCGCGTCCAGGAAATACACGAACCGGTTGGGGCGGGTGATCGGGAAGGCTGGGGCGACCTGCACGTCAGCATGGACGGCGCCGTCGGGCAGGTGCAGCTCGAGCCGGCCCCGGTCGTTCAGGCGCACACGCGTGGCCGCCGGGTCGAGCACGCTGACCTGCCCGGCGAACCCCTCGATGCCGGCTGGCTGGTTTCGCTCGCTCACGTTAGCCCCGCCTCCCCTGCCGCGGCGCCCATGCGCGACTGCGCGGCGACCAGGCGGCAGTAAGCACCGCCGCGCTCCATCAGCTCCTCGTGGCTGCCCACCTCGGCGATGCGACCCTCCTCCAGCACGACGATGCGGTGGGCGTGACGGAGCGTGGAGAGCCGGTGGGCGATGGCGAAGGTGGTGCGGCCGGCGACCAGGCGCTGGATAGCGTCCTGGATCAGCATCTCAGTCTCGGTGTCCACCGAGGAGGTGGCCTCGTCGAAGATCAGCAGACGGGGGTTGTGCAGGATCGCCCGGGCGATGGAGACGCGCTGGCGCTCGCCGCCGGAGAGGCGCTGTCCGCGCTCCCCCACTTGGGTGTCGTAGCGGTCGGGCTGGGCCATGATGAAGCCGTGGGCGTTGGCGGCCTTGGCGGCGGCGATGATCTCGAGCTCGGAGGCCTCCCCGCGGGCATAGGCGATATTCTCGGCGATGCTGCCGTGGAAGAGGAAGGGCTCCTGGAGCACCATGCCGATCTGGCTGCGCCAAGATCGCAGGTCGTACTCCCGCAGGTCGTGCCCGTCCACATAGATGGCGCCCTGGGTGGGGTCGTAGAAGCGGCAGATCAGGTTGACGATGGTGGTCTTGCCGACCCCCGTGCGGCCGACCAGGCCGATCATCTCGCCGGGGGCGACCTCGAGGTTGATGTCCACGAGCACGGGCTCGCCGTCCTCGTAGCTGAAGTGAACGTGGTCGAACCGCACCGCGCCGGCGATGCCATCGGCGGGCCGGCGCTCCCGGCTGCGGTCCACCTCCGGCTGGGTGTCGAGCACCTCGAAAACGCGCTCGGCCGCGGTGACGGTGAATTGGAGGCGCTCGTACATGGCGCTGATCTGGCCGATGGGGCCGTAGAGCTGCCAGAGGTAGGCCCCGAACATCACCAGCGTGCCGACCGTCACCACGGAGGGGCCGTACTGGAAGTAGATGCGGGGCCCGACGTACCAGACCAGCAGGAAGCCGATGGAGGTGATGAGCATGATGGAGGCCATAAACGCGCCGCGGAGGCGGGCGGCGCTGAGGCTGCTCTGCATGTAGCCCTCATTGCGGACGTCGAAGCGCTCGATCTCCCGGTCCTCCTGCGCAAAGGCCTTCACCACCCGGACCCCCGGGATGGCGTCGGCGAGCACGGCGTGGATGCCGCCCATGCGCCGCCGCGCGCTCCGGTAGTAGCGGCGCACCCGGGGCCGGACATAGAGGGTGGTCAGCAGGAGCAGCGGCAGGGGCAGCATGGTGAGCGCGGCGAGCAGCGGCTGGTAGTAGAACAGGATGCAGGTGACGATGATGACCGTGAAGCTCTGGACGACGATCTCCTGGAGGTAGTTCGCGACGAAGTCCTGGATATGGCTGGTGTCATGGGTCAGCCGGGACATGAGCTGGCCGGTCTGGCGGCGCTCGTAGAAGCTGACCGCGAGCTGGTGCAGGTGTCGGTAGGTCTGGGAGCGCACATCGGCCACCACGCGCTGGCCCAGCCAGGCGAGCAAATACTCCCGGGTGTAGGTGAGTGCGGAGCGCAGCACGAACACCACCGCCAGCAGCGCGGCGATCGGCCCCAGGAGCTGCACCTGCCCCTGACCCAGGACGGCGTCAATGATCTGGCGGGTGAGCAGGGGCGGGGTGAGCTGCACGAAGGTCGCCGCCCCGGCCACCAGGATCCCGAGCACCGCGTACCACCGGTAGGGCCGGACGAACCCCAGCATCCGCCACGCGAGCTGGCGCTGGTTGATGCAGTCGGGGCAGACCCCTGCCCGCCCCAGGGCCCGCCCGCAGATGGCGCACCGGGCGGCGCCGCGATCACCTATGTCCCCGACCACCTGCGCCGGGGGTCGGCCCAGCGGCTCCCGTCGCTCCGTCGCCAGGCGCGCGAACTCCCGCGCCCGTTCCTCGACATCGCGGGCGAGCGAGCGGGTGAAACGCGCGAGCGCCCGCGACCCGCCGCTCCAGGTGACTGTGAGCCGCCCGTTGCCCACGAACTGGCGGATCTCGAGCAGCTCGACGTCCTCCAGGGGGAGCTGGGCCTGGCACTTGATCCCGTCCCGGTCCTCCCGCAGCGCGACCAGAGACCGCTCGGTCGCCACCACCCAGGCGTCGCCGAAGTGCCCCGGGCCGTGCAGGTCGGCGTACTGGCTCGCGAGCACCGTCTCCTGGGGCAGATGCTCCGCGAGCCAGGCCACCACCGGCGCCGGCAGCCCGTCCACCGTCTCCTCTATCTCTCTCGTGCGCACCGCCGTGGTTAGCCTGCCTTCCCACCTACATCATACCGCTCCCGGGCGATTGTGTCGAATCCCTCCCGAAGCCGGGCGAGCAGGACTCCGGCCGCCGCCTCTGAACCATGCTCCTGAAGGGCCGACACGCAGACCACTTGGGCGGAGAGGCGGCAATCCATGGTCACTTGGGAGAACACGTTCGACGAAGTAGCGCGGGCGAGGCCGCGGGTGGCGATCCTGCCCATCGGGTCCATCGAGCAGCACAGCCACCACCTCCCCCTCGCCACCGACTACCTCATCGCCCAGGCGCTGGGGCGCCTCATCGCCGAGCGGCTGGACGACTGCTACCTGCTGCCCGCGCTCCCCTTCAGTTGCTCGCATGAGCACGGCGACTTCGCGGGCACTGTCTGGCTCCGGCCGGCCACCCTGGCCGCCGTCATCGAGGATCTGGTGGGATCGCTCGGGCAGCACGGGATCACCCGGGTCGCGCTGGTGGTGGCCCACGGCGGCAACTGGATCATCAAGCCCACGGTGCGGGAGCTCAACCTGGCGCGCACCGGCGTGCGGGTCATCTTCACCACCCCGGGCCTCTCCGGCGCCGAGCAGGGGGCGTTGGCCGAGCTGCACGCGGGGGCCGACGAGACCTCGCTCCTGCTGCACCTTCGGCCAGAGCTGGTGAAGCTCGGTGCGCGCCGCCCCGACTTCGCGCCCCGCCAGGGGCGGGAGTTTCTGGACTACGTGGGCATGGCCGCGCTCAGCCCGGCCGGCCTCTGGGGCGCGCCCGGCCGCGCGAGCGCGGCCGAGGGCGCCCGGCTGCTGGAGCAGGCCGCCAGCCGGGCGGCCGAGTACATCAGGGACACCCTCGAGGAGATGGACCGGCTCCTCGAGGCGGGGCCCGAGGTGGCGGGCTGAGGGCGTGCACATTGTCTATAGCAGCGACGAACACGTGTTGACGGGCCCGCGTTGTCTGTGGATAATGCTAGTGGCGCCGGCGGCGGCTGCTGGCGCGAAGACTCGACTGAATAGAGGTGAGAGCCGATGTCGTGCTGCGCGTCGAAGAAGCAGACCGCGAAGAAGCAGGGAAGCGAGACCGGCAAGAAGCAGACCTGCAAGCCGAAGAAGTAGGGCGGACAGCGTCGTCTCGACGTTGTCGCACACGCGGTCCGGCGGCTGGCGGGGTCGCCGGGCCGCGGCGCGCCGGCGCCCTCAGGAGCCCGGAGGAGGAAGATGACGCCGTTGTGCTATGCGATCGCCGCCGGCGCCGTGATGGCCGCGGCGTCCGTAGTGGAGAAGCTGGGCCTCACCACGGCGCAGCCCTACGCCGGGCTGTTCGTGCGCTCCGGGGCGGTGTTCGGCGTGCTGGCGCTGTCTGCCCTGCCCCTGGGCCGGCACCTCGAGTGGTCCGGGCTAACGCCGCGGGCGATCGTCTGCCTCGCGCTCGGCGGCCTGCTGGCAGGACTGCTGGCACACCTCCTGTACTGGCAGAGCCTGAAGGCCACCAGCCCCGACTACGCGGTACCCATCATGGTGGGCACGAGCCAGGTGGCGGTGGTGCTGCTGAGCGTCGGGGTGCTCCGGGTGCGGATCTCGCCGGCGCAGGTGCTGGGGGTGGGGCTGGTGATCCTGGGCATTGCGCTCATCCAGCTCATGAAGCCGCGCTAGAGCGGCGAGGCGAGGAGCCCCCGGGGGTGGAACCTCCAGGTGCCGCCAGGGGTCTAAGAGAGAGGCAGTCGTGATGCGGAATGCTCTGCTGCTACTGGTAGCCTTCCTCTCCGGGGCGATACTGATGGCGCTTCAGCTCTCGGGCAGCCGGGTGCTTGCGCCCTTCTTTGGCGGCTCGATCTTCGTGTGGGGGAGCCTGATCGGGGTGTTCCTCGCGGCCCTCAGCCTCGGCTACTTCGTGGGAGGGCGGCTGGCCGACCGCTGGCCGTGGGCCGGTCTGCTGGGTGCGCTGCTGGTGGCGGCCGGCGCCTTCGTGCTGGGGCTGCCGCGCCTGGGTCCGCTGGTGTGTGACGCGATCCTCGAGCGGGACTTCGGCCCTCGGGGCAACCCGCTGCTGTCGTGTCTCATCCTGTTCTTCATCCCGGGTATGCTCATGGGCGTGACCTCTCCCTTCGTCATTCGGCTGACCGCGGAGAGCATTGACCGCGTGGGCCGCACTGCCGGGGCCGTCTACTCGATATCCACCGTGGGCAGCATCGCCGGCACGATCGGCGCGGCCTTCTACCTCATACCCGCGATGGGCACGCGCGCGATCCTCTACCTGCTCGGCGCGCTCCTCATGCTCGCGGCCCTGCTGGCCGCCGCCGCGGGCTCACGTCCGCTCAGCGCCCGCCGGGCAGCCGCCGCGGCCGCTCTCCTGCTTGCGGCGCTGGGCGTCGCCGGGCCCGCCTCCGCGCGGGAGCGCGTCCTGCTGGAGCGCGACAGCGCTTATCACCGCCTGCTGGTGACCGAGGACGGGCGCCACCGCTGGCTCCGCGCCGACAACATCTGGCACACCCAGATGGACCTGCAGGACCCCCACGGGCGCGGGCTGCCCTATGCGTGTTACACGGACATCGCGTTCCTGATCAACCCCAACATCCGCCGGGTGCTGGTGATCGGGCTGGGCGGGGGGACGATCCCGAAGCGATTCGTGCGCGACTACCCCGAGGTGGTGGTGGACTCGGTGGAGATAGACCCGGATGTGATCTCCATTGCGCAGCGGTACTTCTACGTCCGCCCGGGGCCTCGCCTGCGCATCCACGAGGCCGACGGCCGGCAGTTCCTGCGCCGCACCCGTGAGAAGTGGGACCTCATCGTTCTCGACGCTTACTACGCGGATACGGTGCCCTTCTTCCTGACGACGCGTGAGTTCTTCGAGCTGGTCAGGGAGCGGCTCACGCCCCAGGGCGTCATCGTCAACAACGTCGTCGGAGCGGTGACCGGCCCCCGGAGCAACTTCTTCCGGTCGGTCTACAAGACGATGGCCGACGTCTTCCCCCAGATCCACGCCTTCGAGGTGAGAGAGAGCGACGCGCGCCTGACCAACATCATGGTCTTCGGGATGAACTCGCCCCGCCCCATCACTCACGAGGAACTCCGGCAGCGGGCGAGGGAGGCTCAGGGGACCCGCATCAAGGACCCGCGGCTGGTGTGGCGGGTGGACAACTACGTCCACACGCGCGTCCGCACCGGCGACGTCCCCATCCTCACCGACGACTACGCGCCCGTGGACGCCCTGATGCACCTCTGGTGACGCCGCCGGCGGCTTATTCGATCAGCCCGAACCCCCGCGCCACGTAGACCGCCATCTGGTCGCGGGAGCAGGTGTACTCGGGGTGGTAGAGCCCGTCGGGGTAGCCGCCGACGATGCCCTGCTCCGCGAGGAACTCGACGTACTTCCAGCACCAGGCCCACTCGTTGTCAGAGGTGACATCGAGGAAGGTGGTGGTGCTCGGCACGTAGTCGGCGATGCCGGCCTCGCCGGTGGGGACGGCGATGGCCCGGGCTATGAAGACCGCCATCTGCCCCCGGTCCACGGCCAGCGAGGGCTGGTAGGTCCCGTCGTCGTAGCCCCGCACGATGTCATTCGCCGCCGCATACTCGATGTAGCGGAACGCCCAGTGGTCAGGGGCAACGTCGGGGAACGTCGGGCTCGCCGGGCCGGAGGGCACCCCCCCGTCGCCGCCCGCGAGCGCGCGGGAGACGTACACCGCCATCTGATCGCGGGAGACTGCGAGGCCGGGGCGATAGGTGCCGTCGGGGAAGCCGGCGACGATGCCGGCCTGCGCGCAGGCTGCTATCTCCTCCCTGGCCCAGTGGTCCAGAGGGACGTCACCGAAAGGGCCGGCCGGCGGCCTCCATCCGCCGGGGCGCAGCCTGGTGGTTGACCTCCCTCATGCGTTCGACGAGGGGCCACTTCACCTGGTCGGTCTCGCTCATCAGCCCGAAGGCGTAGTGCTCGCCGTACACGAGCTCGGGCCCGAAGCCCGGCCCGCGGCCGGTGAGGGGCTGGTCCCGGTAGTGGAACCAGATCATGCCGACGCAGTGTGGATCCCGGGCGGCCTTCTCGATGGTCTGGTGGTACAGCTCGCCGGCCTCCGCCTCTGTCTCGACCCTCGAGCTCCAGTAGCGGCCGAAGCCCCGCTCGCCGTGGTAGAACTGGGGGAAGGAGAACTCACCACAGAGAGTCGGCTTGTCGGTCTCGGCCTGAAGGCGGGCCAGCACCGGGTCGTCGTAGTCCATGAAGTAGCGGTCATAGCCCATGATGTCGCAGTGGCGGGCCTGAAGGCGCCAGTCGTCCTCACTCTCCCACCAGCCCGGCACGATCCAGGGGGCGATCACGAGGTGGTTGGGGTCAATGGACTTGATGGTGGAGTACACGAACTCGTAGAAGCCGTCCGCGTACCATAGCCGCAGGCGGACGACGTCGGCGTCGGGCGGCGAGGGGCTGGTCTCATACAGCTCCTCCCGGGTAGAGACCTCCAGGCCCCAGGCGGCGGCGAGCGCGGGCACCGAGCCGCCGTAGAGCTCGTCCACCGCGTGATCGAGCAGGGCGCGCTTGGCGGGCGTGTCGGCCGGCGCGGCGAGCATCTGGCGGATCTGGTCCCGGGTGATGAGAGCCTCCCACTCGCTGCGGTAGGACCAGCCGAGGATGTAGGGGTCATCGCGGCGGGGCCCGATCTGCCCCTCCAGGTCCCGGCGGAACTGCTCGCGGACCGCGGGGTCGAAGTAGTCCGGGTGACCAGCCAGGGTGGGGGTGTTCGCCGAATACAGCACCGGCGTCTGGACCATGGCGTCCGGCGCGCCCCACTTCCCGCCGCCGGAGAAGCCCCAGGCCGCCAGGCGCCGCCGCGCCCGCTCCAGGGACTCTTCCTGCCAGGCGTCGGCCCCGTACTTGCGAATCAGGTTGCACTGGTACAGGTTCACGTAGTCCGCCGCCTCGCCCGCGCCCCACACATCCCGGGCCCAGGCGCCTAACCAGGGCGCCTCCCGCGGCGGCAGCCACTCGAAGAGGTGCTCTCGGCCCGTGGTCGGCGTCAGGGGCCAGGCGCTCGCCGGCACCAAGCACACCCCGAGGTAGAAACACGGGTTCCCCTCGGGGGAGAGCAGCCACCAGTAGCCGTCTCGCCTGGTGACCCGGAAGAACCCCGTGCCCTCCTCCCGCCAACCGGCCCTCAGGTAGCCGCCATAGAGGTCGAAGTCGGGCGACGGGGGCATCGTCTCCAGGCGCGTGTCCTCGGCCGCGATGTGCGCGACCAGATCGGCGTCGGAGTGCACCTTGCCTGGGAAGTCGGCGTACACACACTGCCCATAGCGGTCAATCAGGGGCGCCCATGCCGCCGGGTCGCTCCTGAGGAAGCGGATCGTGCAGTCCAGCCACAGCGAGTCCCCCGGCTGCGAGGGGACCTCGAGCCGGATGGCCGTGCCCGGCTCGAACAGCCGCAGCACCGGGTGTGCAGAGGCGGCCCCGATGTCCACCTCGTGCCGAACCACCTCCTCCTCGCCGCGGAGGAGCACAACCGAGAGCGTCCCCACGGCGGCCACCCAGTCCCCGGGGTCGCTCGCCCACGGCGGCCGATAGTCCACCTCGAACGGGCCGGGGGCCGGCTGCCACCCGCCGGGGCTATCAACGACGAGCGCGCCGTCGAGATAGAGCTGCGCGCCGGTCGCGCTGATCGACGCGGTGAGCTGGTACTCGCGGTCGAACTCGAAGCCGGGCGTGTGCCTCGGGAAGCGCCAGCTCGTGCCATCGCCCACCGCGAGGAAGACCGGCAGCGTCTCCAGCTCGCTGCCCTCGAAATCGAGGTAGAAGCCGGCGTTCCCGAGCCAGTCATACTGGCTCGCCACGTAGAAGCGACACAGCGACTGGCCGGCCGCAGACGAGGGAAGCGAGAGAAGCGCCAGCGCGCCGATCAGCAGTGAGGTGACGCCGGGCCAGAAACCGCAGCGTGGTGACCGAGGGCGTCTACCGTGGTGAACCTGAGCCATCGGGTTCCTCCTCCTGCCGCTGCAGGCGGCCTGTGCGTGGTGGTTCCCGGGGCGACCAGATGCGGCGCCGCCTGGCCCATTATACCGTGCCCCGGCGCCTTCGCCTGCCCCGACTTGGGCCGGCCAGGCGCTCAGCGAGGCCGGGGCCGCACGGACCAGAGCTGAGCCACCGCAATCCCGGCCAGGATCAGCGCGCCGCCGGCGATACCCCGTAACCCGAGGCGGTCGCCCTGGACGAAGTGAGCGAAGACGGCCGCGAACACCGGCTCGGCGGCGAAGATCAGGGCGACGTGCGTCGCGCTCGTCTCCCGCTGGGCCCACATCTGAGTGGCGAAGGCGAAGGCGGTGGCAAGCACCCCCGTGACCACGAGCGCGGCAAGGGTCCAGAGTGTGAGCGCCAGGCGAGGCGTCTCCAGCACGGACATCAGCGCCGCGCACGCCAGCGCCGTAGCGACGATCTGCCAGAAGGCCAGCGCCGCCGGGTCCTGACGGCGGGCCACGCACCCGGCAGTGACGATGTGCAGAGCGAAGCCCGCGGCGCACCCGAGCGTGAGCAGGTCGCCCACGTTGGGGCCGGCCCCCGCAGGCGAGGCCAGCAGATACAGCCCCGCCGCCGCGATCGCGGCGGCGACTAAGGGCTTGAGACCGGCCCCGCCGGCCCGCCCGTCGTGGAAGCGGGCCGACATCAGCAGCCACAGCAGCGGGACCAGCACGACGCTGAGGCCCGTGATGAAGGCCGACTTGGACGCGGTGGTGTACAGCAGCCCGACCGTCTGAAGCGCGTAGCCGGCCGTAAGCCATGTGCCCAGCAGCGCCGCGACCGCGAGCTGGCGGCCGGTGACGCGCACCACCCGCCGAGGGAAGGCCGCCCCCAACACCACCGCGGCGAGCGCGAACCGCGCAGACAGGAACGCAAAGGGTGATGCCGACTCCAGCGCCCGCTGCACGGCCGTGAAGGTGAACCCCCACACCGCGGCCACTATCAGCAGGGCTGCGTCCGCCCGGAGCCAGCCCGCCCGCCACGCCTTCATCGCCCGTCCGGGATCCTTGTACGCCAGGCGCCGCTGGGTCGCGGCGAAGGGGCGCTCACGGCATCACACCGGGAGCCGGTAGAGATCCCTGGGGTTGTCCCAGAGCCACTTTCGCGCCAGCTCGAGAGCCTGGTCTTCGCCGAACTGGCCCCGCTCGATCCGCGCCGCGAGCACTCGCGCCAGGTCCTCGCGGGCCATCACCAGGTGCCCGTAGATCTTCTCGACTGGCAGCGCGTAGTCGCCGCCGAAGGCGGTGATCTTGTTCACCGGGACGAGGTCAATAACCTCATCCATGGCATCGGTGGCGAATCGTTGGGAGATCACGTGGGTCCAGCAGAAGTTCAGCCACGCGTTCGCAAAGCCCTTCCCAAGCATGATGGATTCGCGAACCCAGGGATACCCCAGGTGGTAGAGGTCGAAGCGGACCCTGGGGTGCCGCTCGAGCAGGGGGATCATGTGCAGCGGATCGAGGGTCCGGAAGTCGCCCCAGTAGCCGGTGTGCACACACACCACGAGGTCGAGCTCGCCGGCGTAGCGGATCATCTCATCCACCACATAGTCCCGCATCGGGTTCCGGTCGGGCAGCGAGTGCCGCCTGCCGCGGCGCAAGTCCTCGAAGCACTCCAGGGCCGCCTGCCGGTCTGGCTGCTGGTACGGATTCGACATCATCTTGAGGCCGACGGCGCCTTCGGCCTTCACCTGCTCGATGTACTGCCGGTTGGCGTCCAGGAGGTCGTCAAGGGTGCGCACCGCGACGTTGGGGGCGAGGACCCTGGGGTTGCCCTGCCAGTCGGTCAGCGTCGGCCGAGACACCTGGGCCCAGGTCCCCATGGCGGTGACCAGGGGCATGACCGGGGTCAGGAGCGGGCTGCCCAGGTCGGTGCGGGAGCACTGGGTGAGCGCAACGCGGATGCGGCAGGCGTCCCTGAGGACACGCTCGTAGATGCCCGGGGTGTTGCCCTCGGCCATCCGCTCCGACAGCTCCACATAGGTGTGTTCGTTGATGTCGTCAACCCCGTAGAAGCGCTGCGCCGCGAGGAGGGCCGCGCGAGCATAGGAGGCCCACCGGATCTGTTCCCAGTAGGGTGCGAAGAGCCGCCAGCGGTAATCCAGAGGCAGCTCCGGGTTCTGGGTCAGCCGGTAGTCAGCATCCGACATGCCAGCCACGAGCAGGTCGGCGCGAGTGTAGTGGCTGAAGAGCGTGAACACATCCACCTTCGTCGAGGTCCGCACCGACTCCGGGGACAGGTGCTCGTGGGCGTCAACGATGTCCAGCTCCTCCATCGCCGAGAGCAGTCGTGTTTCGAGCCGCGACGGGGTCATTCGTCCCTCCAGTTCGGCCGCCGGCCCTCAGGCGTGACCGGCGCTCCGGCGCCTGTGCTTCTGCCTGCGTCTGTTTCACCCCTGCTCGGCCGTCCCTGGGTGGGAGGCAAGGCTGCGCCCGGCGGCGAAGCCACGCCCGGGGGTCGGTTTGTGCCATGGGAAGACGCGTGAGGGTCGAGTCGGCGGGCCTGGTCCTCGTCTACCTCGGACTCGGGGTCGTCAGCGGCCTGCTGTGGGCGCGCCTCGCCGATCTGCCCCGACTTCCCTCCTGGCACGCCGAGATGGTGGGCGGCTACGCGCCGGCCCCCAACCAGTACCGTCCACTCACCCCCTGGGTGGCGCAACTTCTCCGGTGGCTCCTCCCGGGAGGCAGCCCAGTCGCCGCGTACGTGGTCCTGCGCTCGCTGGTCACCGGCATCGCGCTCTTGTCGTTCGACCGGTACATGCGGGTCTGGTTCTCGCCGGCGGCCGCCGCGGCCGGGGCGATGTGCCTGGCAGCGATCATCCCCTTCACCTACTTCCGCGTCGTCCAGGAGAGTGACCCCCTGAACCTGCTCGTCTTCGTGCTGGCGTTCTGGGCGCTCGCGGTGGGCCGCGATCGCCTCGTGCCCCCTCTCGTGCTGGTGGGCACGCTCAACCGCGAGACCACGGCCCTGCTGCCGGCCGTGTACCTGCTCGCGCGGTGGCGGGAGGCCCCCGCGCAGCGAGTGGTGGGCATGACGGTGGTGCTCGCGGGGGCCTGGGCGGTCCCCTACGGCGCAATGCTCGTGGCCTACGGGAGCCGGGCGTACTACTGCGATGTGGTGACGTTCTGGCAGAACGTCGGCTCCTGGGCGGGCACGGCGCTCCTGCTGGCGCTCTACGGTGCGATGTGGGCGCTGTCCTTGCTGGGGGCGAGGGACGGGCCGCGGGTCCTGCGGCGGGCGCTCTGGCTGCTGCCACCCTACCTGGCGCTGCACTACGTGATCGCGCTGGTGTGGGAGGTGAGGTTGTTCCTGCCGTTTGCGCCGGTGGTCATCCCGCTGGCGTGGTGGGTGCTGTTCCCCGAGGAGAGGCGTGAGGCCGCGCGCCCGGCGGCCCGCCTTGAGCACTGAGCGGAGGGCAAGATGCCTCAGACGCTGATCATGATCGGGCTGGTGTTGGTCGCCATCGCGCTCCTGTGGAGGCTGGCGGCGGCGCTGCTCCAGATCGCGCTCCCGGCCGGCCTGCTGCTGGCGCTCGTGGGCGTGATCTGGTACTTCGCCCAGCGCAGCCGCGCCGCGCCGAGTGGACGCTGAGTCTGACCTGCGCCTCGCGGCTATGTAAGATCTCTTAGCCAGATGGCGGGGGTGGAGGAAGGGCGCCAGCTCCGCCAGGGCACACGCGCGTGCTCGCCGACTCCTCTTGTCGCATTATGCAACACCTCTGATTGCTGAGCGAACAGGCCGTTTGGCCTGCGCGTGGTATTCTCGGACCACACTGAGGCGGCGCCGGTCCAGACCTTGCCGGGACGGGCGCCGCGAGGAGCGATAGGAGGTAGAATCGTGAACAGGTCTGTGCCGACGCTGCTAGGGATCGTCATCATCCTCCTGGTCGTGGTGCTGGTGGTGCTGATCTACAACTACCGGCTCACCTCCGGGCTGGCGGCGGGAGGGACGGTCGTGGGAACGGCCGGCCAGAGGTTGCTTACAGGGGTGGAGCCGCCCGAGGAGGAGATTGGGGTGGGCGAGGTGCTGGAGCGCCGGGGCGAGACAGCTCCACGGACGGCCCCGCCGCCCCGGAGCGCCGAACCGGAGCGGGCCGTCCGCTACCGTGAGGGAGTGGAGCAGCGCGAGCAGCGCCGGGCCGCCGGCCGCCAGGAGGCGCGGCCCGAGACGGCTCTGCCAGCGGCGGAGCCCGGCGAATAGGGCGGACGATCCAGCAGGCGCGGAACAGCCCTGCCCGCGTCCAACCCAGGCAGGGCCGCTCCTGCGGGATCACGCTGATCGAGCTGCTGGTGGTGATCGCCACCAGTATATGCCACATCTGGGCCAAAGAGTATGCGCTCTCTTGTCTGCCAAGGGCGCTCGATCCGCCCCTGAGCGCGGCAGCAATCTCCGGGCCCGGAGCGAGGAGCCCGGCTAGCTCCCGCGGCGCGGACTCCGGAGCCCACACACCTGCCCTGAGTGGGACACCGCCGCCGCCCCCAGGCAGGACTCAGCCCGGCAACGCGGAAGATGCGACACCATGCCCTTTCGCGCGAGCCGTCAGGAAGGCAAACGGTGCTGGAAGCGTCTGCTATCCTCGCCGCAGCGCTGATCTTCGGTCTGGCGACGAGCGCTCCCAGCCCCGCGTCTCGGGATGCCGCGGCGCCCGAGCTGGAGGTCGTGATAGAGCTGGAGGAGGATGTCTACTCGTGCGGCCCTCCGGAGAACGGCGCGGGCCCGATGTGGGCCTATGGGTCGAGCTGCATAGCGCGGGTCGGCGATGACGTGTTCATCAGCGGCCTGGAGTTGCTGCCTGACGCGCCCCCTCTGAACAACGTGCGCGGTATCCTGTTCCACCGCAAGGAGCACGGTTGGGAGCTAGCGGCAAGGGCCCCCGGCCGTACCCGCGAGCCGTGCCCAATCGTCGGTCTTGCGGATGGGACGGTGCTGCTCTCCTGCAACCCGACTCTGACCGGTCCGCAGGCGAGGGGAGGCCCCGCGCGGCCGGAGATCCTTGCGTTCAGCGCCTCCAACCCGGCCGCTCCAGCGCGGACGCTCCGGCCGGTGTGGGACGGCGAGCCGGCCTTCACCGAGCACTCCTACCGGAGCTTCGCGGCCGATGGGCCGAACCGGGAGCTGATCCTTTTCCAGAACATCGGCCACACCCATGCCGAGTGGAGCTTCCGCGACCACACCGGCGCGTGGTCAGCCCAGGGCCGCCTGATCTGGCCCTGGGGGGCGGACTACCCGGAACCCCAGCCCATCCGCCTCTGCTATGCCACCGTCGGGCTGAAGGACCGTCGCGTCTACTTCAGCGCGGTGAGCGACATCGTCGAGCCCTACCCGGAGTGGCGGCAGTACAAGCTGGAGCTCACTGGCCGGGACTGGGACTACGATTTCCGCCGGCTCTTCTTCACCTGGAGCGATGACATCACCACCGGCGAGTTCCACGACTGGATAGAGGTTTCCAGTCGAGACCACACGGCCGGCCACATCTTCCCCCTCGACCTATGGGTTGGGCCGGACGGCGCCGTGCATCTCCTGTGGAGCGAGAGAGCCTTGGACGAGCGCCTGCGCGAGCGCTTCTTCCCGGAGGAAGAGCGCTATCAGGCGCTCATGTACGCCGTGGTCCGCGGCGGCGCAGTGGTGGAGAAGCGCCCCCTGGTGCAGGCCAGCGAGGCCTCCCCTGCCGAGATGCCGAGCACGCGTGGGGCGCGCTTCCACGTGACGCCCGGGGGACGCCTGTTCGTCTTCTACTGCGTCTGGACCGAGGCCGGGCCCCGGAACCGCCTGCTGGAGCTGCTCCCCAACCGGGGCCAGCGCGGGCCGGTCGAAGTGCCCCTGGCCCACCCGCTCACGGATTTCTACACGGCCACCTGGCGCAACGGATCGCCCCCGTCAGAGGTGCTAGACCTGTACGGCACTCGGGCAGGGGCGGGCGATGTGTACAGCTACGCCCGCGTGCGAATCCGCTAGCCCAGGAGGGGACTGCCCTGCCCGCTGCCGACGACACCACGCTGTGCACAATGGCAACTGCGGCACTGCTGCTCGTCGTCACCTCTCTTGCCGTCGCCAGCGCGCCTTTCACCGGCCCCCGAAGCCAGATATGCCTGAATGGAGACTGGCTGCGCCATCAGGGTGGAGACGCCGTGCGCGCGCCCGAGGGCGAATGGGAGACCGTACGGGTTCCTGAGGACCCGGCGAGCGCGGCCACCGGGTCGGCGTGGTTCAGGCTGGACTTCCGGATTCCCGAGGAGATGAGCGGGGAGGGACAGCGCCTGCTGCTGCGCTTCGTGCGCGTGCGCCACTACGCGAGGGTGTTCGTGAACGGCGTCCTGTGCGGCGAGAACTGGGGGCAGAGAGCGCCCTTCGAGGTGGATGTGACCAGCGCCGCGCGGCCCGGGCTGCCCAACCGCGTCGAGGTATGGGTCCATTGCGCCAGCGCGGAGCACGTGATGCCAGGCCGCACCGTGACTGACCAGCAGGCGCGCCACCGGCTGGCGCCGTTGATCGGCTATCGGGAGCAGGCCACGATAGCCGAGGATGTGTACCTGATCGCCCGGCCCGACCTCCACATCTCTGACGTGTTGGTCATGCCCTCAGTGCGCGAGAAGAGCCTCCGGGTCCGGCTGACCGTCGCGAACGATTCGGCGCGTCCCCGCGAGATGACGGTAGCCAACCGGGTCTATCTCGGCGCGCGCGAGGCGCTCGTGTTGCCGAGCCACGCGCTCGCTCTGGAGGCAGGCGCGTCGGCTGTGGTGACCATATCCGCCCCCTGGCCCGACGCTCAGCTCTGGGGCTACCCGCCCTACGGCGAGCCGGTCCTCTACCACGCGGAGACGCGCCTGCTGGGGACGGACGGCGACGAGGTGGATCGCCTCGTCACCCGCTTCGGGTTCAGGGAGATCTGGACCGAGGGCGATCGCATCCTGCTCAATGGCAGAGAGCTCCGCCTCATGGGATACTGGGGGCCGGAGGCCTCGGGGCCCAGCGCCTGGCGCCTGCGCATGGCAGCCGTGCGGTCGGCCGGCTGCAACACAATCCACAGCCACGCCGAGCAGAAGGACCCTGCCTTCTACGAGCTCGCCGACGAGCTGGGCCTGTTGGTCTGGGACGCCAACTACTGCGGCGGCCCCCTGGGCAGCACTGAGTCCGAGCACATGAGCCAGGACTCATTCCCGGAGGTGGTGGCCGAGCTCGCGCGCCAGTACCCGCTGTGGGCGAGGGCGGTGGCGAATCACCCCAGTGTCGTCGTGGTGATGGCGGCCTGCCTCCTCAACCAGGCCGACACCGACCGGCTGGCGGCCCTCTTCCACCAGATGGACTCTACCAGGCTGATCCAGCGCGCAGGAGCGGCTACGCCGCCCCTGCAAGTCGCCGCCTACTCGTCGCACTTCCAGATGGACGGCCCGGACCCCCTGGCCGACATCAAGTCATCGCACGAGCAGGCGCGGACCCTGCGGAGGTGGCAGGGCGCCAGCGTCCCCCTGGTCAACCAGGAGGTCTGGTATCGCTGGGACTGGAGCCGTCCGGAGAGCACGCCAACACCGGAGGACTTCGCCCGCGCGACCAGGCGGGCCATCGAGTTCTTCGGCGACGAGGGCGTGTCCGGCTTCATCCTCTATGGACAGCAGGCCTTCGAGGATCAGCCCTTGCTCGACGGGCCGATCTCCTGGCCCAGCCGCTCGGGGACAGGGCAACACGCGCAGAACACCGTCACCGGCGGCCTAGCCTGGGGACCGAGGGAGTTCGTCAACCTCCACGACCCGGGGCGCCCGGCGGTCACGCCGCGCCCTGTTGCGGCGGCGATGCGGGAGGCCAGCCGGCGCTACCTCGGTCACGAAGTGCCCCCCGTCACACTCACCCGTCCCGAGGTCATAGTCACTGTCACCTCGGGGGGCGAGCCCGTGGCGGACGCCTACGTGCTCGCGGTGCTGCTCGAGGGGGCCCCGGTTCCACCTGCTGCTGTGCGCACCGACCGTGACGGCCGCGCATGGTTCTCCCTTCGGGAGCCAGGGCGCTATCGCTTCCTGTGCCGCGGCGGCCGCGACTGGCAGTCAGTCGAGCTGGAGGCGCCACTGCAGCCGCTGGACCTCAGCAACGGCGGCCTGGGGCCAATCCTGCGCGTCAGCCTGCCATTGGCGGACGGGGATGGGGATCCATGAGCCATCCTGGCCCACGGGCCACGGACCGCCGAACCGGAGTTGGCCGCACAGGGAGGGGCAGACGTCACACAAGATTGCCGGGGCGTCCACACCTCTGCAACAACTGGCCCGCATACTCCTTACGGTAGACCACCAACAGCTCGATCAGGGTGAACCCGTTCCGACCGCCCGGCGTCGCCGGGCGGTCCACCCTTTTCTGGGCCCGATTGGAGGCAGGAGGGCCCCCCCCGTCCCTCGAAGAGGCCTGCCACACCCGCGCCCGGGCGCCTCGCCGGCCCGGCCAGCGCGACGGGACCAATGCAGCAGGGAGGTAGGCCGTGAACCGACGGTTCGCAGGACTGCTGGCGTCCGTGGTGGTGCTGTGCTCGGCCGTCGCCGCCGGCGCCGCGCCGCAGGCGGTGGTGCTCGAGCTCAAGGGACAGCCTGGGGACGCCGCCAAATACGCGACCCAGTTCAGCGCGGCGATGGACATGACGTTCACCGACCCCGCGACGGGCCGGCTCGCGTTCTCACTGAGCCCGCGCCTGGGCGGCACGGCGGTGACCATCGAGCGCGTCGTTGAAGTCACGGAGGAGGGGGCCCTGGTCGTCGGCGGGCAGGTCGAGTCCTTCGACTTCAGCTTCGAGTTCGCGGACCTGCGGGGTCAGCTCGCCCTCCAGGGCCCAGACGGCGGCCCGCCGCAGCTCATCAGGCTGCCGATGCTGCCCATATACTCGGTGGTGTCGCCGCAGGGCAAGCCGCTCGCCATCAGAGGACTGGAGCACCTTCCCATCCCTCCGATCAAGGTCCCCGGCGGCCCCGGGCTAGACCTCCGCGGCATGATCCAGGGCATGATCGAGCGCTTCTCCCAGCCTCTCTTCCCCGACCGGCCGGTGTCGGTGGGCGATACCTGGGAGTGGGAGATGGTCGTGGACGTTGCCCAGATGCTCGAACAGATGGGCATGCCCATGCCGGAGGAGGCGAGGCAGGCCATGGCGCTCGCTCGCATCCCGCTGAAGAACACCTCCCGGCTGGTGCGCTTCGAGCAGGTCGGCGGCGTCGAGTGCGCGGTGATCGAGGCCGAGTGCCCCTGGGAGCTCACCATGCAGCCGGGTGTGGTCGGCGATGAGCCCATCACCATGAGCCAGTCGGGCGCCACTCTGGTCCGCACCTGGTTCGACTACCAGGCGGGCCGCAAGGTGAGGGAGCAGTTCGAGTACACGTTCGCCATGCGCATGGGCACCGCGCAGGTGACGCCGATGCGCATGGAGATGCAGATCGCCGCGGACTCGCAGCTCAGGTGAAGGATGCGGCGGCGGGCGGGGCCGGGCGCGCCGCCGGTCCCGCCCGGAGGCACTCCCGGTAGGTGGTGAGCTCGACGCCGGCCTGCCGCACGGCCTCGGCGACCTCCGCGCTCGTCAGCGCGGCCAGCTCCTGCTGCCACTGGTACGGCCAGGGCACCTCGCGCTCGATCCCGTCGCCGGCCCCCGGGTGACAGCAGAGTTCGGTAACGCCACCATCGAGCGCGAGCACGGCCCGCGCTAGGTCCTCCGTGCGCCAGCAGCCGGCCTCGTGGAAGCCGCGGAAGTCGTCGGGGACCAGCAGGCCGCTGCGGCGGAGCGCGCCCCGCGCCTGTCGGCGGGCGAAGGCCAGCGCCGCGCCCTCGGCCCACCGCCGGGGTGGCCCGGACGCGGCCGGCCCCGGCAGGCGCACCGCGCCAATGCCAGACTCCTTGGCCAGCCTCAGCACGACTGGCAGCACGCCGGGCAGGAGGTGAAGGTGCTGGTGGCTGTCCAGGTGGGATATCTCGAGCCCGGCGGCCTGCGCGCGCGCGACCTGCGCGCGCAGCTCGGCCCTCAGCTCGCTGCGTCGGACCGCGCCCCGGAGCCACCGGGCGAGGAAGCCCCGCCAGTCGGCCGGGAAGCGGCCGCTGCGGTCCACGAGGGAGGGCACCTCCGCGGGCGACAGCACAGGGCGGGTCTGGGTGAGGGCGAGGTGCACCCCGATGTCGAGCCTGGGGTGGGCCCGTGCCAGCGCTGCGGCCTCCTCGAAGGCGGCCCCGGTGGGCAGGATGCTCGCGCTGGTCACGACGCCGCGGGCGAAGGACTCGATCACGCCCTGGTTGACGCCGCGGCACAGGCCGAAGTCGTCGGCATTGACGATGAGACGGGCGGGGCCGACGCGGCCGGCGCGGCGCCGCAGGCGGTAGGCGCGCATCTCCCCGAGCAGGCGCAGGACCACGCGGGCGCTCGCCGCGGTGGACACCCCGGCCACCCGGGGGTGGTAGTGCAGCCCGACCTCCATGATGCGCGCGCCCAGCCGCTGGGCCTCGAGCAGGAGCTCGGCGTCAATGAAGGAGCCCTCGCTTCGGAGCCGGATCCGCTCGAGCAGCGGCCGGCGGATGAGCTTGAAGGCGAAGTTCACGTCCCGCACGTGCAGGCCGAAGGTCCGGCGGATGATCTGATTGTAGGTCCACGACATCAGCTCGCGGCGGAGGCCCTCGGCGCGACCGATGCGATAGCCGATCAGCAGGTCCACCTCCAGGGGCATCGCGGCGAGCGCGGCGCGCGCCTCGGCGACGCCGACAGGGAAATCCGAGTCCATGTATAGAACTAGCGGCTTGGTCGCGTGGCGCAGGCCTGTGGTGATCGCCGCGCCGAGGCCTCGGTTTCGCCGGTGATGGAGGGCCCGGACCTCGGGGTGCTCGGCGGCAAGGCGGTCTATATAGGGGCCGCTGCCATCGGTGCTGCCGTCGTCCACCAGCAGCACCTCATAGTCGGTGACTAGCCCCTCGGCGATGCGGCGCGTCTCGGGCAGCAGCCGGGGAAGATTCGCCATCTCGTTGTGGATTGGGTAGACGAACGACAGGCTCATGGTGACAGGCGCGGGCCGATGCCGATCCGGGGAGCGCGCTCCCGCGGCGCGGGTTGCGTTCCCTCTCGCTCTTGCCGCGATCTGCGGCGTGCTCTACTTCTGGCGACTCGGCCTGACCCCTCTGGACGATTTCGACGAGGCCTATTACGCGGCCGGCGCGCGCGAGATGCTCGCCCGCGGGGACCTGGGCATCCCCTACTTCAACGGGCAGCCATTTCTGCTCAAGCCCATCCTCGTCTACTGGCTCATCGCGGCGGCCTTTCGGTTCCTGGGCGAGTCGGAGCTCGCAGCCCGACTCCCCTTCGCCTCCCTCGCCTTGCTGGTCGTCCTGCTCACCTACTGGTTCGGGGCGCGGACTCAGGGCCGCCGCGCCGGTCTGCTGGCCGGGTTCGCCCTCGGGCTCTCATACATGTGGGTGGACCTGGGCCGGGAGGCCATGACCGACATGCCCCTGGTCGGCGCGCTGACCGCGGCCGTGTTTCTGTTCTACCTCGCCGCCCGCGCCCCGGAGCCCGTCAGCGGCCGGCTCTATCTGGCCTGCTATCCGCTGCTGGGCGTCGCGGCCCTGGCCAAGGGGGTGGTGCCGATCGCGGTCGTCGCCGCGGGCGTGCTCGCCTGGCTCGCCGCGGCGAGGCGACTGCGGGCGGGGCTGCGCGAGGCGCGGCTGCTGCCCGGGCTGGCGCTGTTCGCCGCGGTAGCCGCGCCGTGGTTTGTCTACGCGGCGCTCCGGGAGCCGGAGTTCGTGCGCACCTTCTTCCTCCACGAGCACCTGGGCCACCTGCACGGCTCCCTCGCCCGCAACGAGCCCTGGTGGGGTCACCTCAAGAACCTGCTCGTCTACTTCTACCCCTGGGTCGCCTTCCTGCCGGCCGCGCTCGGCCACGCCTTCCGCCGGGATGAGAGGCTGGGCGCGCTGCGCTTCGCGGCCTGGTGGGCGATCGCGGTCGTGGTTGTCCTGTCCCTGGCCCGCGCCAAGCTCCCCCACTACCTCGCCATAGGCTTCCCGCCTCTGGCGCTGCTCGTGGGGGCGTGGCTGGACCGGTGGCTGGCCGGCAGCGACGGGGGCCGGCCGGCTGCCGTGGGCCTGGCGCTGCTGGCCCTGGTGGGAGCGGTCTTCGCGGGGGCGGCGGTGGGGGGCCCACTCCTGCTCGCCGCGGGCCGACTCCCCGGGGCGAGCCAGTGGCCGACCGGCTGGACGCCGGGGTGGGGCCCTGTCATCATGCTAGCCGCGCTGGCCGCCGGCTCCCTCACGGCCGCTGTTGGGGCTCGTCTCCGCAAGGGCGTCGTCGTGCCCGCGCTCGCGCTGAGCATGTTCGCCGCGGGCCTGGCGCACGTAGGCTGGTTCAGGCCCCGCATCGCGCAAATGCAGGCCCAGCCGAGGAAGGAGCTGGCGATGATCGCCGCCTCCGCGCTCCCGCCCGAGGAGCCGCTCGGCGTCTACTACGCAAAGCGTAAGGCCACCGTGTTCTACGCGCGCCGCCCCATCGTGGACCTCGGAGAGTGGGACGACCAGGAGCTGATCTCGTTCCTCTCCTCCCCTACCCCGGCCAGTGCGCTGACCCATGCGCGCTTCGTGCCGGTGGCCGAGGAGGCGCTGGGCGGCGTGGCCGTGAGGGCGCGCCGCGGCGACTACGTGCTGCTCTCAAACCAGCCCAGATGAGCGAGCGCGGTCATTGCAGCGGCGGGAAACCGCAGGCGCTCGACCAGTCCTCCCCCTCGGGGGTCGTAGTGGGACCCCAGGGCCAGAGCCCCTCGAACTTGCCGTAGACGACGCCGCCCTGAAAGTCGGGCCTGGCCCACTTCGGGCCATGGGCGATGATATGCTCGGCGTGGAACCAGCGTGCGCGGCCGTCGAGGAAGCCGAGGTTGGACCCGCCCAGGTGGCGGGCGTAGCGCTGGCGCAGCCGAGGATCGGTGAGGAACTCGGGGGTAGGGCCGCAGTCGCGGGTCCAGGGGCACTCCTCCCAGTCGGCCGGGAAGCAGGCCGCGCACTCGAGGTGACACAGGTCGGGGTAGGCCACGAGGCCGTAGCTGGCATCGTCGGTCTGCGCGCCGCCGTCCGCGCAGATGACGAACCAGGAGGGGTCCTCGACTTGCGATAGCCTCAGCCCGGGGTGCCAGGTGGTGGCTATGGACTGCCGAAAGGCGCCCTCCCGCGGCTTGCGGCCGAAGCCGGGGACGGCAAGGCTGCCCTGTGCGATGGAGTCGGTGATGACCCCGCCCCAGCCAGAGGGGAAGCCGAGGAAGCAAGGCCCGGCTATCCAGGTGTGCTGGCCCCAGAGTCCCTCGGTGCGCTGGCAGTAGGCGAGCCAGTCGGGGTCGGGGATGATCCAGCGGGCGCCGGACTCGACCCGCGCGCTGGGGCAGCGCCAGACCTCCCGGCTGCGCACATAGGGGTCGAGGATGACCGCCCACCGCAGATACGGGTTTGCCTGCCTGGCCCGGGGGCAGTGGTCGAGGATCTCCTGGTTCCACTCACCTCCGCCGGGCGCGCCGTCGAAGTAATCGAGGGCCTCGCGGCGGTGCTCATCTGGGGGGAGCGTATCATCGTTGTCGGCGAGGTAGAGCTGAATGGCGAGGGCGACGTGCCGGACGTTGGAGAGACACACGGCCCTCCGCGCCGCCTCCCGGGCGCGGGCGAACACGGGGAAGACCATCGCCGCGAGGAGGCCGATGATCGCGATGACCACCAGCAGCTCGATGAGCGTGAAGCCTCTCGCTGTGCGTCCTGTCGCGCGCACCCCTGATCTTCCCCGTACCTCGCGCCCCCGTGTGTCTCTATCCTACCATCGCCCGTCACCATCCGTAAACAAGGGAGCGGAGGGCCAGAGCGCGAGGGAGCCCTAACGCGCCGGGCAGGCGATGCCGCGGCTGGGGGTGGAGGGGCGGGACGACGCTCGCTCGCCGGTGGGCGAGGCTTCACTTGCGCGGGCGGGAGTCGAGGGCGACGACGCGGCGGGCGATAGCAGTGAGCCGCTCGTTGTGGTGGCTGCTGGCGCGCTTCAGCCAGCGGAAGGCTTCCTGCTCGTTGACGCCCATGTCGCGCATGAGGATTCCCTTGGCGCGCTCGATGAGCTTGCGGGCCTCCAGGGCCTGCTGTAGGTCGCCGACCTCGGAGCGGAGCTCCTGGAGGTCGGCGAAGCGGGCGCGGGCGGTGGAGATGGCGGCGACGAGCCGCTCCCTGGTGATGGGCTTGACGAGGTAGCTGAACGCGCCGGCCTCGGCAGCTCGCTGGATGAGGGACTCGTCGGCGTGGGCGGTGACGATGATGATGGGGAGCGCCTGGTGGCGGGTGATCTCCTCGGTGGCCTGGAGGCCGTCGAGCTGGGGCATGTAGATGTCGAGGAGAGCGACATCGAGCGGGGTCTGCTCGGCCAGCGCCACGGCCTCCCGGCCGTCGCGCGCCTGGGCGACCACCTGGTGACCCAGCGATTGGACCATCTCGGTGACGACGGCTCGCACCACCTCCTCGTCGTCGGCCACCAGGACGCGCAGCGATTCCACACTCCCCTCCAGCGCACGGGGCGCCCGTGGGTGATATTCCACAGAATGGAGGCGCAGGCGAGCGGAGGCCGAGGGCCGGTCCACCCCGCCGGCGGGCTCAGAATGTGGAATGATACCTATGCCGCGCCAGAACCCGTCCTGAGTATTCGCGCTGAGCTACCCTTGGGTGACCGCCGGCCCTCTGCGGGGCCGGAGACGGGGTCGCTCTGTCTCTTCTTGGGCGCGCCCAGGACTACAGGCATGGAACACAGGGGAGAGGCCTCCGGCCCCGAGGCGCCCGTCAGCCCCAGGACGCCCCAGGCCGACAGCAGCCTCGAGCAGCTTCGCCGCATCGAGCGGACCGAGCAGCGGCTGTGGGTCCTCGCGCTGCTGCTGTTCTTGCTGGTGGCGGTCAGCCTCCTGCTTCTCGACATCACCTCGGAGCCCGCGCGCTACTTCCTGGTCGGGCTGTCGAGGCGCTTCGTGGAGTTCCTGGACAACGCCGAGACCTCCTTCGCCCTGCTGCTGATGGTGCTGCTGGCCTGCGCGTACTTCTACGAGAAGCTCGCCCAGCTCCGCGGGGAGAACCGCGCGCTGGTCTCCGCCCTCGAGGCCAACGCCCAGACACTGGCCCAGCGCAACCGCCAACTCGCCACCTGGGCCCAGGTCAGCCACAGCCTGATCACCCGGTTCAACCTGCCCCGGCTGCTGGACCTGATCGTGCGCACCGCCGCCGAGGTGACCGAGTCCGACTGCGCGGCGGTGATGCTGTCGGAGTCGGCCGCGCGCGGGCTGCGCGTGGCGGCCATCCACAACCGGGGGCTGCAGACCGAACTCGCACGCCGCGTCGCCGCCGCGGTGGTGGCCACTGGGGAGGCCGTGTTGCTGCGCGCCGACGCCCTCCCGGAGCAGTTCAACCGCCCCGACCTCCCGCTGGAGCCCCTGAGCGCGCTCGCCGCGGCGCCCCTCGTCAACCGAGGGACGCGCGTGGGAGCGCTGCTAGTGGGGCGCACGGCGCCCCAGCCGCCCTTCGCGGACCGGATTGGCGAGGCCCTGAGCTCCTTCGCCAACCAGGCCTCCATCGCCCTCGAGAAGGCCAACCTCTACGCCGAGAACCAGCGCCAGCTCGATCGGCTCGGCCGACTCCTCACCGAGCTGCGGGCCGCGGAGGCTAGGGCCGGCGCCCCCACCAACGCGGCCGGCTCCAGGACGGCGCTGAGGCTGTTGTGCCATGTGCTCGCCTCCTCTCTGCCCCGCATCCTCGCCGACGGGCGCGAGCGCCC
This sequence comes from uncultured bacterium, assembly GCA_964385645.1. Taxonomy (GTDB): domain Bacteria; phylum Armatimonadota; class Hebobacteria; order Hebobacterales; family Hebobacteraceae; genus CAYLPT01. The sequence continues at coordinate 28,442 of CAYLPT010000188.1, forward strand.
CGGCGCGCAGCCGGACCCAGGATCACTGGCCGGCGCCGCGGGGTCGCTGGCGGTGGCGCTCGCCGCGCTCCTGTGCCCCTTCGACTCACGGCCCCAGCGTGTGGACCCCAGCGACCTGGTGCGCCGGGCGGCGGATGTGCTGCGCGAGCAGTGGCGAATGGCGGGCGTGAGCGTGAGGGAGGACTACGGGCCGGTGCCGGAGGTGACGGCCAGGCCGCTTCCGCTGCAGCAGGCCTTCGTTCGCCTACTGCTCGCGTGCGCGTACGCGATGCCCTCAGGGGGCGAACTTGTCATCCGCACCTCGGCGACCGATGACGGCTGGGCGCTCGTCACCGTCGAGCACGAGGCCACCCTGGAGCCGGCCGCGGCTGAGCGCGTATTCCAGTCCCCCATGCTCCCGGTGGCGCGGGGCTGCTATGTGGGCCTGCCGGTGGTGCGCCGCGTCATAGAGGCCCACGGGGGCGGCATAGAGGTGGAGGCCTCCCCCGAGGGGCGGGTGGCCTTCCGGGTGCGGCTGCCGGCGGAGCGGGAGGCCTTGGAGGGCGATCTGCTCGCGCCCCCGCCGCGCGCTGACAAGCGGGCCCCGCTGCCCAGGTAGCGCGCCCGGCAGGCCGTCAGCTCTGCGGCGGCCCGCCAGGGTTACTGCCCGGCGGCGGGAGGCCCGCCGCCCTCACGGGCCCCGCCGCCGGGTTCCTCTTCGAGGGGACACAGGATGCGGATGCGCCTCACCCCCTCTAGCGCGGTGTGCGCCCATTCGGGCAGGGGGGTGCGCGGATCGGGAGACAGCCGGAGCGCGGGCATGGGCCGCCACTCATCTGTCTCTACATCCACGAGCAGCCGCTCGAGCAGCCGCCGGCGCCACCGCGCGCCCTGAAGATCAAAGGGCGAGTAGTCGGGCCTGAACAGTCCGTGGAACAGCCCCCGGAGCCCGCCGTCTGTGCTCCATTCGCCGTCGGCCGCCGGGTGAGCCGGGGCGACGATCATCCATTGGGTCCTCTCCCACGCCATCCTCATCTCGGGGCTGAAGGAGTGCGCCAGCGGGATGATCTGGAACCCGCCCAGGTAGCCCAGGGGCGAGGTCGAGATGTCCACCACCCCCGGGTGGTTCGCCCGCAGCCGCCCGATGCCCGCGTACAGCGAGCCAGCGAAGCGGCCTATGCCCCGGACGGGCTTCACCACCCAGGCCACGACCTCGCGCTCGCCGCCCGGATAGAGAAGCGACACCGCGCCACCCGCCCAGTTGTCCAAGACGGCGGCGACGGGAGGCCGGGCCGGCCGCTCGACAACGATGGTCAGCACGTCGCCGCGGGCCGGCGTGTAGCCGTCGGCGGCAGGGGAGATGCTCTCTCCGCAACCGACGAACACGGGGCTGCCGACGAAGGGCGCTTCCCCGCCGCCGAAGATGGCCGCGCCAGCGGGGATGTCCGTGTGGATCGAGGAGTCGGGGCTGAGGAAAGAGGCGTAGCCGGCCGGAGGAGATGAGAGCTCCCTCGGCAGCAGGGAGAAGACGATGCCGGTGTCCTCCTCCGGGTTGTGCCCGACGGTGATGTGGATCGCGTTGACCGCGGTGGCCGCCACCCGGCCAGGCGGGACCCACTTGCTGGCGGTGAAGCCGCGGGGGTTCACACGTTCGGTGAAGCGCACGACCGCGCCGACGCGCTCCCAGGTCGCGCCGCGGTCGCGGCTGACCGCGATCTCGCCACCGGCCTCGTTGACGAGGCGGATGCGGTGGAGCTCGACGCGCTCCTCGGCGGCGGCCGGCACGGCCAGCCAGGCCACTACCGTCGCGCACAGTATCGCTCGTGCTATACGCATGGGCGGCGCCGTGGGCTATCGCGGGCGCCGGCCGCATTGTAGCAGAAGCCCGGGCCTCTGAGAACAAGAGGGAGGGATGCCGCGGGCGAACCGGCAGGTCCAGTGCCGAGGGGTGCCCCCCATCGCCGGTCGCGGCTTCCCTCCCATCCTGCGCCAGTTGTCCTGTGCACGATTAGACGCGGCCCGCCCCGCCGAAGTTCTCGTCGGCGAGCCCCGGCGCGTCCGGCCGAGCCCCTAGAGCGCCGCGATCAGTGGCAGAACGAGGCGGACATTCGCCAACGCGCGCTCCCGCAGCCCCTCCACGCGCGCCGCCCACGTGCTGGGCGGCCGGGCGGCGGCTTCCCGCAGGCTGGCCCGCAGCGCGGCCGGATCGAGGTTCGGCAGGCGCGCCGCCACCTCCAGGCCCAGCTCGGCCAGGAGGCCGTCAACCTTCGGGTCGTAGGAGATAGCTGCCAGCGGCCGGCCGCAGATGGCCGCGAAGACGGCCGCGTGGAGCCGCATCGCCAGGACGAGCGAGACACCGCCGAAGAGTGCGAGCAGCTCACGCGCCGACAGGGGCACACGCACCACCTGCGCGCCCAGGCCGATCGAGCCGGCGAGCTCCTCCGCGAGAGCGAGATCCTCGCTCGGCTGCATGGGAACGAGAACGGGCCGCAGGGACAGCTCTTGGGCCGCCTCACGGATGGCCTCGGTGAGGGAGCGCGACAGCTCCGCCTGTGGCCCTGCTCCTCCGGGGGCCCGGCGGAGCGCCACCCCAAGGGTCGGCCGGCCGGGGGCCCCGAGGCCGACCCGCTCCCACGCGGCGGCCACCTCCTCCGGCGCCGGCCGCGGGAGGGCGAAGGCGAGGTCGGCGGTGAGCGCGATCTCCCGCCTTACATCCAGCTCCCGCAGCGCCGCCAGCGAGAGCCGGTCCCTGACAGCGAGCACCGCCACCCGCGCCAGTGCTCGCCTTGCCAGCCAGCGGAGGGCCCGCCTCCGGAGCGGCCCCACCCCGTAGCCCACGCAGGCCACCGGCACCCCGGCGCGCTGGGCCGCTTGCAGCACCGCCAGGTAGTAGAGAGGAGAGCGCCAGCTCGTTACGTCCTGCAGGATTCCGCCCCCGCCGCTCAGCAGCAGGTCGCACTTCCCCAGGGCCGACCGCGCGGCCCCGAGCCCGCGGGGGATGGCGCGTACGGCGTGCTCGGCCTCGGTCGCGCCGGGGTCGCCGGAGAGGACGGTGAGCCTGACCTCGGGGGCGAGACGGCGGAAGCCCTCGACAAGCCCGGCCAGGATCGCCTCGTCCCCCGCGTTGCCGAAGCCGTAGTAGCCTGAGACCAGGACCCGCGGCGCTTCGCTCATCGCCCGCCGAGGCGCGGCCATCGGTCGGCCGCCAGCCGCCACGCGAGGATGGCGGCCGCGCCGAGCAGCGCGCCGATCCAGAGCCCGTGGAAAGTGCGCAGGAGGCTCACGGAGAGGGGGGTGTGAAAGTGGCAGAAGGTGTTGAGCAGCGAGACCTGGCCCACCCCTGCCAACACCGCGACGAGGGGGAGCCAAGCGCGCCGCCCGCGCAGGGACAGCGCCACCGCAAGCATGAGCGCCGGGTGCCCGACGAGAAACTCCTTGGTGCGAGGTCGGATGGCGAGCAGCGACTCGAGCATCCCGCGGGCGCGCAGCTCGAAGCCGGAGGGAGGCATGGCCGGCTGGTTGCCGCTGCGCATGAGCGTGAAGGCGACGGCCGCCAGCGCGGCGAGGATCACCAGCGCCTCCACCACTGCCACCGGGCGGCCGAAGTACTGAAGCCAACGGACCCGGGCGCGATCCCACCATCGGCGCATGGGCTCCGCCCGGCCGGGGAAGTCGGACATCACGGCGACCGCGATGACGACGAGCGGCGCGAGGTAGGCGAGCTTCACCCCGCGGAACTGCCCGATGCCGGAGAGGTGCTGGGGCGGCGAGTAGAGCCCAACCACCAGCAGCGCGCCCGCGGCCGTGATCGCGCAGGCGCCAAGCAGGCCGAGCAGGCCGCGCCTGACAACCTCCGCGGTCGCCAGGCGCGCGCCGGGCCCGCGCACGGCCTGGAGCGCGACCACAACACCGAGCGCGGGGAACGCGCAGGCCGCCAGCAGCGCCCAGGCGGGCCCAGACAAGGCGGCCGGGAGCACGATGGCGCTCGCGAGCCCCAGGGCCGTGAGAGCCCACAGCAGGGCCGGGGGCGCTGGGCAGAGCCGCCCCATCAGGAGCAGCAGGCCGGCGATCACGCCCAACACCGCGAGCATCCGCAGCGAGCGCGGCGGCCAGCCGGCCGGCGCGCGGAACGGGTGCGCCGGGCCCGCCCTGAAGCCCTCCGCGCGCAGCGCATCGGCGAGGCTGCGGACATACCCCAGGTTGTACGCAAGCAGGTCGTCGTGCGCGCCGAGCATCAGGCGCAGGTAGCAGACGCGGATGTTGCGCTCCCTGACCGCGCGGACGAACCGCGCGACCGCGGCCTCCCGGCTGATGAGCATCATGTCAGAGTCGCTGATGCTGTGGACGCGCACGACGCGGGTCGGCAGGCGGGCCGCGAGGTCCTGGTCGCCGCGCTGGGCGACCATCTCGATGGAGCCCAGGAGCAGGTCGTGCCGCTCGAAGGCGCGGGCGGTCTCGGGAATGAGCCCCGGGTACCCGAGCGCTTGGTCCTCGTCGAAGACGACGATCCGCACGCCGCCCGCCTCCGCCATCGCCGCGGCCGCCTGGATCGCCTCTGGGGAGACGCCGGGGAAGTTTGCGAGCCTGCCCGCCACCCGCAGGCCGCTGTCGGCTGCGGCGTGGAGGTCCTCCACCCGGAGCAGGAGCGGAACGGGCCCGAGCTGCTCCATATCGAGGCCCACCCTCACGACGATGGGCAGCTCGCCGATCTCGGCCCCCGCGTGGGGCAGCTTGGCGTTGATGGCGGTGCGCAGGAGCGAGGCCAACTCGGGGGTGGCCGCGGCGAGCTCGGTCTGCTCGGGGGTGGAGCGGATGAGGAGCCGCTGCGAGGCGGCAAGCCTCTCCAGGGTCACCTCACGGACGGCGACCGAGGTGGCCCCGGCCGCCTTGAGTCTCTCGAGCGCCTCCACCGGCGACAGGCCGGCAGCGGCCGCGAGCCGGCGCGCGTCGTCGCCGTCCACCACGATCTCGACCGTGCGATTGCCCGCCTCGACCGCGGCGCGGACAACGGCCAGCGCCAGCGCCGCCGCGAGCCCGACCGCCAAGAGGAGTAGAAGGAACTTGCCCAGCCGGTCCACGCTTAGCCCCCATGCCTGCGATCGCGCACGCGAGCCGCATTGTAGCACTTCGCCGGGTGCTCGGCAAACCCAGCCAGCGGGGCACGCCAGGGGGCCGGCCAGCGCGCGTGGAAGCAGGGGCGCCGCGGGACGCCGCCATACCCCAGACCGCGAGGAGCGCGACCATGTTCACCGGCCACGGATTCGCGACCGCCCGCAGGGCGCTCGACGAGATCCCGATCGTGGACACCCACGAGCACTACGGCCCTCAGTGGAACAGCCCCGAGACGACTCTCTACACCCTCCTCCGCGAGTCCTACGTCGGCTGGCTCGCGCACGACGAGGAGCTTAGGGACGACCCTGGCTCGATTGTCCGCTGGCTCGCCCCGGCGCGGGACAATGCCTACACGGTCTCCCTGCTGCGCGGCCTGGCCGACCTCTACGACCTGGGCCAGGGCGCGTGGTCGGAAGCCCGCTTCTCCCGGCTCGCAGACCGGGTCCACCGCGCCTACCAGGACGCGGGATGGGCGCTGAGCGCCCTCCGCAAGGCGGGGATCACCCACTCCATCGTTGACCCGCTCCCCGAGCCCGGCTACCTGCACGACGAGCCCAGCTTCCATCTCTCCCTGCGCTCTCACATGCTCGTGCACGGCTATGACCGCAGCGCGCGCGACCACGGCGGCCAGAGCCCCTTCGCGCACGCGGCCCGCATGGGATGCGATATCTCCACCTTTGACGACTACCTGGGCTTCGTGGACCTGTGGGTGAGGGAGCACAAGGCCAAGGGGGCGGTCGCCCTCAAGTCGGCCCTCGCCTATGAGCGCGACATCGAGGTGGGTCCGGTCACCCACGAGGAGGCGGAGGGGCTCTTTGACAGCGGCACGCAGGACCCCGCGGCGCGCAAGCGCTTCGGCGACTTCGTGCTCAACCTTCTCGCCCAGAAGGCGGCGGAGTATGGGCTGGTGTTCCAGATCCACACCGGGCTCGCGCTGCAGGCCAGCTCCCACCCCCACCGGCTGATGTGGTTGCTCGACAACAACCCCAACACCGTGTTCGACCTCTTCCATGCGGGCTACCCGTGGCTCGACGAGGTGCTGGCGATGGCGTCCGAGCGGGGCAACGTGATCGTAGACACTTGCTGGCTTCCCCTCATCTCGCCCTCGGCCGCGGTGCGGTGCTATCTCGAGTACCCTGAGGTCGCCTTCCGGTCGGACACCCTGCTCTGGGGCGGGGACAACTGGCACGCCGAGGAGACCTATGCCGCCGCGCTGACCTTCAAGGACTGCCTCGCGTGGGCGATGGCCCAGAAGGTGGCGGGCGGCTACTGGACGCCGCGGGAGGCCCTGCGGTACGCGGAGGGGGTGATGTGGAGGGCGGCCGCGCGCTGGTACGGCATCGCGGGATAGGGAGGGGCTGGGCTAGCCCGCGACGGCGCCCACTTGCTCGGCCGTAACGCGGACGATGAGCAGGGTCATGTCGTCCCGGCGCCGGCCGGCGCGTCCGAAGGCGTTGGCGAACTCGAAGGCCGCCTGGGCCATCGCCGAGGCGCTCGGCGCGCTGCGCTGCGCCTGGAGGGCCTCCAGGAAGCGCTCCCGACCGAGCAGCCGGCCGCTCCTGTCCGCGACCTCGGTCACGCCGTCGGTGAACAGGGCCAGGATATCGCCGGTGTGGAGGGGCAGCGAGCGCTCGCCGTACTGCGCGTCGCCCTCGACGCCCAGCACGATGCCGGTGCCATCCAGGGAAACGGGGTCGCCTGCGGCGGGAAGCAGGACCGGGGGTTCGTGACCGGCGTTGGCCCAGGAGAGGGAGCCGGCCTCGAGGTCGAGTACGACGACGCAGAGGCCGATGAAGACCTCCGGGTCCACCTTCCCGGCGATCTCGTCCACGACCACGGCGTTCACCTCGCGCAGGACGGCCGCGAGGGAGCTTTCCCGGCGCAGGGCGAGGCGCAGGGTGGAGTGAAAGGTGGGCAGGTAGCGGAGGCCGGCGCTGCGCTTGCCGCACACATCGGCGATGCAGACCCCGGTGCGCCGGTCGCCGAGGGGGACGACGGTGAAGTAGTCGCCGGCGTAGTAGGTCGCGGCGGGGCGGAACTGGTGGCCGATGTCGAGCCCGGGCCGCCGGGGCAGGTTCGTGGGTCGCATGATGTCGTCAACCTCGCGCGCCGCGCGCATCTGGCCCTCGTAGCGATCGAGCGCGGCGCGGCTCTCCGCCAGGGCGCGCTGCTGCTGGCGCTGGGTCTCGAGGAAGACGCTGAGCACCCCCGCGGTGATGATGAGCAAGCCGACCTGGAGCAGTATGGTGTCGGGGGGGGCGGCGAGGGATCCATCAGGCAGGGGGGCGGCGCAGATGGCGACGGTGTAGAGCACCGACGCGAGCACCGCGGCGGCGAGGGCGCCCAGGGTGCCGAACCAGAGCCCGGCGACGATGGTGACGGGGTAGTAGAGGGCGAAGAAGCGCGCGCAGTCCACCCGACAGAAGTAGATCCAGAGGCTGACAAGCAGCAGGTCAACGACCACGACGACGGATCGGGGGAAGCCCAGGCCCTGAACGTAGATGACGAAGAGGGCGAGGTTGTACAGGGCCCCGAGGATGACGGTGACGGTGAAGAGCGCGCCGAGCGCGCCGCGGGCATGGATGAACTGGGGAGAGAAGATGATCAGGAGCAGGAAAAGCGTACGGAACACCGCCACTGCGATCTCGGTGTTCCGGCCGCGCCATACGGCCTCCTGGCTGCGAGGTGGGATGGCAGACATGGGGTGGGCCCGGGGGCGTGGGAAGGGGTTCGGCGCCCCGGCGGCGAATCCTCCTCGCTCGCGCGGCGCCGGGCGCGCATGGCGAGATCGCGCCCAGGTATGGTATATCCATACGGCTCAAGCGCGGCGCGCGGCGGCGAGGTGACGCCGCGGGCGGGGGTCTTCACCGGTCGTCGAGTACTAGTCCGCGTGTGGGGGTTGCCGATGCGTGTGTGTCCGCGGCGGCGGATGCGAGTCGCCTTTCTCATCTTCGCAGCCATCGCCTTCTCCGCGGCCGGCGGGGCTTTGGCCGGCCGTGGCGCGCTCACCCCGGATGTTGAGGAGCTGACGGAGCGGCTCGACTCGCTCCAGCGCCGGCGCCAGGAGCTCGAGGGTCGGCTCTCCTCTGTCCGCACCCAACAGCGCCGCGTCACCCGCGAGCTCGACCGCATTGATGCCAAGCTGCAGCGGGCCGAGCAGAGCCTGCGCGAGGTCGGCCGCAGCATGTCCCAGACGCGATCGGCCCTCTCCGAGGCCACGCGGGAGGCGAAGGCGGCGGAGCTGCGGCTTGCGAACCACCGGGACTCGGTCGCGGCGCGGCTCGTCGCCGTCTACCAGCAGGGCGAGGTCACCCCGGTCGCAGTGCTGGTCAACGCGACCAGCTACACCGACTTCGCCAACCGGCTGTATCTCCTCAACCAGGTCGTGAGCAGTGACGCCCGCCTGCTGGAGGAGCTGGAGGAGGCCCTCGCCGACGCCTACGCGCGCCGGGAGCGGGTCCGCGCGGAGGAGCGCCGCCTGGCGGGACTTCAGGAGCAGATCGCGGTCGAGCGCCGTCAGGTGGCGGAGGAGCGCACCGCCACCGAGCGTGAGAAGGAGCGCATCCTGCGCGACCGCGCGGCGTGGGAGCGGGCCCTGGCCGAGCTGGAGGAGGACTCCCGCGAGATCGAGGCCATGCTCCAGCGCCTCCAGCGCACTCCGGAGGGCCAGGACCGGCTCACCACTCCCTGGATCGGCCGCATGTTGCGGCCGGTGGAGGGCCGCATCAGCTCCGGCTACGGCTACCGGATGCACCCCATCTTCCGCGTCCGCAGGATGCACACCGGCATTGACGTCGCGGCGCCGGCGGGCACGCCCATCCGCGCCGCCGCGCCCGGGGTCGTCGTGCACGCGGGGCGCTGGGGCGGCTACGGCAACTGCGTCATCCTCGACCACGGCGGCGGCCTGGCCACGCTCTACGCGCACTGCTCCGAGCTCGCGGTCGCCGTCGGGCAGGAGGTCTCCCAGGGCCAGATCATCGGCTATGTGGGCAGCACCGGGCTGGCCACCGGCCCGCACCTGCACTTCGAGGTTCGCCGAGACGGTCGCCCCGTGGATCCCAGCGGCTATCTCTGATTCCCCGCCGCTCCGTTTGACACCCCGTGCCCTCGGCGGTAGAATCAGGCCGGGTTCCGATCCACGACTTGCGCCCGCAGGCCGCCCCGGCCCCCGGCCGGCCGGCGGCCCGATTCTTTGAGCACAAGGAGGGTCTCGTGAGCGACCTCGTGCTCTACGACACCACGCTCCGCGACGGCGCGCAGACCGAGGGCATCTCCTTCTCGGTGGACGACAAGCTCAAGATCGCGAGCAAGCTCGACGAGCTCGGCGTCCACTACATCGAGGGCGGCTTCGCCGCCCCCGCCAACCGCAGCGATGCAGAGTTCTTCGCTCGCATGAGGGAGAGGCCCCTGCGCAACGCGCGCCTGGTCGCCTTCGCCATGACCCGCCGCGCAAACACGAAGGCCGACCAGGACCCCGGGCTGCGCAACCTCATCACGCTCGGCGCGCCGGTGGCCGCGCTGGTGGCGAAGACCTGGGACCTCCACGTCACCGAGGCGCTCCGCGTCTCACTGGAGGAGAACCTGCGGATGATCGCCGACTCCATCCACTACCTCAAGGGGCACGGCCTGGAGGTCGGCTTCGACGCCGAGCACTACTTCGACGGCTGCCTCGGCAACCGCGGGTACGCGCTGGATTGCCTGCGCGCGGCGGAGGAGGCAGGCGCGGACTGGATCTGCCTGTGCGATACCAACGGCGGCGCGCTCCCGGAGCAGGTGCGGGAGGGCGTCCGCGCCGCGGCGGAGGCGGTCTCGGTCCCCCTGGGCATCCATGCTCACAACGACGCCGAGCTGGCGGTGGCGAACACGCTGGCGGCGGTGGAGGCCGGGGCCACTCAGGTGCAGGGCACCATCAACGGCTACGGCGAGCGCTGCGGAACCGCCAACCTGTGCTCGGTCATCCCCAACCTGGCCCTCAAGCTGAACCGCCCCTGCCTGAGCGGAGAGCAGCTCGAGCAGCTCTACGAGACCGCGCACTTCGTGGCCTCGGTGGCGAACATGCCCCCGCCCGAGCGCGATCCCTACGTGGGCCGCAGCGCTTTCGCCCACAAGGGCGGGATGCACGTCGACGCGATGCTCAAGCACCCCAAGACCTATGAGCACATCCGTCCCGAGCTGGTCGGCAACGAGCGCCGCTTCCTGGTCTCCGACCAGGCGGGCCGGAGCGCGGTCATCTTCAAGGCCCAGGCGCTGGATCTGGGCATAGACAAGGACTCCCCCCAGGCCCAGCAGATCCTGGAGCGGCTGAAGGAGATGGAGCACGCGGGCTATCAGTTCGACGGTGCGGAGGCCTCCTTCGAGCTGATGGTGCGCAAGAGCGTAGGCCTCTACCGGCCGCGCTTCCAGCTCGAGGGCTTCCGGGTGATCGTCGAGAAGGAGCGCTCCGGCGAGATCAAGACCGAGGCCACCATAAAGGTCCAGGTGGACGGGGTGCAGGAGCACACCGCCGCCGAGGGCGACGGCCCCGTGCACGCGCTGGACAACGCCCTGCGCAAGGCGCTCGAGCGCTTCTACCCCGAGCTGCGGGAGATCCGCCTCACCGACTTCAAGGTGCGGGTCGTCAACGCCCCCGAGCAAGCCACCGCCGCCGCGGTGAGGGTGATGGTGGAGTCCCGTGCGGGGGCCGACACCTGGACCACGGTGGGGGTACACACCAACATCATCGAGGCGAGCTGGCAGGCGCTGGTGGACGGCGTCGAGTACGGCCTGCTCAGACGACTGGAGAGCGAGGGCGAGCCCGCATAGCGGCCCGCGGGAAGGTCAGGGGTTGGGCTGCGACTCGGCCTGGGCGCCCTCCTTCTGGGCCTGCCGTCTCCGGTAGTCCTCGATCGCGGACTTCAGCGCCTGCTCGGCGAGCACCGAGCAGTGCATCTTGAGCGGCGGCAGCCCCCCCAGCTCCTCGGCCACCGCGCGGTTGCTGATCTCCAGCGCCTCCTCGAGGGTCTTGCCCTTCACCAACTCGGTCACCATGCTGCTGGTGGCGATGGCCGCCCCACAGCCGAAGGTCCGGAAGCGGGCGTCGGTGATGACCCCGTCCTGGACCTTGATGGTGAGCTCCATGATATCCCCGCAGACGGGGTTCCCGACCTTGCCCACCCCGTCGGCGTCCTCAATCACCCCCACATTGCGTGGGTTGCGGAAATGCTCCATCACCTTCTCGCTATACACGGCGCGCTCTCCTCCTCCGCCCGCGCAGGCGCGCAGAACGGTAACACAACGCCTACCCAGCGTCAACGGCGGCCCGCGCTTCGGCCTCCAGCAGGAGCGTGACCGGCCCGTCGTTGACCAGCTCGACCGCCATGCGGGCCTGGAAGACGCCCGTTTCCACGGGCAGCCCGGCCTCCCGCAGCCGCCTCACAAACACCTCATATAGCCGCTCCGCCTGCTCCGGCGGCGCGGCCTCCGTGAAGCTGGGGCGCCGGCCCCGGCGGCAGTCGCCCAGGAGCGTGAACTGGCTGACCACCAGCACCCCACCCTCCACCTCTCCCACGGACAGGTTCATCTTGCCGGCGCCATCCTCGAAGATGCGCAGACCGGCGACCTTGTCGGCGAGCCAACGGGCCTGCGGCTCGCCGTCTCCCCTCGCCACCCCCAGCAGCACCAGCAGGCCCCGGCCCAGGGAGGCGACCACGTCGCCGTCCACCACGACCCGGGCGGAGCTGACTCGCTGGACCACCGCGCGCACGGGGCGCCGCCGCGGCTAGTCCTTCGCCCCCCTCCGGGGCTTGGGGAGGGCGCGCAGCAGGTCGGCCATCTCGATGGCGGACAGCGCGGCGTCGGCGCCGCGGTTACCGGCCTTGGTGCCCGCGCGCTCAATGGCCTGCTCGATGGTATCGGCAGTCAGTACGCCGTAGATCACCGGCAGCCCGGTCTGGAGAGAGACCGCGGCGATGCCCTTGGCGGCCTCCGAGGCGACGTACTCGAAGTGGGGGGTGTCGCCGCGGATGATGGCGGCCAGGCAGATGACCGCGTCGTAGCGCCCGCTCTCGGCCAGCCGCCGGGCGACCAGGGGCAGCTCGAAGGCCCCCGGCGCCCAGGCGACTTCGGCGGCCTCCTCGGCGGCGCCGTGGCGCGCCAGCGCGTCAAGCGCTCCCGACAACAGCCGGCGGGTGATGAGTTCGTTGAACCGGCTCACGACGATGCCGAAGCGGAGCCCTTCGGCGAGCAGCTTGCCCTCGTAGACGGTCGTCACCGCTGCGCCTCCTTCCCGTCCCCATCCCCGTCCTCAAGCGGCCCCGACAGCAGGTGCCCCAGCTTCTCCCGCTTGGCCCTCAGGTAGCCGCGGTTCACCTCATTGGGGGGCACCTCGAGGGGCACCCGCTCCACCACCCGGATCCCCATCCCCTCGATGCCCACCACCTTGCCGGGGTTGTTGGTCAGCAGCCTGATCTCGCACAGGCCCAGGTCGGCGAGGATCTGCGCGCCGATGCCATAGTCCCGGATGTCGGGCGCGAAGCCGAGGAGGCGGTTCGCCTCCACGGTGTCGTGGCCGTGCTCCTGGAGCTCGTAGGCGCGCAGCTTGTTGATGAGGCCGATGCCGCGCCCTTCCTGCTGAATATAGAGCAGCACGCCCGACCCCTCTTGCACGATCAGCTCCAGGGCGCGCTCGAGCTGGTCGCCACAGTCGCAGCGGAGGGAGTGGAGCACGTCCCCGGTAAGGCAGCTCGAGTGAACACGCACCAGGGTGGGCCCAGGCCCGACCTCGCCGTGGACCAGCGCGAGGTAGGGCTTGGTGTCCACGAGGCTCTCATAGGCGTGGACGGTGAAGTCCCCAAAGCGCGTCGGGATGTGGGAGGTGGCGGCGCGGCGGACCAGCTTCTCGCGGCTGCGCCGGTGCTGGATGATGGACGCGACGGTCACTATGTGGATGCCGTGGCGGCGCGCGAACTCCATCAGCCATGGCAGCCGCGCCATGGTGCCGTCCTCGGCCAGTATCTCACAGATCACCGCGGCCGGCGCCAGCCCGGCCAGCCGCGCCAGGTCCAACGAGGCCTCGGTGTGTCCGGCTCGCGCCAGGACCAGCCCATCCTTGGCCTCCAGCGGGAACACATGCCCGGGCCGCGCCAGGTCCTCGGGCCGCGTGCTGGGGTCAATGAGCGCCCGGATGGTGGCCGCCCGGTCGTGCGCGGAGATGCCAGTGGTCGTGCCCCGCTTGGCGTCCACCGAGACGGTGAAGGCCGTCCCCATCGGCGCCGTGTTCTCCTTCACCATGGGGTGCAGATCGAGCTCCCGCAGCCGCTCCCGGGTCATCGAGACGCAGATCAGCCCGCGGGCCTCGCGGGCCAGGAAGTTGACCGCCTCGGGGGTGGCGAACTCGGCCGCGATGGTCAGGTCGCCCTCGTTCTCGCGGTCCTCGTCATCCACGATGATGAGGAAGCGGCCGCGCCGGAAGTCCTCGACCGCGGTCTCCACCGGCACGATCGGGTTGTCGTTCTCGTCGGCCATCGCTCACTCCCCCTCCCCAAGCCAAGCAATCAACTTCTCCGTCGCCTCCCGACCACCCCCCGTCTCCAGCAGGCGCGCGAGGTGCTTGGCGATCAGATCCGCCTCCATGTTCGCCCGATCGCCGGCCTGCAGGTCGCCCAGCGTCGTCGCCGCCAGCGTCTTCCCGACGAGGGCCACCGAGAACCGGCGCCCCCTGGGCTCCCGCACGGTCAGGCTCACCCCGTCGAGGGCCACCGACCCCTGGTCCACCAGATAGCGCTCCAGCCCGGCCGGGCACAGCAGCTCCACCAGCCGCGTCTCGCCCCGGTCGTGGGCCGACAGCACCTCTGCCACCCCGTCCACATGCCCGGCCACCAGATGGCCGCCGAGTCGGTCGCCCAGCCGCAGCGGCCGCTCGAGGTTGACCCGGGCGCCTGGGCGCGCGGCGCCCAGGGTGGTCAGCTCCCGCGTCTCGGGCAGCAGGCTGGCCCGGAAGCCCTCGGCGTCCACGCCCTCGACGGTGAGGCAGACGCCATTCACCGAGATGCTGTCGCCGGCCCGCAGACCCTCCAGGACCCGGCGCGCTCGGACGCCCAGGCGCGAAGCGCCGCCGGCCCCACCGCCACTGCGGACCTCGCTAACGGTCCCGATCTCCTCTGTCAGCCCGGTGAACACAGCGCCTCAGCCTCCCACGCGGCCAGTGATAAGCAGGTCCTCCCCCACCCTGCGCACGCGGATCCGCTCCACCTCCCACGCCTGCGACAGCGCCCGGCCCTCTCCCTCGATGGGCGTCAGGGCGCCCCGACCGCCCACCAGCCTCGGCGCCACGAAGAAGTATACCCGATCCACCAGGCCGGCCTCCAGCACCGCCGCGGCCAGCGTGCCGCCGGACTCGACAAGCACGCTCTGCACGCCCAGCTCCCCGAGCCGCTCCAGCAGCGCGCCCAGGTTGACTCGTCCCCCCTGGGAGGGGAGCACCCACACCTGCGCGCCAGCTGCCTCCAGCCGGCGGCGGCGCGCCGCGGGGGCGTGCTCTGTGACGGCGATCACGGGGGCCCGCGAGGCGGCGACGAGGAGGCGCGCGGTGGGCGGCGTCCGCGCCCGGCTGTCGGCAGCGACGCGCAAGGGCTCGCGGCCCCCACGGGCGCGCCCCCGCAGACGCGCGGTAAGCTCGGGGTCGTCGGCCCGCACCGTCCCCACCCCGGTTAGCACGGCATCGTGCCAGGAGCGCAGCCTCCTCCCGTAGGCCCGCGCCCGCTCGCCGGTGATCCACTTGGACTCCCCGGCAGCGGTGGCGATCTTGCCGTCCAGGGTCATCGCCGCCTTCAGCGCAACGAAGGGCTGCCCCGTGGCCGTGTGCTTGAGGTAGGCCTCGTTCAGCTCCTGGGCCTCCGCCTCCAGCAGCCCGACCTGCGCGCTGATGCCCGCGGCGCGCAGGGCCGCCAGGCCTTTGCCGTTCACCCTCGGATTCGGGTCCCGGCAGGCCGCGACCACCCGCGCCACGCCGGCCCCGATCAAGGCCTCGGTGCAGGGCGGGGTGCGGCCCCAGTGGCAGCACGGCTCGAGCGTGACGTACACTGTCGCGCCGCGGGCGGCGCCGCCGGCGGCCTGCAGGGCGTTCACCTCCGCGTGCGGGCCGCCGAGCTCGCGGTGCCAGCCCTCGCCCACCACCCGCCCGCCCTTGACGATGACCGCGCCCACCATCGGGTTCGGGCTCGTGCGGCCGCGGCCGCGGGAGGCGAGCCGGAGCGCCCGGCGCATCCATGCCGCCTCATCGGTCGGCCCGCCGGAGCCGCGGCGGGCGGGCCTCATTCCTCGCCCTCACCCCCGCCCCCGGAGCCCTTGTCGGCCGGCCCGGGCGACAGGCTGCGGGCCACGAGCCTCGCCATGTCCCGCCACATCTCGTGCTGACGCTCGCGGAGCCGGCTCCCCACCTCTCTCATGTCCCACAGCATCACCAGCACCAGCGCGGCCGCCGCCGCCAGGCATCCCGACCAGAACCCGAGGAAGAGGGTCGGGTTGCGCGCCGGGTCGGTGAGCCTCAGCACCAGCAGGCCCAGGAAGATGGCCGCGCACAGCCCGATCAGGAGCACCCCTGCCACCAGCCGCAGCGCCAGCCGCCGCCGGGAGATCAGGTGTCGGCCGGCCCGGTACTGGCGGACCTCGACCAGCAACAGCGTGACCACGATGACGACGAGGAAGGACAGCCCAAGGGCGATCGCCGTCATCGCCGTCGCGCGCCTCGGCGAAGGGTTGCCATGGGCCGATGATAGCACTCCCGGGGGGCCAAGGCAAGCTCGGCGCCACGCCGCCGCTCGAGGTTCGTTGACACCCCGCGGGCCGCGATGCTATACTGTCCGCGGCTATGAGCTGGGTCCTGTCCGCCCTCGATAGCTGGGCGGAGCTGGCGAAGATCAAGGAGGGGCTGCTAGGCAGCGCCTCCCGTGTGCGCGTGGAGGGCGCGGTTGACCCGGTCAAGGCGTTGATCGTCGCCGCGCTTGCGCGCGGCTTCGAGCGCCCGACCCTCGTCATCACCCCCACCAGCGAGGCCGCCGAGCGCTTCCACGACCACCTGCTGGCGCTCTCGGACAGCTCATCGGCGCCGGGCGAGGTCTACCTCCTGCCCTCGCTCGAAGCCCTCCTGTACGAGGACGTCAGGCCCGACCCCGCCCTGGTGGGCCAGCGCCTGAGAACCCTCCGCCGGATGCTCGACGGCGGGCCCGGCGTCTACGTCGCCAGCGCGGCGGCGGCCTTCCAGCGGTGCCTGCCGCCTGAGGTCCTCCGGTCCGCCCATACGGCCGTGGTGCAGGGCGAGCCCCTGGACCGGGACGCCTTCGCGGCGCGGCTGGTCGAGCTCGGCTATGAGCGGGAGGAGCTGGTCGAGAGCCCGGGGCAGTTCAGCATCCGCGGCGGCGTGCTCGACCTCTACCCGGTGGCCGCGGCACAGCCCGCGCGCATCGAGCTGTTCGGCGATGAGGTGGACTCCATCCGGCTCTTCGACCCCAGCGATCAGCGCTCTCGGGAGGCGGTGGACCGGGTCGAGGTGATGCCCGCCCGGGAGGCGCTGCTGAGCGAGGAGGTCGCGGCCCGCGCCCTGCCGGCTGTCGAGGAGGCGCTGCGGCGACAGGTGCAAGCGCTCGAGGCGGGGGACCGGCCGCTGGAGGCCGAGCGGCTCGAGGAACGCGGCGGCGACCTGGTCCAGGCGCTCGGGCAGCGGGCTTACCCCAGCGGGGTCGAGTACCTGCTGCCGTTCCTCCACCCGGAGGCCGGCACGGCCCTCGACTACTTGCCTCCCGACGCGCTCGTCGTCCTCGATGAGCCCGGCCGGGTGGATCAGGAGTACGGCGACTTCGCCCGCGGCCTGCTGGAGCTCCAGCAGGCGCGGCTCGATCAAGGGCTGCTGATCCCGCTTCCGGGGCCGCTCCACCTGCCCGCGGAGGCGGTGCCGGAGGCCCTCGAGGGGTGGCAGAGGCTGGAGCTGTGCCTGCTTGGCGGTGGCCGGGCCGGGAGCGGCGTCCTCGTCCCGGTCTCCTCCCAGCCCATGGACGGCTTCGCGGGCGAGCTCGGGCGAATGGTGGAGGAACTCCAGCGCTGGCAGCGCCAAGGGGCGCGAGTGCTGATCGCCAGCCGCCAGGTGGACCGGCTGATCGAGATCCTCGACGAGGCGGGCGTGGGGCGGATGGTGCGGGAGACGCCCGGGGTGGCGCCGGCGCCGGGCCAGATCGTGCTGGGCGCGCGGCCCCTCAACGAAGGGTTCCGCCTGCCGTCGGCCGGGCTGGCGGCGCTGACCGACCGGGAGATCTTCGGCTGGCAGCGAGTGCGGAGGCCGCTGCGGCGCCGGGCGGCGGAGGCCGCGCCCATCGAGTCGCTCAGCGACTTGGCGCCGGGGGACTATGTGGTGCACATCAACCACGGCATCGGCATCTACCGCGGGCTGGTGCGCCGGGGGGCCGATGTCGCGGAGCGGGAGTATCTGGTCGTCGAGTACGCCGAGGGCGACCGGCTGTACGTGCCGACCGACCAGTTCGACCGCGTGCAGAAGTACCTGGGGGGCGAGGAGGAGCGCCCGCAGGTGCACCGTCTCGGGGGCGCGGAGTGGGAGCGGACGAAGCGGCGCGCCCGGCGGGCCGCGCGGGAGCTGGCGCGGGAGCTGGTGCAGCTGTACGCAGCGCGAGAGCGCGAGCCCGGGCACTCTTTCGCGCCCGACTCCCCCTGGCAGCGGGAGATGGAGGACGGCTTCCTGTACGAGGAAACACCGGACCAGCTCGCCGCCATCGAGGAGGTCAAGCGGGACATGGAGGCGGCTCGGCCCGCCGACCGGCTGATCTGCGGCGATGTCGGCTACGGCAAGACCGAGGTGGCGATCCGGGCCGCCTTCAAGGCGGTCATGGGGGGCAAGCAGGTGGCGGTGCTGGTGCCGACGACGGTGCTCGCTCAGCAGCACTACACGACCTTCAGCGAGCGGCTTCGGCCCTACCCCGTGCGCCTGGAGATGCTCAGCCGCTTCCGCACCCGTAGGGAGCAGGAGAAGGTGGTCTCCGACCTGGCCGCGGGGGCGGTAGACATCGTCATCGGGACCCATCGGCTGCTGTCGAAGGACGTCACGTTCCGGGACCTGGGCCTGGTGGTGATAGACGAGGAGCACCGCTTCGGGGTGCGGCACAAGGAGAAGCTCAAGCAGCTTCGCACTCAGGTGGACGTGCTGACGATGACCGCCACGCCGATACCGCGCACCCTGCACATGGCCCTGGGCGGGCTGCGCGACATGAGCGTCATCAACGACCCGCCCGAGGGCCGGGTGGCGGTGGTGACCCGGGCCCTGGGGCGGCACGACGGGGTGGTGCGGGATGCGATCCTGCGGGAGCTGGAGCGGGGCGGGCAGGTGTACTATGTGCACAACCGGGTGGAGTCCATCGCCCACGTGGCGCAGCATATCCGACGACTCGTCCCCCAGGCGCGGGTGGCGGTGGCGCACGGCCAGATGGACGAGCGCCAGCTCGAGCGCGCGATGATGGACTTCTACGAAGGCAGGACGCAGGTACTGGTGTGCACCACCATCATCGAGAGCGGCCTGGACATCCCGAACGCGAACACCCTGATCGTGGGCGACGCGGACCGACTCGGGCTGGCCCAGCTCTACCAGCTGCGGGGCCGCGTGGGTCGCTCCAGCCGGCAGGCCTACGCCTACTTCATGTGGACGCCGGAGAAGCGGCTGACCGAGGCCGCCGAGAAGCGCATCGCCGCCCTGAGGGAGTTCTCGGAGCTGGGCTCGGGCCTGAAGCTGGCGCTGCGGGACCTGGAGATTAGGGGCGCGGGCAACCTGCTGGGCCCCGAGCAGCACGGCTTCATCGCCTCTGTGGGATTCGAGCTGTACCTGCAGATGCTCTCTGACGCGGTCCAGGAGGCGAGGGGACAGGCCCCGGAGCCGCGGCCCGAGGTCAGCCTCGACCTGCCTGTGGATGCCTACCTGCCGGCCGACTACGCGCCGAGCCTCAACCAGCGCATTGACCTGTATCGCCGCCTGGCGGCGGCGCCTGACCAGAGGCGCCTCGACGAGCTGGAGGAGGAGATCGCGGATCGCTTCGGCCGGCCTTTGCCCGGGCCGGTGCAGAGCCTGCTGCGGCTGGCGCGACTGAAGGTCCGGTGCGCGGCGGCCGGCGTGGCCCGGGTGACGACGGAGGGGCAGCTCGTCACGCTGCATCTCTCGGCCGATCGGCGGATCACGCCGCCGTTGTCCGGCCGGCTCCAGCGGGCGCTGTCGCCTCGCCTGCGCATCTGGCTGGCCCTAATCTCACACGACCGCGTCATCGTCTCCATCCGCAAGGCCGACCAGGAGGAGGCCTTCCGGCGGCTGGAGGAGACCACAGAGGCGCTGGCCGCGCTGCCCCTGGAGCGGGAGGCCAGGCGACACCAGCGCCGGGTCGAGGTAGCGGCGCGCCGCTAGGGAGAAGACCATGCCGAGAGTGGCCGGCATCAGCTTCCGAAGAGCGGGGGCGACGCAGTACTGCGACGCCCAGCAGCTCACACTTGAGCCCGGCGACTGGGTCGTCGTGCGCACCGCGCGCGGCGCAGAGCTGGGGCAGGTAAGGGTACCCCCGGCCGATGTGCCCGAGTCGGCGGTGCACGAGGAGCTGCCGCCGATCGTGCGCAAGGCGACCGAGGACGACCTGCGCCGGGCGCGCGACAACGTCGCGCGGGAACAGGAGGCGATGCAGGTTGCGGCCCGCAAGATCGCCGAGCACGGGCTGCCCATGAAGCTCATCGAGGCCGAGCGCACCCTGGACGGGGGGCGCATAGTGCTGCACTTCAGCGCGGAAGGCCGGGTGGACTTTCGCGCCCTGGTGAGGGATCTGGCGCGGACGCTCCGCACGCGGGTGGAGCTCCACCAGGTCGGTGTTCGAGATGAGGCCAAGATGCTCGGCGGACTGGGCCACTGCGGCCGGCCGCTGTGCTGCGTCACCTTCCTGACCTGCTTCGACCCGGTGGGCATCAAGATGGCGAAAGAGCAAGACCTCTCGCTGAACCCCCAGAAGATCTCGGGGGTGTGCGGCCGGCTGATGTGCTGCCTCGGCTTCGAGTACGCCCACTATCGGGAGGCCAAGCAATGCCTCCCCAGGGTGGGAAGCCGGGTGGAGACCGAGCAAGGGCCAGGGAAGGTGGTGGACATCAACGTCCTGCAGGGGCGGGTGACGGTCAGCCTGGACGAGGGCGGGAGGATCGAGCTGCCCACCGAGGCCCTGGCGCGGCACCGGGAGGGCTGCCCGCACTTGAGTGCCGCCCGGGGCGAGGATCAGCACCCGACCGGCGTGAAGGACTCCTGAGGGGCCCAGAGAACCTGGGGGGTCGCGTCGAGGGCCGAGCGCCGAGGGCCGGTGGCGCTCGGCTCGCCGGGAAGACCACAGGAGGGCTGACATGCCGAAGAAGGTGAAGCTCGGGCTGATCGGTTGCGGCGGGATCATCCACATGCACCTCAACCAGCTCAAGGCGGTCAAGGCCGCCCAGGTCGCAGCGATGGCCGACCCCAGCGAGGCCAGCCTGGCGCGGGTCATCCAGCATTACCCGGAGCTGGCCAAGGTCCCCTGCTTCAAGGACCACCGGGAGATGCTGGACTCCGTTGACCTGGACGGGGTGATCATCGCCTCTCCGCACACGCTGCACCGCGAGCACATCATGGACTCCCTCGACCGGGGCCTGCACGTGCTGTGCGAGAAGCCCCTGGTGTGCTCGGTGGCGGACGCGAAGGCCGTCATCACGAAGGCGAACCGCAAGCAGCGGATCCTCATGCTGGCCTACCAGCGGCACTTCTCGCCGGCCTTCCGCTACGCCCGGGAGCTCGTTCAGTCGGGCAAGCTTGGCAAGGTCACCTTCATCGCCGCCCTCCAGGCCCAGCAGTGGCTCCGCGCCACCCGAGGAAGCTGGCGGCAGGACCCGGCCCTCAGCGGCGGGGGCCAGCTGAACGACTCCGGCAGCCACCTGCTCGACATCATGCTCTGGGTCACCGACCTCACGCCGGCCCGCGTCTACGCCGAGATTGACAACCGCGGCTCCCAGGTGGACATCCTGTCGGCGCTCTCGGTGCGCTTCAAGGGAGGGGCCATCGGGAGCCTCGCCATCGTCGGGGACGCGCCGAACTGGTGGGAGGACGTCACCTTCTACTGTGAGGAGGGCGCCCTCTATGTGCGCAACAACCGGGTGCTGCTCCAGGCTGTTGCGGGGAAGGGCGAGACCAAGGACGTCACCGAGCGCCTGCGCTACAGGGGCGACGCGGACAAGAACTTCGTGGACTCGATCCTGGGCCGGGACGAGCCCCAGACCCCGGCCATCTGCGGCCTGCGCGTGATCCAGCTCACGGAGGCGGCCTGGGAGTCGGGCAAGACCGGTCTGCCCGCGAAGGTGAAGACCTGAGCGTCAGCCCTCTCTCCCGAGCGCGTCCCGAACCCGGGAGAACCAGCTCCGGCCCTCCTCGACCTCGTCGCCGCTCTCGCGGGCGAACTCCTCGAGCAGCTTGCGCTGCCGCTCGGTGAGCCGGGTCGGAGTGACGACGCGGACGGTGACGTACTCGTTGCCCAGCTCCCCGGTGCGGACGTCGGGCAGCCCCGCGCCGCGGAGGGTGAAGGTCTCGCCGGTCTGGGTCCCCGGCGGCACCCGGAGCTGCTCCTCGCCGTGGAGGGTCGGGACGGCCACCGTGCCCCCCAGGGCGGCCACCGGGAAGGGGATCGGCGCTTCGCAGTAGACGTCTCGGCCGCGGCGCTCAAAGAGCTCGTGTGGCTGCACGTGGACGACCACGTACAGGTCGCCCGCGGGCGCGCCACGCGGTCCGGCTTCGCCCTTCCCCTCCAGCCGCAGGGACACGCCGTCCTCTACGCCTGGGGGCGCCTTCACCGTGATCTGGGCCTCCTGAAGCCGTCGGCCCGAGCCCCGGCAGGCGGGGCAAGGGTCGGATACCACCATGCCCTCGCCGCCACAGCGCGAGCAGGTGGCCACCGTCGCCAGCCGGCCCAGAGGCGTAGACTGCACTTGCTGGGTCTGGCCCGCGCCCCCGCACGTGGGGCAGAGGACCCGCTCGGACCGTGAGGCGCTCCCCGTGCCCCCGCAGCGGTCACACTCACCACGGCGCTCCAGGAGCAACGTCCGCTCTACGCCCGAGGCGACCTCCTCCAGGGTGATCTCCAGGTCATAGCGGAGATCGGCGCCTCGGGCTGGGCCGCGGCGCCGGCCGGCGCGGGGCCGACCGAAGAAGGCCTCGAACAGGTCACCGAAACCGCCGAGCTCGTCCCACACGGCGCCGGTGGCGCCCACTTGGCCGTAGTGGTCGTACTGGGCGCGGCGGTCGGGGTCGCGCAGGACCTCGTAGGCCTCGGCTATCTCCTTGAAGCGCGCCTCGGCCTGGGGATCGCCGGGGTTGACGTCGGGGTGGTGTTTGCGGGCGAGGCGGCGGAAGGCCCGCTTGATCTCGTCCTGCGAAGCCCCCCTGCCCACGCCCAGAACCTCGTAGTAGTCGCGTTTCTGGGCCATCAAGCTCACCCGGCGCTACTGGGCTTCGTCGTCGGGCTTCTCCTCCCGGACGCGTACCTTGCCGGTGGCGATCTCCTCCAGCGCCCGCTTGATGAGCCCGCCGCCGGCCGGCTCGAGGGCGCTCTCGATGCGCTCCTTCAGGTCCCGCGCACGCTTAGCGACGCCCACGACCAGCGCGTAGCGGCCCATCCTCTTGGCGAGCACGTCAATCACCTGCGTCTCCCTGCTGGCGTCAGAACCAGATGGCGCTCTCATGGTCTCACGGTCCGGGGGGAACGGCCTCCTGAGTACTATACGTATCCGGCGACTACCCTGTCAAGCGCCGCCCGCTCACGCCCCCTCCAGGGGCAGCCGCGCGTGCAGCCGCGCGCGCACCGGCTCGTAGCTGAGCCGGTGCGCGGGGCTCGGGCCCAACTCCTCGATGCGAGCGAGGTGATAGCGCGTCCCATAGCCCTTGTGCCTCCCGAACCCGTAGCCGGGGTAGCGCGCGTCCAGCTCCTGCATGATGCGGTCGCGCGTCACCTTGGCGATGATGGAGGCGGCGGCGATGGAGGCGCACTTGCGGTCGCCCCCCACGATCGCCCGCTGGGGAAGCGACGCTCCGGGCCACCCCCGCCCGTCCACGATCAGCAGCGCCGGCACCACGCTCAGTCGGGAGACCGCCTCCCTCATCGCCATGTGCGTCGCCTGCCGGATGTTCACCCGGTCAATGGCCCGGGCGTCGGTGACGCCGATGCCCACCGAGAGCGCGCGCCGACCGATCAACTCATACAGGCGCTCCCGGCGCCGCTCGTCCAGCAGCTTCGAGTCGGCCAGCCCCGGGAGCCGGCACGGGCACGGCAGGACCACCGCCGCTGCCACCACCGGCCCCGCCAGGGGGCCCACTCCGGCCTCGTCCACGCCGGCGATGACGCCGAATCCCTGGCGCATCAGCTCGCGCTCGATTCTCCAGAGCCCGCGCACAGTGGCGCCCTTCCCGCCTCCTCAGCGCTGCGCGACGATAGCCTCCGGGGCCAGCTCGACCTGCCGGCTGTCGCCCACCAGCCCTATCCGGGTGGGCGGCCAGAACACGACCATCGCCTTGCCGAGCACCCGGGAGGCCTCCAGATCGGGGCGGCGCTCCCCGGTCTGGGGGTCCCGCCAGCGGTGGGCGTCGTTGCTGTCCACCCGGTTGTCGCCGAGCACGAAGTAGCAGCCCGGGGGCACCTGGTAGGGCTCCTTCGTGGGCCGGCCGAGGTCGTCGAGAGGCCAGTCGTAGTCGGGCAGGGGTATGCCGGGAGGCTCCTCGAGCCGGCGGCCGTTGACGTAGACGCCGTCGTAGCGCCGGATGGCGATCTGGTCGCCGGGCAGGCCGATGAGGCGCTTCACGAAGTCCTTCTTGTCAACCCCGGGCTCGAGCGCCTGGGGCGGGGCCTGGAAGACGACGATGTCGCCCCGCCGGGGCGGGTTGAGCCGGTAGATGAACTTGTTGACGAGGATGCGGTCGCCGGGGGCGAGGGTGGGGAACATCGAGTTTGAGGGGATGAAGAAGGCCTGCAGGACGAAGGGGCGGATGAGCAGGAACACGAGCACGAAGGCGATGAGGCCAGAGTCGAGCAGCTCCACCATGAAGGACCGCGCGGGGGCCTGTCGCCACAGCCCCCAGAGGATGCGGAGGAAGGCGAGGAGCGCGATGAGGGCGGCGATCTTCCAGGGCTGATCGAGCGTCATGCTAGGCGCGCCGATCCTCCTTGATCCTCGCCGCCCGCCCGACGCGCCCCCGCAGGTAGTAGAGCTTCGCCCGCCTCACCCGGCCCCGCCGCAGGACCTTCACGCTCTCCAGCCGCGGGGAGTGCAGCAGGAAGGTGCGCTCCACGCCCACGCCGTGGGTAACCCGGCGCACGGTGAAGCTCTCGCTCAGGCCCCGGCGCCGCCGCGCGATGACCACCCCCTGGAAGGGCTGCGAGCGCTCGCGGTCGCCCTCGACGACGCGCACCGTCACCCGCACCAGGTCCCCAGGTCCGAACTCGGGCGCCTCCTCCTTGGCCTGCGCGCGCTCCAGCTCCTCAATGACACCCATGGCTTGCCTCTCCTGCAGAAAACCTGGCGATGGTCCTCGCCAGGGAAGCGACGGGGCCCGACGAGCGGGATTATAGCACACCCGCGCCTCCCCGCGCAACCGCCGCGCGCGCCAGGAGCACGTGACCGAGCCGGCGCTGAGGTAGGGCAGGCTCCGAGCCAGCCCCTGCGCGGGGGCCGCGGATGGGCAGGGCGCCTACGCCGCTCAGTGCACCGTGCGACGCACGCTGGCCTCGTTCAGGTCGGTGACCCCCGGGCCGTGGTGCGGGATGCGCACCAGCAGATGCTGGTCGCTGAGGTTGGCGACGAAGAACAGCACACCCTTGCGGACCCCCAGCAGCGGCTCCGCCAGGTCGCTGTCCACCTTGAGCTTGAAGAAGATCGGCAGCACCCCGGGCCGGTAGGCCCCCACCACCAGGGGACCCTCCTCCGTGCCGCCCCGCCGGCTCCAGTGGTAGACGAAGATGTCCTCTCGCTTGAGCAGCCCGTCCCAGTCGTAGATGGCCATCAGGCTGATCTCGTGCGTGTCCGCCGTCTCGGGCGCGAGCGCGATCTTGTAGATGGAGTCGAACACCTCCCGCCCCTCGCGCGTGCCGCAGAACTGATAGCGAAACCCCGACCCCACCGCGCCCGAGAACTCCTCGGGCAGATCGCGGAACTCATAGTAGCAGCCCCGGTCGGACAGCACCACCCGAACCAGGTCGTTGGCGTACACCCTGCCCTCGCCGACCTGGTCCTTGATGTAGTCAATCATCACCTGATACTCAGGCCGGCCCTGGCTGCGCATCAGCGGCAGGTCCGACTCTCTCCACTCCATTGCGGCCGTCCTTTCCGGAACCCGCCTCCCAGCAGCATGATACCCGAACGGCTCGGCCCGCTACCCTGCTCGATGTCTCCGGGGGGTATGTACCACGATCACGGTCGCGTCCAGGCGCCAAAGCGCGCCTGGTGTGTGCAGCCCCGTTTGCCAGGTCGAGCCTGTGGTATACTGGGCACAGGGAAGGGTTAGAGCATGAGCCCTATGCGTCTGTTGCCGCTGGCGCTGCTGCTGTGCCTGGCGGGCCTGGCGCCCGCGCGGCCTGCCGTCGCCTCCGAGGCGCCGCCGGAGCAGGTGGAGGCGCCGCCCGAGCTGACGCCGGAGGAGAAGGCCGACGCCGAACTGGGCAAGGCCGCCGCCGAGGAGGTCGAGAAGGCCTACACGGTGGTCAAGGACTCGCCGGCGGTCGCCCGAATCGAGGCCATCGTGGAGACGCTCCGCCCGGTCACCGAGCGGCCCCACCAGCGCTATCAGGTGGCGATCATCGAGAGCGACGCGATCAACGCCTTCGCGCTCCCCGGCGGATACCTGTACTTCACCCAGGGCCTGCTGGAGGCCGTCGAGTCGGAGGATGAGCTTGCCGCGGTCGTCGCCCACGAGATGGCCCACGTCGCGCTGAGCCACTCCCGCCGGCTGATGAGCAGGGACGAGCGCTACGCGCGCGTCCTCACCCCCATCATCCTGGCCTCCGTGCTGACTCGACCCCAGGGCGTTGATCCGGGCAAGATCGCCCTCGTGGGCAGCCTGCTCGTGCAGGACGCGCTGAGCCACTACGGGCGGGAGGCGGAGCTGGAGGCCGACCGCGCGGCGGTGCAGTACCTGTATGAGAGCGGGAAGTACCACCCCGTGGCCGTCCTCACCGTCGTGGAGGGCCTGACGCGGATCGAGGCCGCCCAGCACCGGCCGGACATGGGCGTATTCCAGACTCACCCCGAGGGCAGAGAGCGTGTGGCCTCGGTCCTCGCGCGGCTGGATGAGCTGGAGGTGCCCATCGAGCGCCGCCGCGTCACCCGTTCCCTGGTCGCCTCCGCCGCCGCCGTCCGGACGGGCGAGGCCGAGATCGGCGAGCTGCGGCTCAACGACCACGTGGTCTTTCAGCCGGCGGTCGAGCTCCAGGGCCGGGCGCCGGCGGCGCGGGCGCAAGAGAGCGCGGAGGCGCTCAACGCGCTGCTGCTCGCCAATCTCCAGCTCCTGGAGATCTCGCGCGTCGACCAGGGGGAGGCAGTTGCCTTCGTGGCCCGGGGCGAGACGCTGCTGACGATCACGCCGGCCGACGCGGAGTTCCATGGGGAGAGCGTCGCCTCGCTCGCGGACCGGGCGCTCACGGCGATCCGCCGGGGCTTCCACGAGGAGCGGGTCCGCCGGGCCTACTGAGGCCGACGGGACCCGCGGGGGGATTCCTCAGCGCGTGTAGCCCGAGGAGGCCTCGGTGGGCGCGGACACGAGGCCGGCGGGGACCTTGTCGAGCAGATCGAGGTACAGCCCGGTGCCGACGGCGACGCAGGTGAGCGGGTCCTCGGCGACGTGGACTGGCACATCGGTCTGGGCTTCGATGAGCCGGTCGAGGCCCCGCAGCAGCGCACCACCGCCGGTGAGCGTGATGCCCTTCTCGACGATGTCAGCGGCCAGCTCGGGGGGAGTGCGCTCGAGCACCGCGCGCACCCGCTCGACGAGGGCGGCGACAGGCTCGGCAAGCGCCTCCCGCACCTCCTCGGAGCTGATCTCGACGGTCTTGGGCAGCCCGCTGACGGCATCGCGGCCCTTCACGGTCATGCTGCTCTCGTTGGGAAGGGGATAGGCGGAGCCGATCCTGATCTTCACCTCCTCCGCGGTTCGCTCGCCCACCACCAGGTTGTAGGCGCGCTTGATCTGGCGGACGATCATGGCGTCCATCTCCGCGCCGCCGATGCGGATGGACTCGCTGAGGACGATGCCGCCGAGGGAGATGACCGCGATGTCGGTGGTGCCGCCGCCCACGTCCACGACCAGGTGACCGGTCGGGGCGGTGACCTCGAGGCCGGCGCCGATGGCCCCGGCCATGGGCTCCTCGATGGGGATGGCGCGCTTGGCGCCGGCCGCCAGCGCGGCCTCCACCACCGCCCGCTTCTCGACGCTGGTGGCGCCCGAGGGCACGCAGATGCACACCTGGGGCCGGAAGAAGCGCCGCCTGCCGCACACCCGGACCAGCAGATGCCGGAGCATCTTCTGGGTGATCGTGAAGTTCGCGATCACCCCGTCCTGAAGCGGCCTCACGGCCTCGATCGGCCCCGGCGTGCGGCCGATCATGTCCCGCGCTTCCTCGCCCATGGCCACGATCTCGCCGTTTGACACCGCGACAACGGAGGGCTCGCGCACCACGATCCCCCGCCCCTTCACGTACACCAGCAGGTTCGACGTGCCCAGGTCTATCCCGACCGCTTTGCCCATGCCGAGCATCTAGCTCCCCTCCCCCGCGGGCGCGTCGCCCGCGTCAGTCTCTTCCCCGCCCACCGGCGCCATCTCTGCGCCCAGCGCGCGCAGCTTTCCCTCCAGATCCTCATAGCCGCGCGCCACGAACCTCCTGCCGCGCACTATGCTCTCTCCCTCCGCGCCGAGGGCCGCCACCACGAGGGCGGCCGCGTCGCGGATGTTCCTGCCTTCCACGGCCGCCCCCCGGAGCCCTGGCACGCCGTGCACCACGGCAGTGCGCGGGCCCCGCAATTCGATGCGCGCCCCCATCTTCGCCAGTTGCTCGACATGCTGGAGCCGCCGGTCGAAGATGCCCTCCGTGATCGTGCTCGCGCCCTCCGCGGTCGCCAGGACCGCCGCCAGCGGCGGCTGAAGGTCGGTCGGGAAGCCTGGATAGGGTGCGGTGACCACCGTCACCGCACCGGGCCGCCTGGCGCACGCCGCTCGCACCCCCTCCGGGGTCTCGGACACCTCGACCCCCGCCTCCCGCAGGACCTCGCAGACCGCCGCCAGCTCCCGCATCGAGACGCCCTCGGCCACCACCTCGCCCCGGGTAGCGACGCCGGCGCACAGCAGCGTGCCGGCCTCAAGCCGGTCGCCGTTCACGGCGTGCGCGGTCCCCGCGAGGGAGGGGACGCCGTGGACGACCAGGCTCGGCCCGCCCACCCCCTCGATGCGCGCCCCGGCGGCGCGCAGGAAGGAGCAGAAGGAGACCACGTCCGGCTCCTCCGAGGCGCCCTCGATCAGTGTCGTGCCTCTGGCCAGCGCGGCCGCCATGAGCAAGCTGAAGGTCGCCCCTGGACTCCGGTAGCGGGGGTCGAGCGCCACCCGGCCCCCAACCAGCTCCTTCGCCCAGGCCTCGATCCGGCCCTTGCGGGCCCGCGCCTCGAGGCCGAGGGCCTCCAGCCCGGAGAGGATGTAGTCCACCGGCCGCTCGCCGATGTCGCACCCACCTGGCAGCGGGACTTCGACACACCCCAGGCGCGCGACGATGGGGGCAAGCAGGTAGTGTGAGGCGCGCATGAGCCTCACCAGGTCGGCCGGGGCGCGGTGGGTGGTCAGCCCCCGGTTGACGATTCGCAGGCCGCCGTCGGGCGTCTCTCCGACCTCGAGGCCGAAGGCCCGCAGCAGCGCCAGCATGGTGTCTACGTCGGCGATGCGGGGCACGTTGTAGAGGGTCGTCTCGCCGTCCAGCAGGAGCGCGGCGGCCAGCGTCGGCAGGGAGCCGTTCTTGCTCCCGGAGACGCGCACCCGGCCGTGCAGAGGCCGACCGCCGGCGATCCGCCAGCCTGCTGCCGCCGACTGCGCGGGCGTCGTCGCTCCTGTGCGCTCGGGCCTGCTCAAGCCGACCTCCCGTGCCTGCGGGCGACCCGCAGCCGGTTGAGCGCGCGCCGCAGGGCGGCCTCCGCCCGCGCCAGGTCCACCTCGGGCCCGCCCGATTCGAGCCTGCGCTCCGCACGCTCCCTCGCCGCCTCCGCCCGCGCCAGGTCCACCTCGCCTGCCTCCTCCGCCGCATCCACCAGCACCGTGACCCCCTCCCACGTCACCTCGAGAAACCCGCGCGAGACCGCGTAGTACGCCTCCCTTCCATCGCCATCGCGCACCACGATCTCCCCGGGCGCCAACTCGGCCACCAGGGGCGCGTGCCGCGCCAGTACGCCGAAGGTGCCCTCTCGGCCCGGGGCGACGAGGCTGACCACTCGCGTCTCGAGCACCACCCGGTCAGGCGCGATGATGGCTAGCTCATAGGGCGGCGGCATGGCCCTCGCTCCGCGACATCTGCTGCGCCCGCTCCACCGCCTCCTCTATGCCCCCCACCATGTAGAAGGCCCGCTCGGGCAGGTTGTCGTGCTGTCCGTCCACGATCTCCTTCAGCCCGCGGATGGTCTCCCGCAGCGGCACATAGCGGCCGGGCCGGCCGGTGAAGGGCTCGGCGACGAAGAAGGGCTGGGACAGGAAGCGCTCGATCCGGCGCGCCCGCGCCACGATCAGGCGGTCCTCGTCCGACAGGTCCTGCACGCCGAGGATGGCGATGATGTCCTGCAGATCTCGGTAGCGCTGGAGGACGCCCTGCACGCGCCGGGCGACCGCGTAGTGCTCCGCGCCCACCACCGCCGGGTCGAGGATGCGGGAGGTCGAGCGCAGCGGGTCCACGGCCGGGTAGATGCCGCGCTCGGAGATGCGGCGATCGAGCACCGTGGTCGCATCCAGGTGGGCCATCGCGGCTGCGGGGGCCGGGTCGGTGATGTCGTCGGCGGGCACGTAGATGGCCTGCAGGGAGGTGATCGAGCCGCGCCGGGTGGAGGTGATGCGCTCCTGGAGCGCGCCCATCTCGTAGGCCAGGGTCGGCTGGTAGCCCACGGCCGAGGGCATCCGCCCCAGCAGCGCGGATACCTCGGAGCCCGCCTGCACGAACCGGAAGATGTTGTCAATGAACAGCAGCACGTCCTGTCCCTGCACATCGCGGAAGTGCTCGGCCAGCGTGAGCGCCGTGAGGGGCGCCCGCAGCCTGGCCCCGGGCGGCTCGTTCATCTGCCCGAACACCAGAGCGGCGCGGGCGATCACCCCCGTCTCCCTCATCGTCAGCCACAGGTCGTTGCCCTCGCGCGTGCGCTCCCCCACACCCGCGAACACCGAGATGCCGCCGTGCTGCTTGGCCATGTTGTGGATCAGCTCGGTCAGCAGCACCGTCTTGCCCACCCCCGCGCCGCCGAAGAGCCCCACCTTGCCCCCTCGCGGGTAGGGCGCGAGCAGGTCCACCACCTTGAAGCCGGTCTCGTAGATCTCGGTCCTCACCTCCTGGTCCTCGAAGCCAGGCGGGGGCCGATGGATCGCCAGGCGCTCCTCGGTCTCCACGGGTCCGAGCCCGTCAATGGGGTCGCCGAGCACGTTCAGCACGCGCCCGAGCACCGCCGGGCCCACCGGCACGGTGATGGGCGCGCCCGTGTTGCGCACGGCCATCCCCCGCACCAGCCCCTCCGTCGGCGCCATCGCCACACACCTCACCGTCTCGTTGCCCAGGTGCTGGGCCACCTCGAGCACCAGCCGCTGAGTCTCCCCGCCGCGGGTGAGGGTCACCTCGAGGGCGTCCCGGATCTCCGGCAGCGCGTCGGCCGGGAAGCGCGCGTCCACGACCGGCCCCACCACCTGCACGACGGTACCCTGGGAGCGCTCCCCGGCCATGGTTCAGCCTGCCCCCGCGCCCTCGGCGGCGCCGATGACCTCCATCAGCTCCTCCGTGATCGCCGCCTGCCGAGCCTTGTGATAGCTGAGGGTCAGCTCCCGCGCCATGCGCTCCGCGTTCTCCGTGGCCTCGGTCATGGCCAACACCCGCGCCGCCTGCTCGCTGGCCGAGGCCTCCAGCACGACCCCCAGGAGCTCGCTCCGCAGGTAGCGCGATAGGAGCCCCTCCAGGAGCGCCGGCGCCGGCGGCTCGAAGATGATGTAGGGCGGCAAGTACTGCGCCTCCAGAGTGACTGGCAGGAGCTCATCCGCCCTCAGCCGCGAGCGCATCTCCCCCAGGAACTCCGTGTAGACTACCACGACTCGCTCAAGCTCCCCGCGCCGGAAGCGCTCGCCAATCCGGCACGCGGCCTGGGCGATGGCCGCGGCATCAGGTCGCGGCCCCACGGGCGCCACCTGGTCAACGACCTCGTAGCCGCGCTCCCGCATTCGCTGCAGCGCTCTTCTGCCCACTGCCACCACCACAGCCTCCTCCGGCGGAGCCTCCGCCACCGCTCGTCGCACGACGTTGGCGCTGTAGCCGCCGGCGAGGCCGCGGTCGCCGGCCACCACGACGAGCATGGTCCGCCCACCCGCCGGCCAGGCGAGGAAGGGATGGTCGCGCGTCGTCGCCACCACCCGGCCCACGAGCGCCCGCAGGCGTCGCCGGTAGGGGCGCGTCGCCCGCAGGCGCTCCTCCGCGCGGCGAAGCCGGATGGAGGCCACCGTCTTCATCGCCCGGCAGGTCTGCTCGAGTCCGCGGACGGTGCGGATGTGTTGCCTGATGTCCCGCAGCGACATCAGGCGGCCTCCCCGCGGCGTTGGCCTGCCGGCGCGCGGCCCCGGTACTCCTCGATGGCGTCCCTCAGGCCGCGCTCAATCTCGTCGTCCAGGTCCCCGGTTGCCTGGATGCGAGACAAGACACCGGGGCGCTCCTCTCGGACGAAGGCGAGCAGACCGGCGACGAAGCTCTGCACCTGCTCGATGGCTACGTCGTCGAGGTAGCCCTGGGTGCCCGCGTAGATCGCGACCACCTGCTCGGCGAGAGGCATGGGCGCATACTGAGGTTGCTTGAGCAGCTCCATCATGCGATCGCCGTGGGCTAGCTGCTCGCGGGTGGCCGGCTCCAGCTCGGCGGCGAACTGGGAGAAGGCGTGCAGCTCCTGGTAGTAGGCGAGCTCGAGCCGAAGCATCCCCGCCACCCGCTTCATGGCCGGCGCCTGGGCCGCCCCCCCGACGCGGGACACCGACAGGCCCACGTTCATGGCGGGCCGCAGGCCGGCGAAGAACAGATCGGACTCGAGGTAGATCTGTCCGTCCGTGATGGAGATGATGTTGGTGGGGATGTAGGCTGAGTAGTCGCCCTCCTGGGTCTCGACGACGCAGAGCGCGGTGAGGGAGCCTCCGCCCCGCGCATCGCTCAACTTCGCGGCCCGCTCGAGCAGGTGGGCGTGGAGGTAGAAGATGTCTCCGGGGAAGGCCTCCCGACCCGGGGGCCGGCGGAGCAGCAGGCTGATCTGGCGGTAGGCGTGGGCGTGCTTAGTGAGGTCGTCGTAGATGACCAGCGCGTGTTCGCCGCGGTCGCGGAAGTACTCCCCGATGGAGCAGCCGGCGAAGGGCGCGAGGTACTGCTGGGCGGCGGGGTCGCTCGCCGCGGCGACGACGATGGTGGTGTAGTCCATCGCGCCGTGCTGCTCCAGCACGTGCGCGAGCCGCGCCACCGCGGCCAGCCGCTGCCCGATGGCCACGTAGATGCAGTAGCAGCCCTGGCCGCGCTGGTTGATGATGGTGTCTACGGCGATCGCCGTCTTGCCCGTCTGGCGGTCGCCCACGATGAGCTCCCGCTGCCCCCGGCCCAGGGGCGTGATAGCGTCCACCGCCTTCAGGCCGGTCTGGAGCGGCTCGTTGACCGGCTGACGCTCCGCCACCCCGGGCGCGCGCGCCTCCAGGGGGCGAAACTCGCGGGCGGATATGGGCCCCCGGTCGTCCAGGGGCTGCCCGAGCGCGTTCACCACTCGCCCGATGAGGGGCTCCCCCACCGGCACCTGCACGATGCGCCCCGTCGTCTTGGCGAGGTCGCCCTCCTTCACATCGCGGTCCTGCCCCAGCAGTATGCACCCGACGTTGTCCTCCTCGAGGTTGTGGGCCAGCCCATAGATGCCGCCGGCGAACTCGATCATCTCCCCCATCATGGCATCGTGCAGCCCATAGACGCGGGCGACCCCGTCACCGACCTGGAGGACCCGACCGACCGAGCGCACCTCTGGCTCGACGCCGAGCCTCTCGATCTCCTCGCGGAGGACCGCGCTCACCTCGTCGGGCCGGATGCTCACCGCCCGGACCCCTGCGCGCCGACCAGCCTCTCCCGCAGGCGCGCCAGCCGCCCAGCCGCGCTGCCGTCCACGAGCCGGTCGCCCACCCGCACCACCACGCCCGCCAGCACGCTGGCATCCACCCGGGCCTCGAGCTCGATCCGCATGCCCGTCATCCGCGCGAGCGCCGCCGCGAGTCGGCGGCGCTGCTGGGCGGTGAGGGGCACTGCAGTGAGCGCCTCCGCCCGCAGCAGCCCCGCTCGGGCGTCGGCCAGCTCGCCGAAGCGCTCCGCGACGCTCGCCAGCTCCTCGCCCCGCCCATGCCGCACCAGGGCGCACACCAGGCCCACCAACAGGTCGCTGAACGCGCCCTCCAAGGCCGCCCGTGCCAGCTCCACCCTCCGTGCGAGGGGCACCTCCGGCCGCGTCAGCGCGAGCGAAAGCTCCGGCGCGACCTGCGCCAGGCGCACTAGCTGGGCCAGCTCGCCCCGCACCCGGGCCACCTCCCCCCGCTCGGCCGCCAGGTCAAGGAGGGCCTCGGCGTAGCGGGAGGCGGCGCGACGGTCTGTCACGGCTCCTGCTCCAG
The DNA here is from genome assembly GCA_964385645.1 of uncultured bacterium. Classification (GTDB taxonomy): domain Bacteria; phylum Armatimonadota; class Hebobacteria; order Hebobacterales; family Hebobacteraceae; genus CAYLPT01. Next base: position 62,472 of record CAYLPT010000188.1, read on the forward strand.
GCTGGCGATGAAGTCGTCCACGGCCTGGCGGTGCTGCTGCTCGTCGAGGCGCTGGAGCACCGCGCGGCTGGCGGCGAGCAGGGCCAGATCCACCACTCGGCGGCGCAGCTCGGCGGTGGCGCGCGCGCGCTCCAGGGCGATGGCCGCCCGCGCTCGCTCGCGCAGCCGCTGCCCGTCTTCACGGGCTTCCTGTAGGATCTGCGCGCGCGCCTGCTCGGCCTCCCGGATCGCGCGGCGGAGTTGTTCACGGGCCTCCTCTTGGGCCTGCGCGAGCACCTTCGCCCTCTCAGCCTCAATGGCGGCGAGCTGGCGCTTGGCCTCCTCGCCGGCCGCGAAGGCGGCGTCAATCTGGCGCTCTCGACGGCGCATGACGCTCAGCAGCGGGCCGAACAGGAGCCGCTTGAGCACCAGGTAGAGGAGCGCGAAGCCGAGCACCTGGAGCGCGAGGACATAGGGGTCTATCTCGAGCGGACTGAGGGTTGGTTCCATCGCGCCGGCTCCCGTGCTCCGTGCTCAGCGGCCGCCCAGCGCCCTGAGCGCCTCCGCCGCGGGCGGCAGTTTGGCGGACAGCAACAGGCCCAGGACCAAGGCGTAGATGATCATGGACTCGATGAACGCAAGGCCCAGGATCAGCAGGGTGAACAGCCGGCCGCCCGCCTCCGGTTGCCGCCCCGTCGCCTCGAGCGCCGCGACCACCGCGCGGCCCTGAGCTATGCTGCCGGCGACGGCTGCTACCGCGACCGTGCCCCCCGAGACCAGGGCCAGCCCGAACAGATAGAGCATCTCCTTCTCCTTACCCAGCAAGCGCTTTCTGTGGGGCGGAGTCCCCCGCCGCCTCCCGACGCTCCCCATGCCCCAATACCCCGCCGAGGTATACCGTCGCGAGCGTCGAGAAGACCAGGGCCTGTGCGAACGCCACGACCATCCCCAGCAGCAGGTTCGGCAGCTGAACCGGCAGGAAGACCCAGTAGCGCCGCGCCAGCCCGGCAGCGAGCCCCAGCAGTATGAAGACGACCGCGTGCTCGGCCATCATGTTGCCGAAGAGGCGGAGCGAGAGCGTCACGGGCCGGCACAGCTCCCCGATGAGGTGGATGCAGAACACGAAGGGCAGCAGGGGAAGGTAGGCGGGGCGCAGGGGCACACCTTCCACGAAGTAGCCAAGGTATCCGACCCCGTAGCGCCGGAACCCGCAACCCTGCACGACCAGGAACACGACGAGCGCGAGCGCGGCGGTGATGGTGAGGTTCGAGGTCGGAGCCATGAAGCCCGGCACGAGGCCGAAGAGGTTCATGAGGAAGATGTAGATGAACAGGGAGCCGACGAAGGGCACATAGCCCAGCCCCTCGGGCCCAGTGATGCTCAGAACCAGGGTCCTCAGCGCGCCCACGAGCAGCTCCAGGAGCGTCTGAAGCCCTCGCGGCCGCAGGGAGGGCCGGCGGGCGCCTAGCGCGCTCAGCACCACGAGCACCAGCGCCGCCGCCAGCGACCATGCGAAGGCGAGCGCGGCGCGGCTCCTGAGCAGAGGCTCCCCCGCCACTCGCACCGATGACAGCCAGCTCAGCCAAGTCGCCTCGTAGACCTCCTCGAAGCCCGCCGCAAGGGCGGCGGAGGAGCTCCCCAGAGAGGCCATCGCCAACGCCACCGTGTGGCGAAGAGGCCGCCGCAGCACGGTTACCTCTCCCCTGCCATCGTCTTCGCCCGGTGCGCCGCGAGCAGACACGCCAGTGCCGCCCACGTCGCCGCCGCCGGCACCAGGCCCGCACCCAGGCAGACCCCGGCCGGCGAGACCACCCCCCCTCGCAGCGGCCACCAGAGCACCAAGGCCGCGGCCGGCCACCTGAGCAGCCAGAGCAGGCCGTGCCCGAGGGGGATGTGGGGGCGTCCGGGGCGCGCCAGCCAGCCCCTGACCACCGCGATGTCGAGCCCGAACAGGCCCAGCCCCACAGCGGCGCCGAGGGCTGCGCCCAGAGAATGGGAGCGGCCGAGGGGGGCGAGCGCAGCGACCAGGACCAGCCCGAGCAGCACCGACCGATGATGCAGGCGCGCCAGCGCCCCCTCGTCCGCGCCCTCGAGCTCGTCCGCGTGTCTGCTGCTCACCGTCCAGGCGTCCTCAGTCGCGTGCTAGTCGTCGCAGCGCCCTCAGCAGCTCCGCGAATCCCACCGCGGTCCCCAGCAGTGTCCCCAGGAACGTGAGCCACGGCCCCGTGCCCCATCTCCCATCACAGTAGTAGCCCAGCAACGCCCCACCGACAGTCGTGGCCCCCAGCACGAGCCCCAGCCCTCCCAGCAGCGCGGGGTCCCGCAACGGCGGCCTGCGGTCGTTGGCCATGCGCCCTCGCTTCCGACGGCAAAAAAACCAACGAGGCTTGCGCCTCGCCTTGGCAGCGGAACCGGCAGGAGCCCTTGCCACGGTATCATACTGGCCGCTCGGGGCCCTGTCAAGCCATGCCTCGAGGGCCCTTCGCCCCCTGGCCGAACAGGCGCGCGGGCAGGGCGGACCGGTGATTGACTTTTGCCGGGCGCGCCGCTACTCTAGACGCAGCCCCCGGCGTCGAGGGCCGGAGGAGTCGGGCAGCGAAGGTCGCGTGGGAGCGCGCCGTGAAGACCGTGCAGCTCAAGGTGGAAGGGGTGGCCGTGGACTGGCGGGGAAGCCCGGTGGTGGTGCTTCGGGAGACCGGGGGCCAGCGCGCGGTGTTCATCTGGGTCGGGCTGAGCGAGGCGACGGCGATCAGCATGCAGCTCGAGGGGCAGCGCCCGCCCCGGCCCTTCACCCACGACCTGATCGTCCTCATCCTGGACCAGCTTGATGCTCAGGTCGAGCGCGTGGTCATCAGCGACATGAGGGGGGAGACCTACTACGCCGAGCTGCGCCTGCGCGCCAACGGGCGCACGAAGCGCATAGACTGCCGGCCCAGCGACGCCATTGCGGTCGCCCTCCGCACCGAGGCGCCCATCCACATTGACAACGAGCTGCTGGAGAGACTCGACTCGGAGCGCCGGGCGCAGGAGGCCAGGCTCTCCCTCGACGCCACCATCGTCCCCCCTGACGAGACCACGGTCCACTGAGCCGGCTGGCTCACCCACAGCCGCACGGCGTCTCCTGGCACTTCGGGCACCCCAGCTCGTACTTGCGCGCCGCCTCCGCCAGCTCCACCCCGCAGATGCTTGCCAGGGTGGACACCCACGCCAGCACGTCGGCGAACTCCTCCGCCCGCTCGCCGGCGTCACCCTCGCGGATCGCCCGCGCCAGCTCGCCGACCTCCTCGACGAACCAGCGGAAGGTCCCATCGAGGCCGCGGGCGCGGTCCTTCTGATAGTAGATGCGCTCGATCAGCCGCTGGAACTCTGCGATCTCCATACGATCATCCCTCCCGGCGGTCGCCAGCAAGACGGCGCCTGCCATCAAGGCCCGCGGCCGGGGCCGCTGCCGGCGCGGCTCACCTCGCAGACCTGCGCTGCGAAGGGCTGTGAATCCTGCCGGGCCGGGTCGGTAGGGGGCCGAATTGACACTCAGCACCGAGAGGCTATAATGGGCCGGAGGCAGGCCGAGCAAGGGGAGCCGATGCACGCCGAGGAGGCCAAGGCAGGCCAGGTGGCCCAGCTCGTGCGGCGGGCCCGCGCGGGGGACCACGCCGCCTTCGATGCGCTGGTGGAGGAGTACTCGCCCCAGGTGTACAACCTGGCCCTGCGCATCACAGGGTCCCGGGAGGAGGCCGAGGACTGCGTCCAGGAGGCGTTCCTGCGGGCCTACGCGGCGCTGCCGCGCTTCCGGGGCCAGGCCGCCTTCTCGACCTGGCTGTACCGGGTGGCGCTCAACGTGGCCTGCGACGCGGCGCGGCGGCGCAGGCGCGCCCCGCTCTCGGTATCGGAGCTGGCCACAGGAGAGGACCCCGCCCCGGACCTCGACCGGCCCCCCGGCGAGGGGCTCCCGCCCCGGCGCGAGTCGCCGGAGGAGGGGGCGATACTGCAGCAGCGCCGTCGGGTGATCCTCGAGGCGATCCAGCGTCTGCCCGAGCATCAGCGCGCGGTGCTGGTGCTCTACGATCTTCAGGGCTTCAGCTATGAGGACATCGCGCGCATCACGGGCGCTCGCGTCGGCACCGTCAAGTCGCGCCTGAGCCGGGCCCGCCTGGCGCTAAGGGACCTCCTCGCGCCGCACCTGGAACTTCTCCGAGAGTGAGCCCGTCTAATCCGTGAGTGTGATATGGCCAATCCCCCACCGAGAGAGTGCCGCCACCTGCGAGAGCGCCTCCCCCAGTATGCCGAGGGAGCGCTCGACCCGCGTGAGGGGGCGCCGCTGGAGCGGCACCTCGCCTCCTGCGCGCGCTGCTCGGCGGAGCTGGCCGACCTTCGCCTGATCATCCGTCGCCTCCGCGAGATCGGCCCTGCGGACGCGCCCGCGCACTTGCCCTCGGATGTCCGGCGGGCCGTCGCGGCCGCCGCGGCGAGAGCATCTCCCCCGCCGGCGCTGCCGCGACAGTTCTGGACCCGCATCGCGCTCCCCGTAGCGGTGACCGCGGCCCTCGTGGTCGTCGCCTTCGCGCTCCGCCAGCCGCCGGCCTCCCACACCCTGACGCCGGCCGCCCCTGGGCCCAGGACGGCAGCTGCCGGCCGGGCGGGCGCGGGGGGTCGCGGGGCAGCGGCGCCGGGACGCCTCCGGGTGGCGCGGGCCCCAGAGCCCGCGGCCCCGCCCGGGGGCGCGCCGCGCGAGCAATCGCTCGCCATCCCGGACGCCGCGGCGCCGATGCAGGCCGCCGGCGAGCGGCCTGGGCCCGAGATGAGTTACCGGGCCTCAGTCCGGGACAGCGCCCCGGCCCCCGGGAGTCGCGTTCTGGGTGGCGCGGGGCCGCCAGGGCCCCCAGGAGCGCCTGACCGCGCAGCGGGCGGTGAGGCCGCTGTCGCCGGGGCGGCGATCTGCGAGGGCGCGGTGTGTGCGCTGCCGAGTGGGCCGCCGGTGTCTGCGCGCGCGGTGGCGGTGAGGCAGGACGGCCGGCTCGCGCTGGGGCTGCGGCTGGCGGCCGACCAGGGGGTGAGGGAGGTGGCGGTGCATCTGAGGACGGCGGCGGGGCCTCGGCTGCTCTGGCGGGGCCGCCCGGCCGAGGCGGGCGCGCTGGTAGTGCCCGCCGAGCATATCGGCCAGGGACCGACGGCCCTGCCGCTCTCGATCGAGGCCGCCGAGGCCTCCCGCGACTACATCCTCTTCGTGCCCACCCTCGCGCGCCTTGGGGAGATCGCTGCCGCGGCGCCGCGCGCCAGGTATGACAACGTCCCGCTGCGGGAGGTGCTTGCCGACCTCAGCGCGCTGACCGGGCTGGTGGTGCTCGCCGAGCAGCCCCTCGACCGGGGGGTGGTGGGGGAGATGCCCGCGGGCGAGCCGGGGGAGGTGCTGCGGCGCATCGCCGCCAGCGCCGGGCTCGAGGTCGTGCCCGAGGACGCCCTGGTGTGGACCCTGACCCACCGCCGGACGCCCCAGTGATCGTTGGCAGGGGTGCACGCGCGGGCGGCTAATCCTCCTCACATGGGGGCAACAGCTGACATGCCCGGGGCCTGCACGCGCGCCGGCGCGGGCCGCCCGCTCGCCCTCGCCGCCGCGCTGGCACTCCTGCTGTCGCTGGGGGCGGACGCCCGCGCCGCCGATCCGGCCGCAGTGCGAGACACCGCCGAGTGGGCCCGACTGGTCACCCTCTGGCACGCGCTGCTCGACCATTCCTCGAACCGCATCTTGAGCCGAGCGCGCTTTGCGGAGCTGGCGAAAGAGATGGACCGCGCGGAGGACGATATCTCGGCGCTCGTGGCGCGGGAGGCGCTGTCGGCGGAGACAGGCGCGACCCTGCGGTGGGTGCTGCACCGCCGCTACCAGTACGTGTCCGACCAGCATTACTCGCTGCGCTCACGCGTGTTCATGGAAGAAGGAGAGGCGGCGGCGGTCGCGGCCGGTTGGCTGATCGAGCACCACCTTGAGGCGATGCGCGTGATGGGCAGCGAGGGCCGCGGGCGCTCGGAGCTCGCTTATCAGCTCGGTTTCCTGCACCACCTGGAGAAGTTCGAGGAAGAGGTGGAGCGGCGGAGGCAGAAACTGGAGAGGGAGGAGAGCGAGGGAGGGCGCGTGGACTGGCAGGCGTTCGACAACGAGTGCCACCGCCGTCGGAACCTCCTGCTGCGGGCGTACCGGACCCAGCGGCTCCCCCGGGTGAGATCGGTGGAGGACGTGCTCCCCCACCTGATCGCCCTGACGACGACGCAGCCGCCCGGGCCGCCCGAGCCTGAGGGAGGGGCGGGGGCGGCCGACGGCTGATCTCACATGCTCGGCTGGAACCTCGATCTCGGGTTGGACGTGGGGACGTGCTCCACCCGGATCTATCAGCGCGGGGTGGGAATCGTCCTCGCCGAGCCGTCCGTGATCGCCTACTCGCTGGACGGCACGCAGGTGCTGGCCGTCGGCGAGGAGGCGAAGGCCATCGCCGACCACGGATCGGCCGACGCCCGCATCGTGTTGCCCGTGCGGGCCGGGGTGGTGGCCGACCACGCGGCGGCCGCGCAGATGATACGGATCTTCGTCGGCCGCGCGGTGGGCCGGCGGCGCCTGTTCATGCCCCGGCTGCTGGCCGCGCTCACTACCGGCGCCACCCCGGTCGAGCAGGCCGCCCTGGTGCATGCCGCGCAGAGCGCGGGCGCGCGCCGCGTCCGCCTGGTGGACAGCGTGCTCGCGGGGGCCATCGGCGCCGGGCTCGCGCCCACCGACCGGGGGGCGCGACTGGCGGTGAGCATCGGCGGCGGCGTGACCGAGTTCGGCGTGGTCGTGCAGGGCCAGACGGTGTGGGGACGCAACCTGCGCTTCGGGGGCCGCGACCTGGATGAGGCCATCCGCAAGATGATCCTCAACCGCTACGGGCTCAGCCTCTCCGCGGTCACCGCGGAGCAGATGAAGCTCCGGGTGGGCGCGGTGCTCCCCCAGATGGCCCGCAGCCGGGTGACGGTGGGCGGGGGGCAGGTGTACGGGGACCTGTTCCGCAACCTCGAGGTCACCCTCGACGGCATCCCCGACCTGCTGGCGAAGGCGCTGTCTCCCATCATCAACGAGATACACTGGTGCATCGCGGAGGCGCCCACCGAGCAGCGCCTCGACATGCGCACGAACGGCATCCTGCTCATGGGCGGGACGGCCCTCCTCCAGGGCGTGCCCCAGATCATGCGCGAGCGCCTGGGCGTACCCGTGGTGCGCGCGCGAGAGCCGGCACACGCGGTGGCACTCGGCCTGGGGGCAGTGCTCCAGGATCTCTCGAAGCTCAGCCCGGACGGCCGCCGCTACGGCGGGGTATCCTGAGAGCAGGAGTGCCGGCGCGCCGGCCGGAAGACACTCTGCGCCGGCGCGCACACCCTCCCCCGAGGTGATCGCCACATGGCCGAGAGCCTGGCCCGCAAGATCATCGCAGCTCATCTGGCCTCCGGGGTCATGGAGCCCGGGGCCGAGATCGCGCTCACCATTGACCAGACCCTGACCCAGGATGTCACGGGCACGATGGCGTTCCTGCAGTTCGAGGCCCTCGGCATACCCCGGGTGCGCACTCGGCTGTCGGTCAGCTATGTTGACCACAACATGCTCCAGACCGGCTTTGAGAGCGCCGACGACCACCGCTACCTGCAGAGCGCGGCCGCCAAGTACGGGGCCCACTTCTCCCGGCCCGGCAACGGCATCTGCCATCAGGTGCACCTGGAGCGCTTCGGCGTCCCCGGCCAGACGCTGCTGGGCTCTGACAGCCACACCCCCACCTGCGGTGGGCTGGGCATGCTCGCCATCGGCGCCGGCGGCCTCGACGTCGCCGCGGCGATGGCCGGCCACCCCTTCTACCTGGCCATGCCGCGGGTGATGCTGGTGCGCCTGCGGGGCGAGCTGCCCCCCTGGGTCACCGCCAAGGACGTCATCCTCGAGCTCCTGCGGCGGCTCACCGTGCGCGGCGGCGTGGGCCGCATCCTGGAATACGGCGGCGAGGCGCTGGGTAGGCTGCGCATCCCCGAGCGGGCGACGATCACGAACATGGGCGCGGAGCTGGGCGCGACCAGCTCCCTCTTCCCCAGCGACGAGCAGACCCGCGCCTTCCTGCGCGCGCAGCAGCGGGAGCAGGCCTGGGCGCCCCTGCAGGCCGACCCAGGGGCGGAGTACGACGAGGAGCTGGAGCTCGACCTGGGCGGGCTGGAGCCGCTGGTCGCCCGGCCCCACAGCCCGGACAATGTGGCCCCGGTGTCGCAGCTGCGGGGCGTGAAGGTGGACCAGGTGGCGATCGGGAGCTGCACAAACTCCTCCTTCGAGGACCTGATGGCCGTCGCCCGCATGCTCCAGGGCAAGCGCGTCCATCCCCGGGTGAGCCTGGTCATCGCGCCCGGGTCCCGACAGGTGCTCCAGATGCTGGCTGCGAACGGCGCGCTGGCCGCGCTCATCGCGGCCGGGGCACGCATCCTGGAGGCTTCCTGCGGGCCCTGCATCGGCATGGGGCAGGCGCCGCCCTCAGGGGGCGTGACCCTGCGCAGCTTCAACCGCAACTTCGAGGGGCGCACCGGCACCCGGGACGCACAGGCCTACCTGGCCAGCCCTCAGGTGTGCGCGGCCTCGGCGCTCGCGGGCGAGATCGCCGACCCGCGGGAGCTCGGCGAGCCCATCGCGGTGCCGGCCCCCGAGCGCTTCTTCGTGGACGATGCGATGGTGCTGCCCCCGGCCGACGGTCCCCACGAAGTGGAGGTCATCCGGGGACCGAACATCGCGCCCGTCCCCGGGCGGGGGCCACTGCCCGAGGGGCTGCGGGGAAGAGTGCTGCTGGCGGTGGGAGACAACATCACGACCGATGATATCATGCCCGCGGGCGCGCACATCCTGCCCCTGCGGTCGAACATCCCGGCTATCTCGCGTTTCGTCTTCTCCCGGCTCGACCCCAGCTTCGCCGACCGCGCCCGGGAGGCCGGTGGAGGCTTCATCGTGGGGGGCGCGAACTACGGGCAAGGCTCCAGCCGGGAGCACGCCGCGCTGGCGCCGATGGCCCTCGGCGTGCAGGCGGTGCTGGCGCGCTCCTTCGCCCGCATCCATCACGCGAACCTGGTGAACTTCGGCATCTTGCCGCTAGAGGTCCCCGCGGGCGCGGAGGTCGGGCAGGGGGACGAGCTGGAGATCCCGGATGTGCGGGCGCGGCTGGCCGCCGGTCGGCCCCTGGAGGTGCGGAACACCACCCGGGGAACGCGCTTCGAGGCAGCTTGCTCGCTCACTCCCCGCCAGCGAGAGGTCGCGCTCGCCGGCGGATTGCTCAACCATCTCAGAGAGGGCGGCCGCTAGGCCGGCGGGCCGACACAGGTGCTGCGCAACCTATTCCGCCGGGTCGCGGACCTCTTCGCCGGCCCGGGCGAGGCGACCGAAGAGCTCTTCGAGGAGCTGGAGGAGGTCCTGATCGCCTCCGATGTAAGCACCGCGGTGGCCGCGCGGCTCGTCGAACGCCTGCGGGAGCGGGTGCGCGAGGAGCGCATCCGGGATCTGTCGGGCGTGCGGCGCGCGCTCCGCGACGAACTGGCGGGCCTGCTCGCGCGACACGCCGCCCCCCTCGCCAGCGAGGCCGCCGAGCCTCCGCTGCTCTTCCTGATCGTCGGCGTCAACGGCACCGGCAAGACGACGACGATCGCGAAGCTCGCGGCCAGGTTGGAGGGGCAGGGCCGACGGGTGCTGCTCGCCGCCGCGGACACCTTCCGCGCGGCGGCCATCGAGCAGCTCGAGGTGTGGGCCCAGCGCCTCGGGGTGGAGATCGTCCGCCACCAGCCGGGCGGCGACCCGGCCGCGGTGCTCTTCGACTCCCTCCGCGCCGCGCGCGCTCGGGGCCTGCACGCCGTCATCGCGGACACGGCGGGCCGGCTGCACACCAAGCGCAACCTGATGGAGGAGCTGCGCAAGGTGGACCGGGTGGCCCGCCGCGAGCTGGGCCGGCCCCCGGACGAGACGCTGCTGGTGCTCGACGCCACGACCGGGCAGAACGCCCTCATCCAGGCGCGGGAGTTCCAGCAGGCGATCGGGCTCAGCGGGGTGGTGATGACCAAGCTCGACGGAACTGCCAAGGGCGGCAGCCTCATCACCATCGCCGAGGAGGTGGGCCTGCCGGTGAAGCTCATCGGCACCGGCGAGGGCCTCGGGGACCTGAGGGACTTCGACCCTGCCGAGTTCGCCTCCTGGCTCCTGCCTCAGCCCTGAGCCTCGCCCTCCTCCTGGTCCAGCTCAGCGAGCAGCTGCCGATCCTCCTCCGTCAAGCAAGCCTTCGCCAGCAGGTCGGGCCGCAGTTGTCGGGTACGCCGCAGGGACTCCTTGCGCCGCCAGCGGCGAATGCGCTCGTGATGGCCCGACAGCAACGCCTCCGGGACCTCCATCCCCCGGAAGGAGACAGGGCGGGTGTAGTGGGGGTGCTCGAGGAGGCCGTCAGCAAAGGAGTCGGCGCGGGCGCTCTCCTCCGCTCCGAGCGCGCCCGGCAGCAGGCGGACCACGGCGTCGGCGAGCACCAGCGCGGGCAGCTCGCCTCCGGTGAGCACGTAGTCGCCGATGGAGATGACGCGGGTCGCCAGGTGCTGGCGGACGCGCTCGTCCACCCCCTCGTAGTGGCCGCAGAGCAGGATCAGGTGATCCCGGTTGGCAAGCTCCCACACGAGGGGCTGCTCCAGCCGCTCGCCCGCCGGCGACAGCAGCACCACCTCCTCCCGGCACCCCGCCCCGGCCGGGCACCGAAGCGCCTCCACCGCCACAAAGAAGGGCTCGGGCTTCATCACCATGCCCGCGCCGCCCCCGTAGGGCGCATCATCGGTGGTGCGGTGGCGGTCATGGGTGTACTCGCGCAGGTCGTGCACCGAGATGACGACCACTCCGGCCTCCCGGGCGCGCTTGAGGATGCTCTCCTCGAGCACGGGGGCGAACATGCCCGGGAAGGTGGTGAGGATGTCAATCCTCACCATCGCCTCCCTCGCCCTCGAGGGGGAGGGGCAGGGACACTACCATCCTGCCCGCCGCGAGGTCCACCTGGCGCACCACTTGGCGGACGGCGGGGATCATCGCCGCGGGGGTCACGTAGACATCGTTGGCCGGGGTGCGGATCACCTCCGTCACCTGGCCGAGGTCGCGGCCCTCCTCGGTGACCACGCGCAGGCCGATGATCTGGTGGACGTAGTACTCGCCCTCGCCGAGGGGGACGGCATCGCTCTCCCGCACCTTGATCCAGGCGCCCCGGAGGGCGGCCGCCTGGTCGCGGTCCGGGCAGCCCTCAAGCGATAGCAGAACGCCCCTGGGGGTGATGCGCGCACCCTGCACGCGGCGCGCCTCCTCCCGGCCGTCGGGGAACTCGAGGCAGACCTCCTCGAGGTCGTGGAAGCGCTCCGGGAAGTCGGTCTCGGGACGGACGCGCACCGCTCCCTTCGTGCCGAAGGGAGCCACGACCCGGCCGATGACCAGGCTCCATGGCTCCCCTGATTCCGCCATGGCCTCACACCTCGCGGATCTCCACGATCACACCGTCCTTGACGACGATCTCGGAGCCCGCGACCTTCCTGAAGAGATCGTCTCCCTCCTCGACCTCGACCCAGCCCTCGAGCGTGCCGCGGGGATACTCGGCGCCGAGCTCCAGCTTCGCGGCCTCCTCGAGCTGCCTCTGGATATCCTGCTGGAGGGCCTCGTGGCGGCGCCGCTCGCTCTCGATCTGGCGCCGCGCGCTCATCGCCTGGGAGAGATCGGTGCGCTGGAGGTCGGCGAGAAAGCGGCGGCTCTGGAACTCCATCTGGTCAATCCGGCGCTGGGCGGCGTCGGCGGCCTGCTGAAGCTCCTCCTGCAGCTCCTGCTTGAACCGCTCGGTCACGATCACCTGGACTGAGATAGACCGCCGGACCGTCACCTTAGCCATTGCTCACCTCCGGGTGGTCCGGGGACCGCCCTGAGGCCTCCCCCAGCTTGTTGATGTCCACCCAGATGCTCTTGCGCTCCTTGGTGCCCGCCGCGCGGACCAGGGTCCGCAGCGCGTTGGCGATCCGGCCCCCCTTGCCGATGACCTTACCCAGGTCGTCTGAGGCCACGCGCACCTCCAGGATGATGCTCCGCTCCCCCTCGATCTTGTTCACCGACACCTGCTCCGGCTTGTCCACGAGCGCTCTCACAACCATGAGAACCAGTTCGTCCACTGCCTCTGTCCTCCAGTACTTGCAGCGCTGGCGGAACGGTCACTCCTCAGGACGCGAGCGGCCGGGCGAGCCGCGCCGGCCGCCACCCGCAATCACAGCGGGTCTAGCGCCCCTGCTCGATGTCGCTCGGTTCCTCCCCCTGGGCCGTCTCCGGCTCCGGGGCGGTATCCCCAGCAGTGGACCCCTCTGGCGCGGCTGGCATGGGCGCCGGCCCGGCGGACGGCTGCGCGACCCCCGCGGCCGGCCCGGCGAACTGCTCCCAGACGCCTGCGCGGACAAGCAGCGCGCGCACGGTGTCCGAGGGCTGGGCCCCCCGGCGGAGCCACCACAGCGCCCGCTCGCCGTCCACGGACACCTGGGGCGGCTCCGCGCGCGGGTCGTAGTGCCCGATCGCCTCCACGAACCGCCCGTCCCGGGGCGCGCCCGCGTCGGCCACCACCACCCGGTAGTAGGGCTGCTTCCTCTTGCCGATGCGCCGCAAGCGAATGCGAACTGCCACTTCTTCCTCCTAGGGCCTAAGCCGCGGCAGGCCCATCATCTTCGATGCCCGAGCGGCCCCTTCGCCGCCGGCGAACTGCTCCAGCATCTCCCGCATCTGCCGGAACTGCTTGAGCAGTACGTTCACCTCCTGGCGGCTCGCGCCACTGCCCCGGGCGATGCGCCGCCTTCTGCTCCCATCTATGATCTCCGGCCGCTGCCGCTCCTCCCGCGTCATGGACTGCACGATCGCCCTCATGCGGCGCAGCCGCCCTTCGTCCACCTCCAGGGGCGCTCGGCCCCGCAGGCGCGAGAGCCCCGGGATCATGTTCAGCAGCCCCTCCAGCGAGCCCATCTTGCCCAGCCGCTGGAGCTCCCGGAGGAAGTCGTTGAGGTCGAAGCGGCCCTCCCGCAGCCTCTGCTCCAGCCTCTCCGCCTCCCCCTCCTCAAGCGCGGCCTCCGCCTGCTCGATCAGCCCCAGCACATCGC